>JAUYLL010000040.1 GCA_030698375.1 Nocardioides sp. | reverse complement strand
TCGAGGATGGCGTGCACGAGGATCGGCCGGTCCAGGCCGGCGCGCGCCTCGAGCTGGGCGAGCAGGCGGTCGACGTAGTGGATGTCGTCCGCCCCCTCGACCTTCGGCACCATGACGACGTCGAGCTTGTCGCCGATCTCGGTGACGAGCGTGATGAGGTCGTCCAGCACCCACGGGGAGTCGAGGCTGTTGACCCGCGCCCACAGCTGCGTGTGGCCGAAGTCGGTGGCCTTCGCGATGTCGACGAGGCCCTGGCGCGCGGCCTCCTTCTTGTCGGTCTTGATGGCGTCCTCGAGGTTGCCGAGGATGATGTCGACCTTGGTCGCGATGTCGGGCACCTTGGCGGCCATCTTCTCGTTGCTCGGGTCGAAGAAGTGGATCATCCGGCTGGGGCGGAACGGGATCTCCGAGGCGGGCGTCGGCGCACCGACGGCGAGGGGACGGAGGAAGGCACGGGGGTTGCGCACGAGCTCTCACTTCCAGTGGGGGGTCGAGGGTCGGGGGCGTGGGTCAGTATGGCGAGGGGTGGCTACCGCCGGGTAGTGCCCGGCCGTGACCGTGGCCTTTCTCACGGGTTCGGCAAACTGCGGATCGCCTGGCATCGTGGGTGACATGTCCACCACACCCGTCGAGCTCGAGGCCGTCCACGGCGCCCACAACTACCACCCCCTGCCCGTGGCGGTCTCCCACGGCGAGGGAAGCTGGGTCAGCGACGACGACGGCAACCGCTACCTTGACTTCCTCGCGGCGTACTCCGCCCTGAACTTCGGGCACCGTCACCCGGACCTGGTCGCCGCCGCGCACGCGCAGCTGGACCGGCTGACCCTGACGAGCCGCGCGTTCCACCACGATCAGCTCGGGCCGTTCTGCGCCGAGCTCGCCGCGCTGACCGGCAAGCAGGCGGTGCTGCCGATGAACTCCGGCGCCGAGGGCGTGGAGACCGCGCTGAAGATCGCCCGCCGCTGGGGCCACGAGGTCAAGGGCGTCCCGGACGGCCACGCGCGGATCATCGTGATGGACGGCAACTTCCACGGCCGGACGATCAGCATCGTCAGCTTCTCCGGCGACCACGTCGCCAAGGCGCACTACGGGCCCTACACGCCCGGCTTCACCTCCGTGCCGTACGGCGACGCGAAGGCACTCGAGGCGGCCTTCGACGAGCACACCGTGGCAGTCCTGGTCGAGCCCGTGCAGGGCGAGGCCGGGGTGATCCTGCCCCCCGAGGGCTTCCTGGCCGACGTGCGCCGGCTCTGCGTCGAGAACCGGGCGCTGATGATCGCCGACGAGGTGCAGTCCGGGCTCGGTCGCACCGGCTACACGCTGGCCTGCCAGCGCGACGAGGTCGTCCCCGATCTCTACATCCTCGGCAAGGCGCTCGGTGGCGGCATCCTCCCGCTGTCGGCGGTGGCGGCCGACCGTGACGTGATGGGCGTGATCACCCCCGGCAGCCACGGCAGCACCTTCGGCGGCAACCCGCTGGCGACCGCTGTCGGTCGCGCGGTCATCGCGCTGCTCGAGACCGGCGAGCCGCAGGCGAACGCCCGCAAGCTTGAAGGCCACCTCCGGGAGCGGCTCGAGGCCTTCCTCGGCAAGGGGCTCGTCGGGGTCCGGGTGCGCGGTCTGTGGGCCGGCATCGACCTCGACCCGGCGCTCGGGTCGGGCCGCGAGCTCTGCGAGGAGCTGTTGGCCCGCGGGGTCCTGGCCAAGGACACCCACGGCTCGACGATCCGCATCTCCCCGCCGCTGACGATCTCGGTCGAGGACCTCGACTGGGGCCTGGACCGGCTCGGCGAGGCGCTCGAGACGCTGCGGGGGCGGGTCGCTAGCCGGGCCTGACTACGCTCGGCACCGTGAGCGAGGACTGGTTCGCGCGGCGGACCCACCACTGGGCCGACGTGCCGCTCGAGGACCTCCTCGAGCGCAAGCAGGCCTCCGGCACCACGGTCAGCCTCGTGGTCCCGGCCCGCGACGAGGCGGCGACGGTCGGGCCGATCGTCAGCCGGCTCCGCGCGGCCCTCGTCGACACCGCACGTCTGGTGGACGAGGTCGTGGTCATCGACTCCGACTCCGCTGACGACACCGCCGCGGTCGCCGCCGATGCCGGCGCGACCGTGCACCGCAGTGCCGACGTGCGCCCCGACCTCGGCAGCGTGCCGGGCAAGGGGGAGGCGATGTGGAAGGCGCAGTTCGTGACCCACGGCGACGTGCTCGTCTTCATCGACGCCGATCTCGTCGACTGGGACACCCACTTCGTCCCCGGTCTGCTCGGCCCGTTGCTCACCGACCGGACGGTGCAGCTGGTCAAGGGCTTCTACGAGCGCCCGCTGCTCACCGGCGACGGCACCGCCTACGAGGGCGGACGCGTCACCGAGCTGGTCGCCCGGCCGCTGATCGCCCTGGCGTGGCCCGAGCTCGCGGGGCTTGTGCAGCCCCTCGCGGGGGAATGGGCGGTTCGGCGCCCGCTGTTCGCCTCCCTGAGCGTGCCCACGGGGTACGCCGTGGAGATCGCCGCGCTGGTCGACACCGCTGCCGCCCGGGGGGTCGACGCGATCGCCCAGGTCGACCTCGGCCGCCGGGCCCACACCCACCAGGGGCTGCACGACCTCGGCGCGATGGCCCTGCAGATCATGGCCGCGACCGACCGGCGCCGCGGCCGGTCCGCGCGCGACGCCGTGGCGCTGCGGCAGTACCTCCCCGGACGCGACGGCCTCACCCCGCTCGAGCGCGTGGTGCGGACCGGTGAGCGTCCGCCGGCACGCAGCGTGCCCGACGCAGGGGCCGCCTGATGCTCCGTCTCGGCCGGCACACCTTCGCCGATGACGCCACGCTGATGATGGCGATCGTCAACCGCACCCCCGACTCCTTCTACGACCGCGGCGCGACCTGGGCGGAGGAGAAGGCCCTCGAGCGGGTCGCCCAGGTCGTCGAGCAGGGTGCCGAGATCGTCGACATTGGCGGCATCAAGGCCGCGCCCGGCGCGGTGATCGACGTCGCGGAGGAGAAGACTCGGGTGGTGGACTTCGTGGCGCGGGTCCGGTCGGCGTACCCGGGGGTGGTGATCAGCGTCGACACCTGGCGCGCGGAGGTCGGCCGTGCGGTGTGCGAGGCCGGAGCGGACCTGCTCAACGACGCGTGGGGCGGGCACGACCCGGGGTTGGCGGAGGTCGCCGCGGAGTTCGACGTCGCCCTGGTGTGCACCCACACCGGCGGAGCGACGCCGCGCACGCGGCCGCACCGGGTGGCCTACGACGACGTGGTTGCCGACGCGATCGCGCACACCGTGGGGGAGGCCGAGCGGGCCGTCGGTCTGGGGGTCGCGCGCGAGAGCCTGCTCATCGACCCCGCCCACGACTTCGGGAAGAACACGCTGCACTCCCTCGAGCTCACCCGGCGCCTGGACGAGATGACGGCCACCGGATGGCCGGTGCTGGTCTCGCTGTCCAACAAGGACTTCGTCGGTGAGAGCCTCGACCTGCCCGTCGGAGAGCGGCTCACCGGCACCCTCGCCGCGACCGCGGTGGCCGCCTGGCACGGCGCACGCATCTTCCGGGTGCACGAGGTGGTCGAGACCCGCCAGGTGGTCGACATGGTCGCCACGATCCGCGGCGACCTGGCACCCGCGCGGTTGGTCCGGGGGCTCGCGTGAGGCTGTCTGCTTCCGTCGCCTCGGTGGTCGTCGTGCCGGCCGCGCCGCTGCTGCTCCCCGAGCATGCAGGGCGCGCCGACGTCGTGCCCGGGCTGCGCGCCGCCGTACGCCGGGCGCTGGAGGGTCTGCACGACGTCGCGGTGCTCGCCGAGCCGGCGTGGGGCGAGCCGGTCGCTGCCCACCTGCTCCGCGACATCGGCCTCCTGGAGGCCCCGCTGGGGGAGGCAGGAGCGCTGCTCGTCGCGGGCGACGGGTCGGCGAGGCGTGGGGAGAAAGCGCCCGGACACCTGGACGAGCGCGCCGCGCCGTACGACGCCGTGGTCGAGGAGGCGCTGCGCGAGGGCGACGCGGTGACCCTGGCCAGCCTCGACCTGGACCTGGGGGCGGAGCTCCTGGCGGCCGGAGCCCCGGTGCTGCGGGCCCTCGGTGACGCGGTCCTGGCCTCCGGCCGGGCGGTGCAGACCGCCGACCTCGCCTACGCCGACGATCCCTTCGGCGTCCGCTACTGGGTCGCGCGCTGGGACCTCGCCTGACCGGCGATGGCCGATCCATGTATAGGAAACTCCGGGAAATCGGCTCTCCGAGGGGCTCGAAACTGGAAAGTCACTACACGTGTAGTGACTTTCGACCCTGCTGCTACTCGATCTCGGGGAGGTCGGAGGCGCGGCCGGTGAAGCGGGGGGCGCGCTTCTCGCGGAAGGCGGCGACGCCCTCCTTGCCGTCGCCGATGCTGGTGTAGAACATCGCCAGCGAGTCGGTGAGGTGCGCCTCGAGCGGGTGCGGCTGGGCGGAGTTGCGGTAGAGCATCTGCTTCATCAGCGCGGTGGCCACGGGGGAGCGGTCCCGGGTGAAGGACCGGGCCAGGTCGTACGCCGCAGGGAGCAGGTCGTCGGGCTCGTGCACGGAGCGGACCAGGCCGTGGCCGTGGGCCTGCTCGGCGTCGAGGATGTCGGCGGAGTAGCAGAGCTCCAGGGCGGTGGGCAGGCCCACGATGCGCGGCAGGAACCACGTCGAGCAGGCTTCGGCGACGATGCCGAGCCGACCGAAGACGAAACCGATCCGGGCCTTCGTCGAGGCCATCCGGACGTCCATGGCGAGCGACATGGTGGCCCCGATGCCGACGGCGGCGCCGTTGATCGCGCCGATGACCGGCTTGGGGCAGGCGTGGATCGCCAGCGTGACCCGGCCCCCGGTGTCGCGCACCCCGTCGTGGATCTCGGCCTCGTCGAACCGCTCGCGCAGGTCGGCGGGGGTGGGGCGCAGCGACTCGTCGAGCCCGAAGACGTTGCCCTCGGCCGAGAGGTCCATCCCGGCACAGAACGCGCGCCCGGTGCCGGTGACGACCACGGCGCGCACCGTGTCGTCCTCGGCGGCGCGGACGAAGGCGGCTTCGAGCTCGTCGGCCATCGTCACGGTGAACGCGTTGAGGGCGTCGGGCCGGTGGAGGGAGAGCGTGAGGATGCCGTCCTCGTCCACCTCCCAGCGGAGGGTCTCGTAGTCGGACGCGGGCGCGGTGTCGGTCACGGGTTCCTCACTGGTTGGCCAGGCCCGAGGGCCGGCACAGGCGGTTGGGGATGTCCTCGGTGCGGTCGGCGGCGATCAGCCGGAAGAGCCGCTGGCTGCGCTCGGGGTCCCAGTTCACCGCGAGGTCGATGATCGGCATCGAGCAGGTCAGGCCGTTCTCCCCGTCCACGCGCGTCATCGCCCACGCGAACCGTCCGGTCGCGAAGGGGCCGGTGTCCTCTCCGACGACGAGGGCGTCGGCCCCGGCGTTCGCCAGCCGGTAGTAGCGCACCGGGTTGATGAACGACCACGGCGAGGCGGCCTTCGAGCCGACGGCGCTCACGACCTCGCGCTGGCGCCGGGCGCGGTCGATGTCGCCGAGGTTGGCGAGCTTGCGCGAGCGGGCGTAGCCGAGCGCGACGCGCCCGTTCATCTCCTGGCAGCCCGCCTCGATGTCGAGGTTGGCCAGCGGGTCGCGCATCGCGTCCTGCGCGCAGATCTCGACGCCACCGACGGCCTCGACCAGGCCGACGAAGCCGGCGAAGCCGATCTCGACGTAGTGGTCGACGCGGATGCCGGTCGCCTGCTCGACGGTCTGCGTCAGCAGGGGGGCGCCACCGAAGGCGTAGGCGGCGTTGATCTTGTTGGTGCCGCGGCCGGGGATGTCGACGATGGAGTCGCGGGGGATCGACAGCAACAGGTTCGGTCCGCTGCCGGTGTGCAGCAGCATGATCGTGTCGGTACGCCGCCCCCCGTCGTCCCCGGTCCCGAACGCGCGGCGTTGGCGCCGGGTCAGTCCCTCGCGGCTGTCGCTGCCGACGAGGAGGTACGTCGACCCGGGCTGCTCGGCAGGCCGGTCACCCTCGGGGGTGGCCTCGACCTTCTCGACCGAGGCCCAGGCCATCAGCGGGACGACGACGAGGAAGACGAGCCAGGCGGCGAGGACCCCGAGCGCGATCTTGCCCCACGGGCGCCGTCGGCCCGGGCGTCCCGCGCCGGTGCTGGAGGGGAGGGGCCGCTGCGGGGGCCGCGCGGGTGGGGTGGGCTCCTGCCGGGGACGCAGTGGCATCACCCGGGTGGGTTCGGGGTCGCGGGACGGCTTCTCCCTGCCGTACAACCAGTCGTACTCTGGCGGCTCCTTGCCCATGCGCACGGACGCTACCGTGCCGTCCATGGAGACGTCCGCACCGCCGCCCGGTTCTGCCGACCTCGCGCCGCTCGCTCCGGCGTACTCCGCGGTGAGCCTGTCCCTCCTGGCCGACCCCACCCACGTGAACCTCCTGGGCAACGTGCACGGCGGGGTGGTGATGCGGCTGGCGGACTCCACGGCCGGTGCGGTCGCGCAGCGGCACAGCGGAGGACCGGCAGTCACCGCGGCGATGGACGAGATGGCGTTCCTGGCGCCGGTCCACGTCGGCGACATCCTGCGGACCCACGCCCAGGTGAACTGGGCGGGTCGCACCTCGATGGAGATCGGGGTGCGGGTGGTCGCCGAGCCGTGGAACGTCGCCGCCACCGGGAGGCGGAGATCCGCCGTGCGCACCGGTTGGCCAAGAAGGAGGAGATCGACTCCGGGCGGCGCGCCTGAACCGTGTGACGCGTGTGACTGGTGATACTCGCTCACATGCCACCCGTTCCTTCCCCCGGGTTGCGTGACCGACCAGCAGACCAGACCGCGCGGCCCGACCGGGCCGATCGTCTCCGGTTCCGCCGGGCGGTGACGCTCATGTTGATGACCCTCGTGCTGCCGGGCTCCGCCCAGTTGGTCGCGGGGGACAAGCGCGTGGGTCGGGTGGCGCTGCGGGTCTGGGCAGGGCTGCTCGCCGTCGTCGCTTTCCTGGCCCTCCTCGGCTGGCTGTGGCCGGGACTCGCCTTCTGGCTCGCCGCCGACACCGGCATGCTCGGCCTGTTCCGCTGGGTGCTCACCGGGCTCGCCGTTGGCTGGGCGCTGCTGTTTGTCGACGCCTGGCGCCTGGGCGAGCCGCTCGGGCTGCTGCGACAGCAGCGGCTGGCCGTCGTCGGCATCAACGGTGTGCTCTGCTTCTCCGTCGCCGGCACCCTGCTCTTCGGCGCCCACCTGCTCACCGTCCAGCGCGACTTCGTGCTCACGATGTTCGGCGACGGTGTCGTGCGCGAGGCCACCGACGGCCGCTACAACGTGCTGCTCCTGGGGGGCGACTCCGGCGCGGCCCGGTGGGGGATGCGGCCCGACAGCCTCACGCTGGCCAGCATCGACGAGGAGACCGGGCAGACCACCCTGTTCGGCCTCCCGCGCAACATGCAGAACTTCCCCTTCCCCGAGGGGTCGGTCATGGGAGGGCAGTTCCCCGACGGGTTCGACTGCGACGACTGCTACCTCAACTCCCTGGCCACCTGGGCCCGAGACAACGAGGACCTGTTCACCGAGTACGACGACCCCGGCATCCAGGCGACCGTCGAGGGCGTCGAGGGCATCACCGGCCTGGAGGTCAACTACTTCGCCATGGTGAACCTCGCCGGGTTCCGCCGGATGGTCGACGCGCTCGGCGGTGTCGAGCTCGACGTGCGGGACCGGATCCCGATCGGCGGCATCGGCGCGCCCGTCACCGGCTACATCGAGGCAGGCAGACGGACCCTCGACGGCTTCGAGACGCTGTGGTTCGCGCGGTCGCGGGTCGCGGCCGACGACTACTCGCGGATGGCCCGGCAGAAGTGCGTCATGAACGCCATGCTCGACCAGCTCAGCCCGGCGAAGGTGCTGCGCAAGTTCGAGGCCATCACCAGCGCCAGCAGCGACCTCATCACCACCGACCTGCCGGCCTCGGAGCTCGACACCTTCGCCCAGCTGGCGCTCAGGGCCCGGACCCAGCCGATGCGCACGGTCTCGTTCGTCCCGCCGAAGGTGAACACCTCCGCGCCCGACGTCGAGGCCATCCACGCCGACGTGCGGTCCGCGCTCGAGGAGGCCCGCGAGCGTCCCCGCGCCGACCGACCGCCCCGTCGGAAGAAGCCGGTGGTCACCAGCACCCAGACAGGCGGCTCGATCGGCAGCCTCAAGGACGGGTACGCCGCCAACGACACCGATGACCTCGACGCGGTCTGCTGACCGGTCCGCCGACCAGTAGGGTCGTCCGGTGCCCGTACGCGTCGTCGCCGTGGTGGTGACCTGGAACCGCCGAGCCCTGTTGGCGGAGTCCCTCGCCGCGGTGCGGGCGCAGTCCCACGCGCCGGTCTCGGTCGTCGTGGTCGACAACGCCTCCGACGACGGGACCGCCGAGGACCTCGCCGACCTGGCGTCCGACGCAGGACCCGTCCCGATCGACGTCGTGACGCTCGGGGCGAACACCGGTGGCGCGGGCGGCTTCGCCGTGGGGTTGCAGCGCGGCCTGCGACACCGTCCCGACCTGCTGTGGCTGCTCGACGACGACACCGTCCCCGAGCCGGGGGCGCTGGAGGCCCTGGTGGGGGCGTGGTCGGGCTACCGCGAGCAGCACGGCGAGACGCCGCGTGTCGTCGCCAGCCGGGTGGTGTGGACCGACGGCCGCGACCACCCGATGAACACGCCGCGCCCGAAGCCCGGGGTCCGGGACCGCGAGACCGCCCGCGCGGAGACCGTCGGCTGCGTTCCGGTGCGCTCGGCCAGCTTCGTCTCCCTGGCCTGCGATGCCGCCACCGTGCGCGAGCGCGGCCTGCCGGTCGCCGACTACTTCCTGTGGAACGACGACTTCGAGTTCTCCACCCGCCTGGTCCGCGGCGGGGTCGGCCTCTACTGCCCGGGCAGCCGCGTCGTGCATAAGACCCGCACGTTCGGGTCGACCGACGCCGACCCGGGGGAGCGGTTCTTCTACGAGGTCCGCAACAAGGCGTGGATGTTCACCCGCAGCGACTCCCTCACACTCGCCGAGAAGCTGCTGTACGGCGGGTCCACCCTGCGCCGCTGGGCCCGCACGGTCGCTGCCTCGCAGGACCGGGCCACGCTGCGGCGGGGGCTGCGGCGCGGACTCGTCGCGGGTCTGCGCACCGGCCCCCGTCCCAACCCCACGGTCCTGCGTCCCGCCGGCTGGCCGCCGGACCCGGTCACCCCGACCGCCCGGGAGCCCTTCTCGCTGTTGATGAGCACCTATGCCGGCGACCGGGCCGACTACCTCCGCGCCGCCTTCACCTCGACCGTGCAGGACCAGACCCGGCCCCCGGACGAGGTGGTGCTCGTCCAGGACGGGCCGGTCCCCGAGGAGCTCGCCGCCACGATCGCGGACCTCGCCGCAACCAGCCCGGTACCCGTGCGGCACGTCGTGTGCGAGGAGAACCTCGGCCTGGGGCCCGCGCTCGACCGCGGCCTGGCCACCGCCACGCACGAGGTGGTCGCCCGGATGGACGCCGACGACATCAGCCTCCCGCACCGCTTCGAGCGCCAGCTGCCGCTCGTGGAGGCGGGTGCCGACATCGTGGGGTCCGGGTTGCTGGAGTTCACCGAGGACCCGGAGCGTCCCGGCGACGTGGTGGGCCGGCGTACCCCGCCGGTGGACCCCGCGGAGATCCGCCGGGTGATCGGCTTCCGCGACCCCTTCAACCACCCGACGGTCGTCTACCGCCGTTCGGCTGTCCTGGGGGCCGGGGGGTACACCGACATGGCACTCATGGAGGACTACCTGCTGTTCGCCAGGATGGTGGCCGGCGGAGCGTCTCCTGCCAACCTCGCCGAGCCGCTGGTCTACTACCGGGTCGGCGACGGCGCCTATGCGCGCCGCGGCGGCACGGCCCTGCTGCGCTCCGAGATCGCGCTCCAACGCCGGTTCCGCAGGCTCGGGGTCACCACGCGGGGGCAGTACGTCCGCAACGTGGTGGTCCGCGGCGGCTACCGTCTGGTCCCCGAGGGAGTGAGGAAGGTCGCCTACCGGGCCCTCCTCGCGAACCGGTCCGGCGGGGGAAGCAGCGCAACCTCGCGCGGCTAGACTGCCCCGGCCCCCGAGCGGCCCCCGCTCACGGTCAGCCAACGAATGGAGTCTGTGTGAAGCCCGATCTCGTCATCGTCGGGTCCGGGTTCTTCGGACTCACCGTGGCCGAGCGCTGTGCCGAGGAGCTCGGCCTCGAGGTGCTCGTCCTGGAGCGCCGCCCCCACCTGGGCGGCAACGCCTACTCGGAGAAGGAACCCGAGACCGGCATCGAGGTGCACGTCTACGGAGCGCACCTGTTCCACACCTCGAACGAGAAGGTGTGGGAGTACGTCAACCGGTTCACCTCGTTCACCAGCTACCAGCACCGGGTCTTCGCGAAGTACCAGGGCCAGGTGTACTCGTTCCCGATGAACCTCGGTCTCATCAACCAGTTCTTCGGGAAGTCCCACACCCCCGACGAGGCCCGCGCACTGATCGCCGAACAGGCCAGCGAGATCGCCACCGAGGACGCGGTGAACCTCGAGGAGAAGGCGATCAGCCTCATCGGACGGCCGCTCTACGAGGCCTTCGTGAAGGGCTACACCGGCAAGCAGTGGCAGACGGACCCGAAGGACCTGAGCCCGGACATCATCACGCGGCTGCCGGTGCGCTACACCTTCGACAACCGCTACTTCAACGACACCCACGAGGGCCTGCCGGTCGACGGCTACACCGCGTGGCTGGAGCGGATGGCCGACCACCCCAAGATCACGGTGCGGCTGGAGACGGACTTCTTCGACGTGGCCGAGGAGTTCAAGGGCCAGGTCCCGATCGTCTACACCGGGCCCGTGGACGAGTACTTCGGCAACTGCGAGGGCCGGCTCTCCTGGCGCACCGTCGACCTCGAGCGCGAGGTGCTCGACGTCGACGACTTCCAGGGCACCTCGGTGATGAACTACAACGACGCGGACGTGCCGTACACCCGCATCCACGAGTTCAAGCACTTCCACCCCGAGCGCACCCACCTGCCCGGCAAGACCGTCATCGTGCATGAGTACTCGCGAGCCGCCGAGGACGACGACGAGCCGTACTACCCGATCAACACCGCGGCGGACCGCGAGAAGCTGCTCAAGTACCGCGAGCTCGCCGCAGCCGAGCCGATGGTGCTCTTCGGCGGTCGCCTGGGCACCTACAAGTACCTCGACATGCACATGGCCATCGGGTCGGCGCTGTCGATGTACGAGAACAAGCTGAAGCCACACTTCGCCGACGGGGCGGAGCTGGCCAGCGGAGGGATCGACGCATGACCCAGTCCACGACCACGACGCTCGAGACGGCAGGCCTGCCCACCGTCCGCCGGCTGATCCAGCGCCAGATCATGCCGGCCGACGGTGACGTCGAGACGCTGCCCCTGTACGTCGACCCGGAGCCGGCCGTGCTCGACGCCGACAAGTACGAGGTCGGCTCGAACCGCAACGCCCGTGCGCTGAACTCCGTGGCGATGCGGCAGAAGGTCGCCGGCGGGTCCTCGATCCACCCCGACCAGATCATCGACCGGCACGGCTTCCGGGTGGAGTCGGGGGAGACGATGTCCTTCGGCACCTACTTCAACGCCTTCCCCGCGGCGTACTGGCGCCGCTGGACCATCGTCGCCGCGGTCCGGCTCACCGTCACCGTCCAGGGCCGTGGCGCCGACATCACCGTCTACAAGTCGATGGCCAACGGACGCTCCCAGCGGGTCGACTCCGCGAGCACCGGTGACGACGCCTCGGGCACCTTCACCTTCGAGCTCTCGCTCACGCCGTTCGCCGACGGCGGCTGGTACTGGTACGACGTGGTGGCCGGCGACGAGGACGCCCTCGTGGTCTCCGCCGAGTGGGACGCGGAGGTCCCTGAGGACCGTGGCCAGCACGGCACGGTCTCCATCGGCATCACCACGATGAACCGGCCCGACTTCTGCGCCGACCTCCTCGGCCAGCTCGGCTCCGACGACGACCTCCGCCCGTACCTCGACGAGGTGCTCGTCATGGAGCAGGGCACCAAGAAGGTCACCGACTCTCCGCGGTTCCCCGCAGCGCAGGACGCGCTCGGCGAGACCCTCCGGGTCCTCGAGCAGGGCAACCTGGGCGGCTCCGGCGGCTACGCCCGCGGCCAGTGGGAGACGCTGCGCAAGGGCACCGCGACGTACTTCCTGTGCATGGACGACGACGTCGTCTGCGAGCCCGAGGGCGTCATCCGGGCGGTCACCTTCGGTGACCTCGCCCGCCGTCCGACGATCGTCGGCGGCCACATGTTCAGCCTCTACGCCCGTGCCCGCCTGCACAGCTTCGGGGAGGTCGTGCACCCCTGGCGGTTCTGGTGGCAGTCCGCCCCCGGGGTCTTCAACGACTGGGACTTCGGCGCCCGCAACCTGCGCTCCGCGCGGTGGCTGCACCGCCGTGTCGACGTGGACTTCAACGGCTGGTACATGTGCCTGATCCCCCGGGTGACCCTGGAGGAGGTCGGGCTCTCGCTGCCGCTCTTCATCAAGTGGGACGACTCCGAGTTCGGCCTGCGCGCCCGCGAGGCCGGCTACCCCACGGTGACCTTCCCGGGGGCCGCCGTCTGGCACGTCCCGTGGACCGACAAGAACGACGCCCTCGACTGGCAGGCCTACTTCCACCAGCGCAACCGGTTCGTGGCTGCCCTCATGCACTCGGTCTACGAGCGTGGCGGGCGGATGGTGCAGGAGAGCCTCAACCACCAGGTCAAGCACCTGGTCTCCATGCAGTACTCGACCGCCGCGCTGCGCCACCAGGCGCTCGAGGACGTGCTCGCCGGCCCCGGCAAGCTCCACGACGACCTCGCCACGAAGCTGCCGGAGGTCAACACCTTCCGCAAGAAGTTCGTCGACGCCCAGCTGCAGGCCGACCCCGACGCCTTCCCGCCCGTGCGGCGTACCAAGCCCCCGCGCAAGGGCAAGGACGACATGGAGGTGCCCGGTCGGCTCTCGATCCTGACCCAGGCGGTGCTCGCCCCCATTCGGCAGCTGCGGCCGGTCAAACCGCTGGCGAAGGAGCACCCCGAGACCTCGCTGCCGGCGATGGACTCGCAGTGGTACCGCATCACCAAGTACGACTCGCTGGTCGTCTCCATGCCCGACGGCACCTCGGCGGCGCTCTACCAGCGCGACCCCGCGCTGTTCCGCGAGATGATGCGCGAGACGATCGACATCCACCGGCGGCTCCGGCGTGAGTGGCCGCGCCTGGCGAAGGAGTACCGCGCAGCGATGGCCGAGGTGACCTCGCCGGAGGCCTGGGAGCAGCAGTGGCGACCATGACGACCCTGGAGTCCGCGCGTCCCGACCCCGAGGAGTGGGAGCTGGCCTCCCCGGCTCCGAAGGGCGGGCTGGCGGAGGTCTTCCGGCGCCGCTACCTGCTCAAGCTGGTGGTCAAGAGGCAGCTCGCGCAGCAGTACTCCGCCTCGGTTCTCGGGTTCATCTGGTCCTACATCCAGCCGCTGATCCGGTTCCTCGTCTACTACTTCGCCGTGGCCATGGTGCTGAAGGCCCACGTGGACACCCCGCACTTCGCGATCCACCTGTTCTGCGGGCTGATCATGGTGCACTTCTTCAACCAGACCATCGGTGCGGGGACGCGCTCGATCTGGAGCAACCGGCGCCTGGTGAAGAAGATGGCGTTGCCGCGCGAGGTCTTCCCGGTCGCGTCGGTGATGGTGGCGGCGTTCCACACCTTGCCCCAGGTGATCATCCTCGCGATCGCCACCGGGATCATCGGCTTCGCCGTCGACCTGACCGGGATCCTCGCGGGCGTGCTCGCCCTGACGCTGATCACCGTCTTTGGAGCCGCCTGCGCGCTGTTCTTCAGCGCCGCGAACGTCTTCTTCCGCGACTTCCAGAACCTGATCGGGACCATCACCGGCTTCATGCACTTCATGGTGCCGATGATCTACAGCTACGACCGGATCGCCGACTCCGCGATCGGCGGCACCGTCTGGGAGGAGGTCTACCTCGCCAACCCGGTGGCCACCGGGGTGCTCCTGCTCCAGCGGTGCTTCTGGTCCGGCGTGGTGGACGACCCGTCCGCGACCCTCTACCCCGACCACCTCATGCTGCGGGGGGTCATCATGCTCGCCGTCAGCCTCGTGCTGCTCGTGCTGGCCCAGCTGACCTTCCGACGGCTCGAGACGAAGTTCCCGGAGCGACTCTGAGATGACCGAGTCCATCGTCGTCGAGAACGTCACCAAGTCGTTCACGATGCGTTACCACCGCACGCTCAAGCAGATGGCGGTCGCGCGCGTGCGCGGCCACGAGATCTCCAACTCCTTCAAGGCCCTCGACGACATCAGCTTCACCGTCCAGCAGGGCGAGGCGATCGGCTTGATGGGCCTCAACGGGTCCGGCAAGTCCACGCTGCTCAAGCTGATCAACGGCGTCATGCGCCCCGACGAGGGGTCCGTGCTGACGCGTGGCCGGATCGCCGGCCTCATCGCCACCGGTGCGGGGTTCCACCCCCAGCTGACGGGGAGGGAGAACATCTACCTCAACGCCGCGATCCTCGGCATGAGCGAGGCCGAGACCCGCCGCAAGTACGACTCGATCGTCGACTTCGCCGACGTCGGCCGGTTCCTCGACACCCCGGTGGCGGCGTACTCCTCGGGAATGTCGTCGCGCCTGGGCTTCGCCATCGCGATCCACGTGGAGTCCCACATCTTCCTCGCCGACGAGGTGCTGGCCGTGGGGGACCGGCCCTTCAAGCGCAAGTGCATGGCGCGCATGCAGGAGATCCGTGACGAGGGCCGCACGCTGTTCTACGTCAGCCACGCCCCCGGGTCGGTGCGCAAGATGTGCGACCGGGTGATCGTCCTCGAGCAGGGACGCGTCGGCTTCGACGGCGGTGTGGACGAGGGGATCAAGTTCCTCAAGTACGACGCGGGCGCGGAGGACGACGAGCCGAACGACGACGACCTCGGCGCCGACATCTGAGGGTCCCTCAGCTGTCGCTGCGCAGCACCCTGGTGGCCCGCTCCTGCTCGGCGCGGTGCTCCCACCCGGAGGAGTCGGGGTGGGCCACCCAGACCGTCGACGCGCCGTCGACCAGGGAGGCGGCGACGGCGGCGAGCCCCTCCGGTGACGCGGGGTGGGCGTCGGTAAGCAGCCGTTCTCCCGCGGGAGCGGACGCGCTGGCGAGGAGCTCGGCGTGGGTCCAGGGCCGGGGCGCGCCGACCACGGCGGGGTCGGTGCCGGCCGGCGGGTCCAGGGCGAGGAAGGAGTCGGGCTGGCCGGGCACCACCTCGGCGAAGTCCAGCACCCCGGGTGGCAACGGGTCGGTGAAGCGACCGCCCAGCGGGCGCAACGAGAGCGCGACGAGCGTCCCCGGCCCCTCGGCGTACGTCGGGATCCCCGCCGGCCCGCTGACCACGACGGCAGTCGGCTCCGACCCCGGCCCCAACCGGCAGGCGGCCCCCACGGTCCAGCACGCCAGCAGCCAGATCGGCGTGAGCCAGTGGGTGGGGAGGTCCACCCGGACCTCGTCGCCCCGCTCGACGTCGAGCTCGTCGACCAGGAGCGAGGCGGTCTTGGCCACCCAGTTCGCCGTGCTGGTGACCGACAGCTCCACCCGCTCACCGGTGGCGTCGTCGTAGAACGTCAGCCACGGCCGGGAGCCGTCGCGGCGCAGCTCGTGGGCGAGGGCGTCGGGCACGGTCAGGAGGGTCACTCCGCCACCCTAGGATGAGCGCCCATGAGCACCGACCAGGGGCATGCGTTCGAGGCCGTCATCGTCGCGGGTGGGTTCGGCACCCGGCTGCTCCCGTTGACCACGCGCCGGCCCAAGCACCTCCTCGAGGTCGCCGGGGTGCCGTTCCTCGAGCACCAGCTGGCCCGTCTGGCCGAGGCCGGTGCCACCCACGTGGTGCTCGCGACCAGCTACCACGCCGAGCTGTTCGAGCCGGTCCTCGGCGACGGGAGCCGGTGGGGTCTACGGATCAGCTACGTGCTGGAGGACGAGCCGCTCGGCACCGGCGGTGCGATCCGCAACGTCGCTGGCGCCCTCGCCGAGGACCCCGAGGCCCCGGTGGTGGTGCTCAACGGCGACGTCCTCTCCGGGCACGACCTGCGGGCCCAGCTCGCCGACTTCGCTCGCCCCCGCGAGGGCCGGCCCGTGGACGTCTCGCTGCACCTCGTCGAGGTCGAGGACGCGAGGGCCTTCGGCTGCGTTCCCACCGACCCGGCCGGTCGGGTGACCGACTTCGTGGAGAAGTCCGACGACCCGGTGACGAACCAGATCAACGCCGGGTGCTACGTCTTCCGCCGCTCGGTGATCGACACCATCCCGGCGGGTCGCGTCGTCTCGGTGGAGCGGGAGACGTTCCCCGGCCTGGTGGCCGCGGGCCACGTGGTGGTCGGCTTCGTCGAGACCGCCTACTGGCGCGACGTCGGTACCCCCGCGGCCCTCGTGGCCGCCTCCGCCGAGCTCGTGCGCGGCGACGGCGCCTCCCCGGCCACGCCCCCGGTCGAGGGGACCGGGACTGCCGCGCGGTGGGTCTCGCCGGACGCGCAGGTCGCGGCGGGAGCGGTGGTCGAGGACGGTGCCACGGTCGGGGCGGGCGCGCGGGTCGAGGACGGGGCCGTCATCAGCGGCAGCGTCGTCATGCCCGGTGCCGTGGTCGGTGCCGGCGCCATGGTGCGCGGGTCGGTGGTGGGCCCGCGGGCGCGGGTCGCCCCGGGGGCCGTCCTCGAGGCCGTCACCGTCGGTGACGGCGCCGAGGTGGCCGCGGAGACGCTGCTGGAGCCGGGCGCGCGGGTGGACTGCCCCGCCTGAGCGGGGCCTGGGTCAGAAGGCGTTCGGCTCCGGGCTGTCGCTGAAGGGCCAGGCCTCGACGAAGTCGGAGACGGCCTCGCCGCTGACCGACTCGCAGTACTGCCAGACACCCTTCTGGTTCTCCATCGAGGGCTCGCCCTCGTCGGCACCGACCGACCAGTGGGTCATGGCGACGTGGGTGCCCTCGGGGAAGGAGTCACCGTCCTCGGCGGTCCACGGCGCGACGATGAACTTGTTCTCGAGGTTCTCGGTGCCGGAGAACTTCTCGGCGATCGCCCGGAGCTGGGAGACCTGCTCGGTGTCGTCGGCGACGGTCTCGTCGTACCAGACGATGTTGTAGCCGTGCTCGAGGTTGTGCACCAGGGTCTCGACGGAGGGACGGTCCTGGGCGGTGTAGAACTTCCGCTCCATCGACGCGGCAGCAGCGTAGTGCGGGCCGAAGGCCGGCGGGGCGTCCTGGTACTCGACCTCCTGGCCGTCCTGGCGGTGGTCGCTGTCTCCGTCCGCGGCGCGGGTCTCGACGTCCTGGCAGCCCGCCTCGGCGGCGCTGAGCCCGATGCCGGAGAGCTCCACGCCGCTGAACTTCGCGGAGTCCCGGGCGTCCCGGATCATCGGGTAGGCGCCGAGCCCGACGATCACCAGGCCCACGGCCACGCAGGCCGAGATGATCGCGATCGTGCGTCGGCGCTCCTTGCGCTGCTGCTCCTTGCGAAGCTGCTCGACGACGGCGCGTCGGTCGGCCTTCTGGCTGTTCTTCTTCGCCACGTGGCTCGGGCCTCCTGCTCGTGCGGGCGGGGACGGGGACGGCCGGGAGCCGGTCCGTCGGAGAGTGTACGGACCCGCTGGGCTCACCCCGGGGTGGTGGGGCGGGCCCCGACCTGCACGCCCCGGCCGTCGCGGTCGACGAGGGGGGTCCCGGGGCGCCAGCCACAGGCGCGCAGGGCGACGACCAGTCGCTCGGCGATCCGGCCGAGCATGAATGGGTCGGCGGGCGGCTCGAGGTGTACCCGGACCTCGAGCGCACCGTCCGTGTCGTCCGGAACGACCGTCGTCGGTGCACCGACGACGCGTCCCAGCTCGGCGGCGAGGCTGGTGGCAGGTACGGCGGCACCGAACCCGTCGGGGTCGACGGTGTCGCCGGCGGCGGCCAGGACGGCGTCGCGGGCGCCGTACCCGAACATGTCCTGCGCGGGGTCGCGGACGAGCACCGTCGCGCCGGGACCGTCGTCGTCGACGGCGAGGACGCGGTCCCCGAGCCCCCGGACCAGGGCGAACGGACGACCGCCCAGCTTGCCCTTGACCAGGTCGCCGAGTCCGGCGAGCTCGTCGGCCACCGCGGGTGCGGTGACGGCCAGCGGGTGCCCGTGCACGTCGACGCGTCCGGCGTGGTCGTCGAGGGGCTCCAGCCCGGCGGCCCCGATCGCGATGTCGGTCTGGCCGTGCCGCCAGGCGCGGCCGGACGTGTCCGTGACGACCACCGCGACCCGGCGGCCCGTGCGTGCGGCGAGCGCCGCGCGCAGCGACCGGGCGCTCGCGTCGGGATCGACGGGCAGCAGCAGGACCCCGCCACCGGGCACGTTCGAGGCGTCGATGCCGGCCGCGGCCATCACCAACCCGTGGCGGGTCCGGGCGATGGTCGTCGGTCCCCGGCGGGCCACGACCCGGGCGGTCTCCGCGGGCAGCGCAGCGTCCCGGTCGCCGGTGGCCTGGCGGCCCTCCGCCTTCGAGACCACCTTGCTGGTGACGAGCACGACGTCACCCTCGAGGAGGACCTCGCCGTCGGCCGCCAGGGCGTCCAGGAGCAGGCTCGTGAGGTCGTCGCCGGGACGGACCTCCCCGACACCGTCGACGGCCAGGCAGGTCACGGCGCGGGGCGTGGGCGGGGTCTCGGGCACCCGGCCAGTCTGCCCGGGCCGCTCAGCCGTCGGTGGCCAGGGCCACCGCGGCGGCGGCCATCCGGGCAGTGGCGTCGGCGTCGGTCATCATCAGCGGCACGGCGCGGCAGCGGATGCCCGCAGCCTCGACCGCGGCGACCTCGGCCGCGTCGACGTCGTCGACCAGCCAGGCGTCGAGCACGCCGCCGGCCGACCGGGCCCCGTAGTGCAGGCCGACGCCCGAGGCAGACACCGGCACGCCGCGGGACTCCAGGAGTTGCTGGGCCATGCCGCGCACGTGCCGTCCGCCGATGATCGGAGACAACCCGACCACGGGGGCCGAGGTGGCGTGCAACGCCTCGCGCACCCCGGGGACACCGAGGATCGTGCCCAGGGAGACCACGGGGTTCGACGGGGGGAGCACGACCAGGTCGGTCTCGGTGAGCGCCTCGACCACGCCGGGTCCGGGGGTGGCGCTCTCGAGCCCCACCGGGACGACCGCCAGGGCCGGGACTGCTGCCTGCAGCCGGATCCAGTACTCCTGGAAGTGCACGACCCGCTGGCCCGACGGCTCGTCGTCGTCCGGGACCGCCACGTGGGTCTCCACGCGGTCGTCGGTCATCGGCAGCAGCCGGACCCCCGGCCGCCAGCGCCGGCAGAGCGCCTCGGTCACCGCCGAGAGCGGGTAGCCGGCCTCGAGCATCTGGGTGCGCACGAGGTGGGTCGCGACGTCGCGGTCGCCGAGGCCGAACCATGTCGGCTCCACGCCGTACGCCGCCAGCTCCTCCTTGACGTGCCAGGTCTCGGCCGTGCGTCCCCACCCGCGCTCGGGGTCGATGCCGTCACCGAGGGTGTACATCACGGTGTCCAGGTCGGGGCACACCTTGAGGCCGTGGACCCACAGGTCGTCGGCGGTGTTGGCGACCACCGTCACCGGCGGGACGGCGGCTCCCGCCGCGGCCGCGGCCTGCTCCAGCCAGTGCAGGAGGCCCTGCAGGAAGCGGGCGCCGCCGACGCCGCCGGAGAGCACGGTGACCCGGCCGGGGAGGGTAGGGGATGAAGCGGTCATCGACGACAACTCCTCACTGGTCGCAACCGATCTGGAGGCAATACCAGATCACCGCTTGACTCAGCGGCATTGACAGGCATGTAATTTCATCAGTGTCCTTCGAGGCGGAGGACAACGGATGGGGGCCCGCAAGGGTCTCATGGGTCGAAGGGGCGATGGCCGTGCGAGAGCTGTACGTGCTCGACGGAGACGCCGAGGAAGCGGGTTGGCAGGAGCGCGCCCTGTGCGCGCAGACCGACCCGGAGGCGTTCTTCCCGGAGAAGGGAGGGTCCACCAGAGAGGCCAAGCGCGTCTGCCTGACCTGCGACGTACGTGACGAATGTCTCGAGTACGCGTTGCAGAACGACGAGCGTTTCGGCATCTGGGGCGGGCTCTCGGAGCGGGAACGGAGGAAGCTGAAGAAGCGCGCGGTCTGACCGCGGGGCGAGGGGCGCCTAGGGTGGCTCCTCGTGACCGTGACCGCGCTGATCGTCAGCCACGACGGCGCCCGGTGGCTGCCGCAGGTGCTCGACGCCCTGGCCGGTCAGACCCGGGCGCCGGACACCGTGGTGGCCGTCGACACCGGGAGCCGTGACGGCTCCGTCGCGCTCCTGCGCGAGGCGCTCGGCGCCGAGCAGGTGCACGAGCTGCCGGCTGACACGCCGTACGCCGAGGCGGTCCGGGCCGGCCTCGAGGCAGTCGGGGCCACCGCAGCCACCGAGCACGTCTGGCTGCTGCACGACGACTCTGCGCCGGCACCGACCGCGCTCGAGGAGCTGCTCGCCGTCGCGGCCGCGCGGCCCGAGGCGGCGCTGCTGGGACCGAAACTGCGCGAGTGGCCGTCGCTGCGCCGGCTCCTCGAGGTCGGGGTCAGCGTCACCGGGACGGCCCGGCGTGAGACCGGCCTGGAGCGGGGGGAGTACGACCAGGGCCAGCACGACCGCGTACGTCACGTGCTCGCCGTCAACACCGCCGGGCTCCTGGTCCGTCGTGACGTGCTCGAGCGGATCCCGCTCGCAGCCGACCTGCCCTTCCTCGCCACAGACCTGGACCTCGGGTGGCGTGCCGCCCGCGCCGGGCTGGTGACGCTGGTGGTCCCGGCGGCCGTGGTCTTCCACGCCGAGGCGGCCCACCGCGGCCGCCGCCCGCACGGGCCCCCGCACCCCCGGCGGGAGGAGCGGGCAGCGCTGCTGCGCACCGTCCTCGCGAACTGCGCACCGGCCGCCGTGCCGCTGCTGCTGGTCCGCCTCCTGCTGGGCTCGCTGCTGCGCGTGGTCGGGCTCCTGCTCGTGCGCGCCCCGGGCGAGGCGTGGGACGAGGCCGTCGCCGCGGCCGGCACCTTCGGACGTCCGTGGGCGCTGGCACGCGCCCGCCGGTCCCGCCGGCTGCCCCGCTCCGAGCGTGCGCCCCACCGGGAGGTCCGGGCTCTCCTGTCGCCGGCGTGGCTGCCGTACCGGCACGGCGTCGACGCCATCACCGACACCCTCGGGTACCTCGCCGATGCGGGGCGGGACGCCCTGGCCAGGCGGGCCGGCGACCGCAGCCGCACCTGGTCGGTCCTGGCGGTGCTCGCCCTGCTCGTCCTGGCACTCGTCGCGGCCCGCCCGGTCCTCGAACGAGGCGCGCTGGTCGGCGAGGGGCTGCTGCCGGCCCCGGAGGCCGTCGCCACCTGGTGGTCGCTCCTCGTCCACGAGCCGGTGGGGGCGTGGGTCCTCCCGGCGGCGGTCGTCGCGACGCTGCTCGGCGGAAGCACCGCACTGCTGGTGAGCGCCGTCGTGGTGCTCGCCGTGCCGGCGGCCACCCTCGCGGCACTGCGCTTCCTGCGACGACTCGTCGACCGGGCCCCGGCGTGGTGGGGCGCGTTGTCCTACGGCCTGCTCGCGGTGGTCACCGGTGTCTCCGGCAGCGGCATGCTCGGCCCGCTCGTCGGGCTGGTGCTCCTCCCGCTCCTCGCACGCAGCGCGCTCGACCTGCTGCCGGGCGCCGCGCCCGAGCGGCGCCGGCGGGCCCGGTGGCGGGTCACCGGATGGCTCGCGCTCCTGGCTGCCTTCGTCCCCTCGGGGTGGATGCTGGCCGTGGCGGTGGGCGTGCTGGTCCTCGTGGTGGCGGCGCGGATGGGCGGCGTGCGTGCTGCTCTGCCCGCCCTCGTCCCGCTGGCCGTGTCACCGCTGCTGCTCCTGCCGTGGTGGGTCCCGCGTCTCGACGCACCCGGGTTGCTGCTGCTCGACGCGGGGCTCCCGGTGGCCGTGCCCGCCCTCGACGCCTGGCAGGTGCTGGGGGCACGCGTGGGCGGTGGTGCGCCGGGGTGGTGGGCGCTCGGAGCCCTCGTCGCCGCCACGGCTGCCCTCGTGCGCCGCGAGACCCGCACCCTCGTCCTGGGTGCGTGGGGCCTGGTCGTGGCCGCCCTCGCCCTCGCCGCCGTCCTCCAGCGCGCCACGGTCTCGGTGCCCGGCACCGGGGCCGACGTCACGGCCTCGTTCGTCTTCCCGTTGCTCGTCGCGCAGGCCGCGGCCCTGGTGGCCGCCGCGCTCGCGGGCGACGGCCTGCTGCACCGCTACGCCGGCGCCAGCTTCGGCTGGCGCCAGCCGGTCCTTGCCGTAGTCGTCCTCGCCGCCCTGACCACTCCGGTGCTCGGGCTGGCCTGGTGGGCGACCGGAGCCGGCACCGACGACCTGGACCGGGTCACCGAACGAGGCGTGCCGACGTACATGGCGCAGCTCTCTGCCGACGAGGTCGGCTTCGACGTGCTCGTCCTGACCGCCGAGGAGGCCGGTCGCACCACCTGGTCCGTGCGGTCCGGGGAGGGCGCGGTGCTGGGCGAGGAGGGAGCCCGCATGGTCACGCCGTACGACGTCGCCACCGACGAGGCGGTCCGCGCCCTGGCCCGCGACGGTGACCCGACGGCGGTGGGTCGGCTCGTGGAGCGCGGCATCGGCTACGTCTACGCCACCCCGCCCGCGGACCGCGGCCTGGTCACCGTGCTCGACGGCGTCAGTGGCCTCGCACCGGCGTCCACGGACGCGCGGCGCTCCGGCGCCTGGCAGCTCGACGGCTCCGGCCGGCAGCCGCGTCCGTCGTCCGACGACAGCGTCCAGCCCTGGCTGTTCGCCGGCCAGGTGGTGGCGGTGGTGGCGGTCGGCGTCCTCGCCGCCCCCGGTCGCCGGCGGGAGGAGCCATGAGCGCCCGACGTGCCACCCGCCGGGCCCCCGCCCGGCAGGGCGCACGGGCCCGCGCGGTGGTGCTGGTGCTGCTCGTCCTCGGGCTCGCCGGAAGCCTGGTCGTCCTGCTCACCGCCAACGAGCCACCGGCTGACGGTGAGGCGGCCCCCGAGCGGACTCCGGTCGAGCGGATCGCGCTCGCCTGCCCGACGGCCCGCTCGGCGAGCACCGTGACGGTCGGTGCCCTCCCGCTCCCCGACATCGACCCCGGCCCGGTCGACGGGCTCGAGGTGCTCGGCGAGGCGCTGCCGATCGGGCGGCCCGGCGTGCTGGAGGCGGAGCTGCCGAGGACCGGTCCCGCCGAGGAGCGCGCCGCGCTGGTGCGGGGTGAGGGTGCTGCCGCGCCCGGGCTCACGGCCACCGTGGCGGCGACCTCGCCCCGCCTGAGCGCTGCCCGCTGCACCGCCCCTGCCTCGCGGCGCTGGTTCACCGGCGCCGGTGGCGGCGTGGAGCACGCCTCGACGCTGGAGCTGGTGAACCCCGAGGAGGGGCCGGCCGTGGTCTCGGTGACGGTGCTCGGTGCCGAGGGACCCGTGGAGACCGCCGGGGTGCGCGAGATCAGCGTCCCGGCAGGAGGACGTGTGGAGGTCGACCTGGCCGAGGTGGCGCCGGCGACCGGGGAGCTCGCGGTGGGCGTGCGCACCACCCGTGGTCGGGTCGGTGTCGCGGTCCGGGACCGCCTCGGCCCGCCGGGGACGCGGCCCGCGGAGGACCTGCTGCCCGGACAGGAGCGCCCGCGCCGCACCACCGTGCTCGCGGGCCTTCCGACCGGCGCGGACGAGCATCTGCTGCTGATGGCGAACCCCGGTGACGACGAAGTCGTCGCGGTCGTCTCTGTCGTGGGGCCTGGCGGCACGTTCACGCCCGCGGAGGGGGCCGAGCTCGTCGTCCCCCCGGGCACCGTGCGCACCCTCGACGTCGGTGGTGAGATCGGTGCGGAGGTCGCGGCACTGCGGGTCGAGGCCACCGGGCCGGTGGTCGGCACGGTCCGCTCCCGGGCGGGCGCGGACATCACCTACGCCCCGGTGGCCCGCGACCTCGGCCGCCGCGCCGCCCTCGCGCTTCCCGCAGGGGTGGCCGCGGTCCTGCAGCTGTCCTCCGACTCCGAGGAGGGTGAGGTCGAGGTGGTCACCTTCGACGCCGACGGCACGGAGATCGGCCGCGGGGACGTCGTCGTCCCCGCCGCCGGCACCATCGCCGTCGACCTGCCCCCCCGCGCCCGCCTAGTACGGGTCAGCCCCGGGGCGACGACCGTGCGCGGCGCGGTGGCTCTGACCTCGGACGCCGGGGTGGCCACGCTGCCGCTGGACCGGCTGGTGACCCGGGTGGCGGAGCCCGACGTACGCCCGGCGGTGCGGTGAGCCGACGAGGCGGGGGTCAGTCGGACTCGTAGCGGGGGTCGACCTCCTCGGCGGGGATGCCGAGGAGCTCGGAGAACTGCTCGACGAGGACGGTGTGCACCAGGGCGGCCAGCTCGGGAGGCGTGGGGGCACGGTGCTCGATCGGTCGACGGAACAGCACCAGCCGGGTGGGAGTGGTCGCGGTGGGCGGCGCGACCGAGGCGAGCGGTACCGCGGCGGCGTCCCAGTCGTCGGGGAGCCAGGGAGTCTCCTCCACGGCGAACTCGACCGGCCCGAGCTGGCGGGACCACCGTTGCTCGAGCTCCTCGGCCACCGCGACGACCGTGCGGTCGAAGCGCTCCCTGCGGCTGAGGGCGGCGGGCACGCCCCGGGGGGTCAGGGGACCCGGGCGCAGGTCGGGGCCCCGGCGCCCGCGTCCCCGCCGGTCCCGGCGCCGGGGGACCGGTCCGCGCGGGGATGGCTCGGACTGGTCAGGGGTCACGACCGCGAGCCTACGGCGGCCGGTCCGGGCCAAGCGGTACGGTCTGCCGCGTGAGTTCCACCCGCCGCTGCTCGCGCACGGCCTGCGCGCGCCCTGCGGTGAACACCCTGACCTACGTGTACGCCGACCAGACCGCGGTCCTCGGTCCGTTGGCGACCTTCGCCGAGCCGCACGCGTACGACCTCTGTGTGGCCCACAGCGAGCGGTTGAGCGCGCCCCGCGGGTGGGAGGTGCTCCGGCTGGCGCCCGACCCCGACGCGGCCGGGCCGAGCAGCGACGACCTGTTGGCACTGGCCGACGCCGTGCGCGAGGCAGCGCGACCGCTCCCCGTCGCCGAGCCGGTCCCCACCGGCTACGCCGGTGAGTCCGGGCGCGAGGTCGGCCGCCGCGGCCACCTGCGGGTGCTGCGCTACCCCGACGAGTGAGGAACCCTAGGGTGGCGTCATGACCGCGACGACCGACGCCGCCAACCTCGCCGCCATCTTCAAGGCCTACGACGTGCGGGGCACCGTCCCCGACCAGATCGACGAGGAGCTCGCCCGCGCGGTGGGCGCCGCGTTCGTGCCGGTCACCGCGGCGACGACGGTGGTCGTGGGTCACGACATGCGGGAGTCCTCGCCCGGCATGGCCCGGGCCTTCGCCGAAGGTGTCGCCGGCGCCGGGGCGGACGTCGTCCTGATCGGGCTCGCCTCGACCGACCAGCTCTACTTCGCGTCGGGACTCCTCGGGCACCCGGGCGCGATGTTCACCGCGAGCCACAACCCCGCGCAGTACAACGGCATCAAGATGTGTCGCGCGCTCGCCGTCCCGGTGGGTGCCGAGTCCGGCCTCCTCGACATCCGCGACGCCGTCGCCGCCGGCGACGTGCCCGTGGCCGAGCGCCCCGGCACGATCTCCGAGCGGGACGTCCTCGACGACTACGCCGCCCACCTGGTGTCCCTCGCCCCCGTCCGTGGCCGCCGGCTCAAGATCGTCGTCGACGCCGGCAACGGGATGGCCGGGCACACCGCACCCGCGGTGCTCGACCGGCTCGACCTCGACGTGGTCCCGATGTACTACGAGCTCGACGGCACCTTCCCGAACCACGAGGCCAACCCGATCGACGCCAGCACCCTGGTCGACCTGCAGGCGAGGGTGCGCGCGGAGTCCGCCGACCTCGGGCTGGCCTTCGACGGCGACGCCGACCGCTGCGTCCTCGTCGACGAGCGGGGCGAGCTGGTCAGCCCGTCGGTGCTGACCGCCCTCATCGCGGCCCGCGAACTGCTCAAGGAGCCTGGCGCGACCATCATCCACAACCTGATCACCTCCCGAGCCGTCCCCGAGATCGTGCGCGAGCGCGGCGGGATTCCGGTGCGCACCCGCGTCGGGCACTCCTTCATCAAGGCGACGATGGCCGAGACCGATGCGATCTTCGGCGGCGAGCACTCCGGGCACTTCTACTTCCGCGACTTCTGGCGAGCCGACTCCGGGATGCTCGCGGCGCTGCACGCGCTCGCGGCGCTCGCGGAGACCGACGGGACCCTGAGCGAGCTGCTGGAGGAGTACGCCCGCTTCGCGGCCTCGGGCGAGATCAACTCGACCGTCGCGGACCAGCAGGCGGTCCTCGACCGGCTCCGCGCCGAGCACGCCGGCCGCGACGATGTCGAGGTGGACGAGCTGGACGGGCTGACCGTCACGCACCCGCACTGGTGGTTCAACGTGCGCGCCTCCAACACCGAGCCGCTGCTCCGCCTCAACGCGGAGGGCGCCGACGCCGCCACGATGGAGCGCGTGCGCGACGAGGTCCTCGCGGTCATCCGGGGCTGACCGGGCCGGGCGAGGGCGTCGCGGTGTCCTCGCGCGGGTGCCGGTCGATGGCGCACAATGGCGTCATGGCAACCTCTGGCACCGACCTGGACCCCCTGCTGCTCGAGCTCGTCGCCTGTCCCGCCTGCCACGGCGGCCTCGCGGTCGACGCAGGGGCCGGTGAGCTCACCTGCACCGGGTGTGGCCGGGCTTATCCGGTCGTCGACGGCATCCCGGTGCTGCTCGTCGACGAGGCCCGCACCCCCGGCGCCTGACCCCTCAGACACCGTGTTCGACGACAGCCTCCTCGACGACGCCGAGGCGTTGCTGCGCGCCGACGACGCACTGCGCGCACTGGCCGAGGCAGGTCCCCGGGTCCGTCGCGAGGCGACCCAGACCGCCGAGGCCTGTGACGCCGCGGTCTCCGCGGTGGGGGAGAGCCGGCCCCGCGCGGTCGTGGCCGCGGGCCCGGACTCCCGGTTGCTCCGGGCGGTCCTCGAGCCGTGGTGCCCGGTGCCGTTCGTGGCGTGGCCGGCCCCGGGGCTCCCGGGCTGGGCGGGCAGCCTGGACCTGGTCCTCGTGCTCGCCCCGGTCGGCAGCGACCATGACGCGGCCTCGGCCGTCGCGGAGGCGGTCCGTCGCGGTTGTCCGGTGGTGGTGGCCGCACCCCAAGGGTCGCTCGTCGCCGACCACGCGGCCGGACGGGACTGCGTCCTGCTGCCGACGGTCACCGGTGACCAGCTCGCCATCGCAGTGGCCGTGCTGGACGTGGTCGGCCGACTGGGACTCGGACCGCGCACCGACGCCGAGGTGGTGGCCTCCGCCCTGGACGGGGTGGCGGCGCGCTGCTCGCCGCACCGCGACATCGCCACGAACCCGGCGAAGGTGATCGCGTTGGCGCTGGCCGAGACCACGCCGCTGGTGTGGGGAGGGACCGCGCTCGCCGCACGTGCGGCGCGCCGGGTCGCCGAGGGGATCCGCGCGGCGAGCGGCCACGCCGCGCTCGCCGGCGACGCCGACCACCTGCTGCCGGTGCTGGAGGGCACGAGCCGGCGGGACGTCTTCGCCGACCCGTTCGCGGATCCCGCTGACGTGGGGGAGGGGAACGAACCGGCCCGCCCGGGGCTCCTGGTCCTCGACGACGGCTCGACCGACCCGGTGGTGCGGATCCAGCGCGGCGCGCTGCGTGCGACCGCGGACGCGGTCGGGGTGCGGGTGGAGACCGTCGAGAGCGACGCGGGCTCCGAGCTCGCCCGCTACGCGTCACTGTTGGCGACCGGGCAGTGGGCCGCGACGTACCTCGCCCTGGGAATGGGGCGGGCGGGGAACGGCGGGTAGGCTCGACCTCCGTCCGCGGGAGATCCCGACGATGCGCAGCAGCGCGGCGGACGACGACGCACTTCACTTCTTTTCAAGGAATTTCATGGACTTCAAGGTCGCAGACCTCTCCCTGGCCGACTACGGGCGCATGGAGATCTCCCTCGCCGAGCACGAGATGCCGGGGCTGATGGCGATGCGCGAGCGGTACGGCGACAGCAAGCCGCTGGCCGGGGCGAAGATCGCCGGGTCGCTACACATGACGATCCAGACCGCGGTGCTCATCGAGACGCTGACGGACCTCGGGGCCGAGGTCCGCTGGGCCTCGTGCAACATCTTCTCCACCCAGGACCACGCAGCGGCCGCCGTGGTGGTGGGCAGGGACGGCACCGTCGACGCCCCCGCCGGTGTGCCGGTCTTCGCCTGGAAGGGCGAGACGCTGCAGGAGTACTGGTGGTGCACCCAGCGCATCATGCAGTGGCCCGACGGCGAGTTCGCCAACATGATCCTCGACGACGGCGGCGACGCCACCCTGCTGGTGCACCTCGGAATGCAGGCCGAGAAGTCCGGGCAGGCGCCGGACCCGGCGACGGCGGCGAGTGCCGAGCAGCGCGTGGTGTTCGAGGTCCTCAACGCCTCGCTGGCTGAGGACGCCAACCGCTGGACGGCGATCGCCAACGAGATCAAGGGCGTCACCGAGGAGACCACCACCGGTGTGCACCGTCTCTACGAGATGCTCCGCGACGGCGAGCTGCTGTTCCCCGGCATCAACGTCAACGACTCGGTGACCAAGTCCAAGTTCGACAACAAGTACGGCTGCCGCCACTCGCTGATCGACGGCATCAACCGCGCCACTGACGTCCTCATCGGGGGCAAGGTGGCCGTGGTCTGCGGCTACGGCGACGTCGGCAAGGGCTGCGCGGACTCCCTGCGCGGCCAGGGTGCTCGGGTGATCGTCACCGAGATCGACCCGATCTGCGCCCTCCAGGCGGCGATGGACGGCTACCAGGTGACCACCCTCGAGGAGGCCCTGCCGACGGCCGACATCATCATCACCGCCACCGGCAACAAGGACGTCGTCACCGTCGACCACATGCGTGGCATGAAGCACCAGGCGATCGTCGCCAACATCGGCCACTTCGACAACGAGATCGACATGGCCGGGCTCGAGGCCGAGGGCGTGGCCGAGCGCAAGACGGTCAAGCCCCAGGTCGACGTCTGGACCTTCCCTGGCGGCCCCTCGATCATCCTGCTCTCGGAGGGGCGGCTGATGAACCTCGGCAACGCGACCGGCCACCCGTCGTTCGTGATGTCGAACTCGTTCACCAATCAGGTCCTTGCCCAGATCGAGCTGTTCACCAAGCTCGAGGAGTACCCCACCGGCGTCTACGTGCTGCCCAAGCACCTCGACGAGGAGGTCGCACGGCTGCACCTGGGTGCCCTGGGCGTCCGGCTCACCGAGCTCACTGCCGACCAGGCCTCCTACCTCGGCCTGCCGGTGGGCGGCCCGTACAAGTCGGACCACTACCGCTACTGACGTCCCTGACCGCGGAACGAGCCTGACGTGACCCATCCCGAGCCTGCCCCGCGCGGCAAGGTGCTGGTCGTCGACGACGACGCCTCGTTGGCCGAGATGCTCTCGCTGGTGCTCCGCACGGAGGGCTTCGACAGCCGCGTCTGCTCGACCGGTGACCGGGCGCTGGCCGACGTGCGCGACTACCGGCCCGACGTGGTTCTCCTGGACCTCATGCTGCCCGGCAAGGACGGCATCGACGTCTGCAAGGAGATCCGTGCCGAGTCGGGGGTGCCGATCGTCATGCTCACCGCGAAGGGCGACACCGTCGACGTGATCGTCGGCCTCGAGTCCGGGGCCGACGACTACGTCGTCAAGCCGTTCAAGCCCAAGGAGCTGGTCGCCCGGATCCGGGCGCGGGTGCGCCGCTTCGAGGACCCGACCCCGGAGGTCATCGCGATCGTCGACCTCACCATCGACGTGGCCGGGCACGCGGTCACGCGTGGTGAGGAGCCGATCCCCCTCACGCCGCTGGAGTTCGACCTGCTGCTGTGCCTGGCGCGCAAGCCGTGGCAGGTCTTCACCCGCGAGGTGCTGCTCGAGGAGGTCTGGGGCTACCGGCACGCCGCAGACACCCGTCTGGTCAACGTGCACGTGCAGCGGCTGCGCTCGAAGGTGGAGCACGACCCGGAGAACCCTGAGATCGTGGTCACCGTCCGCGGGGTCGGCTACAAGGCCGGCGTCGCCTGATCCGAGCACTCGAGGGGAGGGCCGCATGAGGACCACCCGGTCGGTGCGGCCGCTGCGCCGTGCCCTCACCTTCTGGCGCCGCTCCATTCAGGTGCGGGTGGTCGTCAGCACCCTGGTCCTCTCGGCGGCTGTCGTGGGGGTGGTCGGCTGGCTGTTGCTGCACCAGGTCGCCGACGGGCTGGTCGACGACCGGGTGGCAGCCTCCCAGGCCGAGGCGCGCAACGAGACCGCCTCGGCGTTGTTGCGTCTCGGTGCCGCGACCGGCGCCGACCTCGACTCCAGCACCCAGCTGGCCCAGCTCGCCGAGAACCTGGTGCTCCGTGGCGACGCGCGGGGCTTCCAGGTGGCCCTGGTCGGCCCGGTGGCCGGGTCCGCACCGCCGGGCTCGCCGGCTGCGGCGGGGACCCGGTCGAGCCCGGGTCTCGACGTCACCAGCATCCCGGACCGCCTGCGGGCCGAGGTCGAGGGTGATGCCGCGTCGGCGTGGACCTTCGCCCGGATCGGCTACCTGCCCGAGACCGGCCGGGCCTCGGTGCCAGGGGTGGTCTCCGGCTCGAGCCTGGTGCTCCCCGCGGACGGCAGCACCTACGCCGTCTACTACCTGTTCCCGATGGTCGAGGAGGCCGACACGCTCTCGCTCGTCCAGCGAGCGCTGCTCACCGGCGGACTGCTCCTCCTGCTGATGGTCGGGGCGGTCACCTGGCTGGTCACCCGCCAGGTCGTCACCCCTGTGCGCATCGCCCGCCGGGTGGCCGAGCGGCTCGCCGCTGGACGGCTCCAGGAGCGGATGCACGTGAGCGGCGAGGACGACCTGGCCCGCCTGGCGACCTCGTTCAACCAGATGGCCTCGAGCCTTCAGCAGCAGATCCAGCAGCTCGAGGAGCTCTCCCGGGTCCAGCGGCGGTTCGTCTCCGACGTGTCCCACGAGCTGCGGACCCCGCTGACCACGGTGCGGATGGCGGGCGACGTCCTCCACGAGGCGCGCGACGACTTCGACCCCGTCACCCGGCGGTCGGCAGAGCTTCTGCAGACCGAGCTGGACCGTTTCGAGGTGCTGCTGGCCGACCTGCTGGAGATCAGCCGGTTCGACGCGGGTGCGGCACTGCTCGAGCTCGAGGACGTCAACCTGGTCGACCTCGCACACCGGGTGGTCGAGACGGCCCGGGCGGTCGCGCAGGCCCGCGGCGTGCGGGTGGTGGTGCGCTCGGCAGGCCCCTGCATCGCGGAGGTCGACGCGCGCCGCGTCGAGCGGATCGTGCGCAACCTGGTGCTCAACGCCATCGACCATGCCGAGGGCCGCGAGGTGGCGGTCCAGCTGGCGACCGACGAGGGCACGGTGGCGCTGGCGGTCCGTGACCACGGCGTCGGGCTGGCCCGTGGCGAGGCCTCGATGGTGTTCAACCGTTTCTGGCGCGCCGACCCCGCCCGGGCCAGGAGCTCAGGCGGCACGGGCTTGGGCCTGGCGATCGCCCTGGAGGACGCACGGCTGCACGGTGGGTGGCTGCAGGCGTGGGGCGAGCCCGGAGGTGGCGCCCAGTTCCGCCTCACCCTGCCGCGCCGTGCCGGTGAGCCGCTGATGCGCAGCCCGATCCCGTTGATCCCGCCCGACGCCTCACGGCGCAGCCGTCTCTCGGGAGCGTCGTCGTGAGCGGCCGTCGGGTCCGCCGGGGTGCCGGGGCGCTCGGCGCCGCGCTCGTGCTGGCGCTGCTCACGGCGTGCGTCTCCCTTCCCGAGTCGGGGCCCGTGCGCACCGGTGAGAGCGTGGTCGAGGAGCAGGTCGGCGACGCGCCGTACTTCGCCCCGCCCTCGCCGGTGGCGGGGTCGACACCCGGGCAGGTGGCGGTGGGCTTCGTCCGGGCGATGGAGGCCAACCCGCTCACGACGGCCGTGGCCCGTCAGTACCTCACCCCCGAGGCGGCCCGGGGTTGGAACCCCGACAGCGGCACGCTGGTCTACACCTCGATGTCGGTGCTCACCCGCGAGGAGGACGTCGAGGTCGAGCTCCGCGGCGTACGTCGGCTCGACGACCGGGGCGCCTGGCTGGGAGGTTCTCCCGGGGACACCGAGATGCTGCGGCTGCGCGTGCGGCAGGTGGAGGGGGAGTGGCGGATCGCCGACCCGCCGAACGCGCTGGTGGTGCCCGACTCCTACTTCCGCGGACGATTCGACCGGGCGGCGCTCTACTTCTTCGACGCTTCGGGCCAACTCCTGGTCCCGGAAGTGGTGTACGTGCCCCGGGGGGAGCAGATGGCGACCCGCCTGGTGCGAGGGCTCCTGGAGGGCCCCGACCCGGTCACCGGGTCGTCGCTCCGCTCCTTCCTGCCGGCCCCTGCCTCGGTCGACCTGTCGGTGCCGGTCGACGACGGGGTGGCCGAGGTGGCCCTCGACACCGGGGAGGCGTCGTCGCAGGCCGGCACCGACGGATCGGAGAGCGACGCGGTGCGGCGGATGGCGGTCCAGCTGAGCTGGACCCTGCGGCAGGTGCCCGGGGTGCGCCGGGTCGAGGTGCTGGTCGACGGCACACCGCTCACCTTCCCCGGGGGTGCCGGCGATGTGAGCGTCGCGGTCGGTGCCGACCAGGACCCTGCCGTGGTCTGGGCGTCGCGGTCGCTCTTCGGGGTGCGGGACGGTCGCGTGGTGGAGGTGAGCGACGGGCGCGAGGAGAAGGTCAGCGGCCCCTTCGGCACCACCGCCGGCCGATGGCGTTCACTCGGCATCGAGCTGGCCGGGGGACAGCTCGCCCTGGTCACCGCTGACGGCGGCAGCCTGCTCCTGGGGCCGGTCGACGCCCGCCCAGGGACGGACGATTCGCTCCCTCCGCCGGTCTGGTCCGGGGAGGACCTGCTCGCGCCCGCCTGGGACCACCATGGCTCCTGGTGGACCGTGGACCGCGCCGGGGGCACGGCGACGGTGGTGGTGGGGCGCCCCGAGAAGCCTGCGCCGGTCGCGGTTCCGGGGGTGACCGGTGAGGACGTCGTGGCCTTCGTCGTCTCCCGGGACGGCACCCGGCTCGCCGCCGCGGTCCGCGGCGCCGCGGGCCGCCCGGACCGGGTCGTCGTCGCCCGTCTGCTGCGCGGCGCCCGAGGACGGGTGCTGCGGGCAACCCCGGCCCGTGCGCTCGACTCGGTGGCCGAGGCGAGGCTGCGGGGCATCACCGACCTCGGGTGGACCAGCCCGACGACCCTCGCCGTCCTTACGGCACCGACGGTCGGGGTCTCGCAGGTGCACGTCGGACCGATCGACGGCTCCTCCGGGGTGGGGGAGGAGTCCTTCGTCCCGCGGACCTTCCGCAGCGAGACCCGTGGGCTGGTGACCTCCCCGGCATCGGGTCTCCCACTGCTGGTCGACACCGCCGACGGCCGGCTCTACCAGCTCTCGACGACGGGGCGGTGGGGTGTCGCGGAGACGACCGAGGGCCTGCTGCTCCCGACCTACGTCGGGTGAGTCGGGTCGTCCACAGCCCGGGGCGGTGCCCGTGGCGGCCGCACCGTCGGGTCGCGAGGCTGGTGCCGTGCGTGATGCCTGGTCGGACCTGGTCCTCGGCTCGTCCTGCGCGGGGTGCGGCGCTCCGGGACGCTTGGTCTGCCGACGCTGTGCAGCGGCCCTGCCACGCGCAGGACGAGCAGCCCGCCCGTCGCCGTGCCCGGCCGGTCTCGTCCCGACCTTCGCCGCGGGGGTGTACGACGGCATGCTCCGCGCCCTGGTCCTGGGCCACAAGGAGCGGGGTCAGCTCGCGGCGGGCCGGGCCCTCGGCGTACTGCTGGCAGTGGCGGTCCGCACGCTGCTCGCGCAGGGGGCGGGCCCCGGTGCCGTACCCGGTGCCACCGTCGTGGTCCTGGTCCCGGTGCCCTCGCAGCGCGCCACGGTCCGGGCCCGTGGGGTCGACGCGACCACCCGGATGACCAGGGCAGGGGCGCGGGAGCTGCGCCGGGGTGGTGGCACGGTCGTCGTGCTGCCCCTGCTAGCGGTGCGCCGGGGGACCCGTGACCAGGGGGGTCTGACGAGCACCGAGCGGGCGGCCAACCTGCGGGGTCGGATGTGGGTGCGGCCCCGGCCACGAGACCGGCTCACGCGCCTCGGACCGGTGCGGGTCGTGCTGTGCGACGACGTGGTGACGACCGGCTCCACCCTGCGTGAGGCACAGCGAGCCCTCGAGCGCAGTGGGGTGCCGGTCGCGGGTGCGGCCACGGTGGCGGCGACGGTCCGACGGAGGGTGGGATCACGCCCCGCAGGGCTACCGCTTCCCCGATCGGCCGACTAGCGTCTGTGCATGGAGTTCCTTCCGGGTCCGATCCGCTCGCCGGGGGCGCTCTGCCTCCGCGTCGGCGGGGCGTCCGGTCGGGACGGTCCCACGAGGTAACCGACAACAGGAGGTCTACGTGGACGTCGTGGTCAACGCCCGTCATTGCGAGGTGACCGACCGCTTCCGCGGTCACGTCGAGGAGAAGCTCGCCCGGCTCGAGAAGCACGATCATCGGATCATCCGCGTCGCGGTCGAGGTCGATGTGGAGCGGAACCCCCGCCAGCACGACCGGGCGGTGCGCGTGGAGCTCACAGCCTTCAGCAAGGGCCCGGTCGTCCGGGCCGAGGCCGCGGCCGAGGACAAGATGGCCGCCCTCGACCTCGCCGTGGACAAGATGGCCACGCAGATGCGGCGGGCGGCGGACCGTCGGCGGGTGCACCGGGGTCGGCACACCCCGACCTCCGTCGGGAAGGCACTGGCCGGCACGGTGCCGCCCGGGACGGGGAGCCTCGTGGAGGAGACGAGGTCGGAGGAGACCGAGACCGAGCGCCAGGTGGGGCCGATCACCGTGATGGGGGACGGCCCGTTGGTCGTGCGGGAGAAGAGCCACACCGCCGAGCCGATGACGCTCGACCAGGCCCTCTACGAGATGGAGCTCGTGGGGCACGACTTCTTCCTCTTCGTCGACAAGGATTCCGAGAAGCCGTCGGTGGTTTACCGGCGCCGCGGCTACGACTACGGCGTGATCTCGCTCAAGCTCGGCTGAGAGCGACGTCCCGCCGGCATCCGTCGGTGGGGCAGGAGGCTACGGGGGCCGTGTGACGGAACTGGCGTTGCACGGCCCCTTGCCGTGCCATGATTCCCCCGTGGTGCCACCCTCCAACGGAAGCCGTCCTGGCGGCGAACCAGTGCGCGTCGTCGTCGTCGACGACCAAGAGCTGTTCCGGCGCGGTCTCACGATGCTGCTGGCGGCCGAGGACGACATCGAGGTGGTCGGCGAGGCCGGCGACGGCATCGCGGCCACGGAGCTGGCGGCGACGGCGGTCCCCGACGTGGTGCTGCTGGACGTCCGGATGCCCAAGCGCTCGGGCATCGAGGCCTGCCTGTCGATCAAGGAGGCCGCACCGTCGGCCAAGATCATCATGCTCACCATGAGCGACGAGGAGGCTGACCTCTACGACGCGGTGAAGAGCGGAGCCTCCGGCTACCTGCTCAAGGACTCCTCGATCGACGAGGTGGCGCAGGCGGTCCGCGTGGTCGCGGACGGTCAGTCGCTGATCAGCCCGTCGATGGCGGTCAAGCTCATCGACGAGTTCAAGCAGATGTCGCGCGCCGACCGCGACCAGGTGCCGACCCCGAAGCTCACCGAGCGGGAGCTCGAGGTGCTGCGGAAGGTCGCCGAGGGCCTGAACAACCGTGAGGTCGCCAAGCAGCTCTTCATCAGCGAGAACACCGTGAAGAACCACGTCCGCAACATCTTGGAGAAGCTCCAGTTGCACTCGCGCATGGAGGCGGTCATGTACGCGGTCCGCGAGAAGCTGCTCGATATCTCCTAGGGTCGCACCGGTGGAGGTCGTCGCCCTGTCCCGTGCCCAGGCGCGCCGGGTCACGCTGGCCGCGCAGGGCTTCGCCGACCGCCCCCACGCGACGCCGACGCTGCGGACCCTCGACCGCACGTTGCGGCGGACGGGGGTGCTCCAGATCGACTCGGTCAACGTCCTGCAGCGCGCACACCTCGTGCCGCCGTACTCGCGCATGGGTCCCTTCGACCCCGACCTGCTTCGTCGTGCCGCCGAGGAGCGCCCCCGCCGGGTCGTGGAGTACTGGGCCCACGCGGCCGCCTTCATGCCGGTGGACCTGTGGCCGTTCATGCGGTTCCGGCAGGACGCGAACCGTCGGGCTGGGCGGGCGATCGTGCGGGAGGAGCCGGTCCTGGTCGCGTCGGTGCTCGCCCAGGTGCGCGACCGCGGCCCGTCCACCGCGCGCGACCTCGAGGCCGGCCTCCCGCGCACCCGGGAGCACTGGGGCTGGAACTGGAGCGACACCAAGCACGCGCTCGAGTACCTCTTCGCGGTCGGGGACCTCACCGTGGCGGGACGCAACGACGCCTTCGAGCGGCGCTACGACCTGCCCGAGCGCGTGCTCCCGCCGGGGGTGCTCGAGGCGCCGGTCCCCTCCGCTGCGGAGACGCACCGCGAGCTGGTGCGCCGGGCGGCCAGCAGCCACGGCGTGGCCACGGTGCGGTGCCTGGCCGACTACTACCGCATGCGGGTGAGCGAGGTCCGGCCGGCGGTGCGCGACCTCGTCGAGGCCGGCGAGCTGCTCCCTGCCCGGGTCGAGGGGTGGGAGGTGCCGGCGTACCTCCACAGGGATGCCGCCCGTCCGCGCCGGGTCTCCGCGCGGACGCTGCTGAGCCCGTTCGACCCCCTGATCTGGGAGCGGGAGCGCACCGAGCGGCTCTGGGACTTCCACTACCGGATCGAGATCTACGTGCCGGAGGCCCGCCGTCGGCACGGCTACTACGTGCTCCCGTTCCTCCTCGACGAGCAGCTCGCGGCGAGGGTCGACCTCAAGGCCGACCGCGCCGCCGGCACGCTCCTGGTCCGCGGGGCGTACGCCGAGACCTCCGCGCCCGACCACACGGCCGCTGCGCTCGCCGAGGAGCTGGTCCGGCTGGCCGGGTGGCTGGGCCTGGAGGCCGTGGTCGTGGAACCCTGCGGGGACTTGGCCCCCGCACTCGCCCAGGAGGTAGGCAGATGACCGACGACAGGCCCGTCCATCACCCCGTCTTCGCGCGGGTTTACCGCGCGATCGCCCGAGTGGCCGAGGGGCGTGGCCTCGCGGAGCACCGCGCCGCCCTGCTGTCGGGACTCTCCGGGACGGTCCTCGAGGTGGGCGCCGGCGACGGGGCCAACCTCCGGCACTACCCGTCGAGCGTGACGCGGGTGGTGGCGGTGGAGCCGGAGGCGTCCCTGCGGGCCCGCGCCCTCGAGGCAGCCCGCTCGGCGCCGGTGCCCGTCACCGTCGTCGACGCAGTCGCGGACGCGCTTCCGCTGACCGACGGTGAGGCGGACGCCGTGGTCCTGTGCCTGGTGCTCTGCTCGGTCCCCGACCCGGACCAGGCCGCCCGGGAGGTGGCCCGGGTCCTGCGGCCCGGCGGGGAGGTGCGGGTCCTCGAGCACGTCGCCGCGGCGCCGGGCACCCGGCTGCGCGCGGTCCAGGAGCGGGTCGACCGCTGGTTCTGGCCCCGGCTGTTCGGGGGCTGCCACACCGCGCGGGACCCGCTCGGCGCCCTCACCGCGGCCGGGCTGTCCCTCGCCGAGGAGGAACACCACCGGTTCCCGCCCGGATCGGCGCTGCCGGTCTCGCCGCACGTGCGGGCCAGGCTTACGTCCTGACCCCGCCCGGGTGACCCCGCGTGGGTAGCATGGCGGACGCGGTCCGGCCCCAAGAGGCAGGACCCTCCCGATCTCGGTCCCCGAAGCGCCCCAGGAGTCCACGCTCGTGCCTGCCATCCTCGACAAGATCCTCCGCATCGGCGAAGGCAAGATCCAGCGTCAGCTGGAGGCCATCGCGAGGGCGGTCAACGCGATCGAGGACGACTTCGTCGCGATGAGCGACGAGGAGCTGCGCGGCCAGACCGAGCTGTTCCGCGAGCGGGTCGCCGAGGGCGAGACCCTCGACGAGCTGATGCCGGAGGCGTTCGCCGTGGTGCGTGAGGCCGCCAAGCGGGTCCTCGGGCAGCGGCACTACGACGTACAGATCATGGGTGGGGCCGCGCTGCACCTCGGCAACATCGCGGAGATGAAGACCGGTGAGGGCAAGACGCTCGTGGCGACCCTGCCGGCGTACCTCAACGCGCTCGCCGGCAAGGGTGCCCACGTGGTCACCGTCAACGACTACCTCGCCCGCTACCACGCGGAGTGGATGGGCCGGGTCTACCAGTTCCTCGGCATGACGACCGGCAAGATCCTCTCCGACATGCGGCCCCCCGAGCGGCGCGACGCCTACGCCTGTGACATCACCTACGGCACGAACAACGAGTTCGGCTTCGACTACCTGCGCGACAACATGGCCAGCTCGCTGGACGACTGCGTGCAGCGCGGCCACTTCTTCGCCATCGTCGACGAGGTCGACTCGATCCTCATCGATGAGGCGCGGACCCCGCTGATCATCTCCGGGCCCACCCAGGACGAGGTCCGCTGGTACGGCGAGTTCTCGAAGATCGTCGCCGACATGGTCATCGACGTCGACTACGAGGTCGACGAGAAGAAGCGCACCGTCTCGGTGCTCGAGCCCGGGATCACCAAGGTCGAGGACCACCTCGGCATCGAGAACCTCTACGACTCCGTGAACACCCCGCTGATCTCGTTCCTCAACAACGCGATCAAGGCCAAGGAGCTCTTCCGCAACGACAAGGAGTACGTCGTCATGGACGGCGAGGTGCTCATCGTCGACGAGCACACCGGCCGGATGCTGTCGGGCCGCCGCTACAACGAGGGTCTGCACCAGGCGATCGAGGCCAAGGAGGGCGTGCAGATCCGCGAGGAGTACCAGACCCTCGCCACCGTCACGCTGCAGAACTACTTCCGGCTCTACGGCAAGCTGTCGGGGATGACCGGCACGGCGATGACCGAGTCCTCGGAGTTCGACAAGATCTACAAGCTCGGCGTGGTGCCGATCCGCACCCACAAGCCGATCCAGCGCAAGGACGAGCCCGACCTCGTCTACCGCACTGAGGACGCGAAGTTCGCCGCCGTCGTCGAGGACCTCGTCGAGCGGCACGCGACCGGCCAGCCGGTACTGGTCGGGACGACCTCGGTGCAGAAGTCCGAGCGGCTCTCGAACCTGCTCCGCCAGCGCAACGTCCCCCACACTGTGCTGAACGCCAAGGCGCACGCCAACGAGGCCAAGATCGTCGCGATGGCCGGCCACAAGGGCTCGGTCACCGTCGCCACCAACATGGCCGGTCGTGGCACCGACATCATGCTCGGTGGCTCGGTGGAGTTCCACGCCGACCAGGCGCTGCGCGAGCGCGGCCTGGACCCGCTCGAGGACGCCGACGAGTACAACGCCGCCTGGCCGGCGACGCTCGAGCGCATCGAGGCGCAGGTGCGCGCCGAGCACGACGAGGTCACGGCGCTCGGCGGCCTCTACGTCCTTGGCACCGAGCGTCACGAGTCGCGCCGCATCGACAACCAGCTGCGCGGGCGATCGGGCCGCCAGGGGGACCCGGGCGAGACCCGGTTCTACCTCTCGCTCGAGGACGACCTCATGCGGTTGTTCAAGTCCGACTGGGTCGACTGGGTGCTCACCACCCTCAAGGTCCCCGACGACGTCCCGATCGAGAACAAGCGGGTCACCGGAGCCATCGCGTCGGCCCAGTCGCAGGTCGAGGCGCAGAACTTCGACTCCCGCAAGAACGTCCTCAAGTACGACGACGTGATGAGCAGGCAGCGCGAGGTGATCTACTCCGAGCGCCGGGCGGTGCTCGAGGGCGCCGACCTGCAGTCGCAGGTGAGCTCGATGATCGACGACGTGGTGACCGTCTACGTCCTCGGCGCCACCCAGGACATGCCCGACGAGTGGGACCTCGAGGCGCTGTGGACCGCGCTGCGCACGCTCTACCCGGTCTCGTTGAGGATCGAGACGATCGAGGCCGAGGCGGGCGGACGCGGGGCCATCAGCCGCGACCAGCTCATCGCGGACCTCAAGGCCGACGCCCAGCGGGCCTACGCCGAGCGCGAGGGAGCGGTGGGGGCCGAGGTGATGCGCGAGCTGGAGCGGCGCGTGCTCCTCTCGGTGCTCGACCGCAAGTGGCGCGAGCACCTCTACGAGATGGATGCGCTGCGCGACGGGATCGGGCTGCGGGCGGTCGGCCAGCGCGATCCTCTGACCGAGTACCGGCGCGAGGCCTACAACTCCTTCGTCGACATGATGGCGGGGCTCAAGGAGGAGGCTACGACCTACTTCTTCCGCCTCCCGGTCAAGCGCGAGGGCGACGGCCAGGCCAGCGGCAAGCTCGCCTCCGCACCCAAGGGCACGGTGTCCATGCCCGGCGCCGCGTCCGCACCGGCCACCGCTGGCGACGCACCGACGGCGGGCGCCGGACCCACCCCCGCCGCGGCGGGGACG
>JAUYLL010000054.1 GCA_030698375.1 Nocardioides sp. | reverse complement strand
ACAAATGGCTGCCGAACACCCGCGTCGGTTTCCGGGACGCCTGGCTCCCGGCGGTCGGCGCCGCCGCGATATTCGAGATGGCCACCGTGGCCTTTGTCGAGTTCCTCAGGAACTTCCCGGCCACCCTCGACCTGTACGGCGCCCTGGCCACGCTGCGCCGGACCCACCCCGCGCTCCGGCGTGGTGGCCTGCGGTGGCTGGCGGTCGAGGACGACGCGCTGGCCTTCGTGCGCGAGCACCCCGACGGCGACGTGCTGGTGGCCGCCTGGCGCGACGCCGCGCGGCTCGACCTGGACCGGCCGGTCGGCGCACCCGCCCTGGTGACCGGCGAGGTGGCCGAGAACCGGCTCGAGGCGTCCGGCCCGGCGCTGGCGGTCTGGCGGGTCTAGAGGCGGCCCCGGCGGGGCATGCTGGGACCCGTGGCGCTCCGCATCGTGGCGAACCGGCCGGACCCGGCGCTCGTCACGCTGCCCTGGCACCTCCCCCTCGAGGAGTGGGAGGACCACGTCGTCCCCCTGCCCCGGGGCATCTCCCGCCACGTCGTCCGGATCGTGAAGGTCCGCGACGCGGTCTACGCGATCAAGGAGACCCAGGAGCCGATCGCGTTCCGCGAGTACCGGCTACTGCGCGACCTGCAGCGCCTGGGCCTGCCGGCCGTCGTCCCCTCAGCGGTGGTGGCCGGCCGCCGCTCCCCCGACGGCGCCGACCTCGACGTCGCGCTGGTCACCCAGCACCTGCGCTACTCCCTGCCGTACCGGACGCTGTTCTCCCACGGCGGCACCAACGAGCTGCCCGAGACCCTCGTCGACGCGCTCGTGGTCCTGATGGTCCGCCTCCACCTCTCGGGCTTCTTCTGGGGAGACGTCTCACTGTCCAACGTGCTGTTCCGACGCAGCGCGGGCGACCTCACGGCGTACCTCGTCGACGCCGAGACCGGCGAGCTGCACCCCGAGCTGAGCGACGGCCAACGGCACCACGACGTCACCCTCGCCACCGAGAACGTCTTCGCCGAGCTCCTGGACCTCCAGGCCGGTGGCCTCGTCGGCGACGACACCGATCCGCACGCGGTCATCGGCCGGATCAAGGACCGCTACGAAGCCCTGTGGACCGAGCTGACCGGTGCCGAGGAGTTCACCACCGACGAGATGTGGCGCATCGAGCAGCGCGTCGAGCACCTCAACGCGCTGGGCTTCGACGTCGCCGAGCTCGACATCGTCACCGACTGGGAGGGCGCGACGGTGCGGATCCGGCCCCAGGTCGTGGAGGCCGGGCACCACCGGCGAGAGCTCCTGCGGCTGACCGGCATGGACGTCGAGGACAACCAGGCCCGGCGCCTGCTCAACGACCTCGCGGCCTACACCGCCCACCACGACCTCGGCGGTGAGGACCGCGGGATCGTGGCCGGGCGGTGGCTGACCGGGGTCTACGAACCGATCAGCACCATGGTGCCCGGACCGCTGCGCGGCCGGCTCGAGCCCGCGGAGGTCTTCCACGAGATCCTCGAGCACCGGTGGTACCTCTCGGAGAAGGCCGGCCACGAGGTCGACATCTTCGAAGCCGCGCGCTCCTACATCGACTCCGAGCTCGGCCAACGCCCCGTGGAGGAGCCGAGCGACACCTGAGTCAGATCAGCTCCGGCTTGCACAGCCGGCACTGGGTCAGCCCCGCCGTGTCGTTGCCGGCCGGACGAAGGTCGTCGCGGTGGCCGATGAGCGAGCAGTCCGCGCGGTGCACGGTGGTGCCCGACCCGGCCACGACCGCCACCGAGCCCGGGTCGCGGGTGGCGGCCGGCGGCAGGTGGGCCGCCCCACTCGACGCGCCGCGGGAGGCCACGTCGGCCAGCAGCAGCAGCGTGTCGGCCAGCCGCTTCGAGGCCTCCTTCTGGTCCGCCGCGAGGCGGGCCAGCCAGGCACCGAAGTAGAGGAACCCGCCGCAGAACGTCAGGCCGAGACCGAGCAGGCCACCGGAGACCAGGTAGGAGAGCTGGTCGTACTGGTAGGGCGTGTTCGCGGCGCCGTACCACCCGAGGATGATCACCACGAGGCCGAGCGGCAGCAGCACCGCACCGGCGACGAAGAGGACCACCTGGAGCATCCGGTAGCCGTTGTCGCGCAGGGGCGCGGCACCGGCCGTCGAGGTCCGGCTGCTGGCCTGCGGCATGGACTGGGGCGAGAACTGCCCCTGCTGAATCGTGGTCATGATGGTCAGGCCTTTCGCAGGTCGGGGATGCCGGTCTCGAGTCCGTGGGCGCAGGCGCCGATCCCGCCGAGGGCGGCTAGACCGAGGCGACGCAGGTACATGCCCATCGCGGCAGCGGCCGCGAGACCGCCGAACATCAGGGCTCCGGGAATGCTGTTGAGCGGCGGGAGACCGGCCCCGAGGGGCTGAGTCTCCGTCAACTCGCCGGTGCCGGCGTCACCACCGGCGTCGCCGCCGGCGACGTCGCCGCTGTCGCCCATACCGCCGAGGTCGCCCTCACCGAGGTCGCCGCCACCGAGGTCACCGCCGAGGTCACCGCTACCGGGGTCACCGCCGCCACCGGCCACGCTGCCCGGGCCGAGGTCGCTCGGGTCGCCGATGCTGGGCAGGTCACCGAAGTCGATGCCCTGCACGGTCGAGGTCTCCGAGCGGGCCGTGCCCAGCGTGAGCACGATCCGGGGCTTCAGGCCGGGGATCGCCGACAGGGCGCTCTTCAGCGCGGCCGCATCCTCGGGGAACGGGACCGCGTCGAGGACGGGCTGCAGGGGCAGCTGGCTCAGGACCGGGGCCAGGACCTCGAGGTCGATGGTCACCTGGAGGCCGCGCGTGATGAACTCCGCCGCCTGGTTGTCCTCGGCGATCGTCTTGTTGGTCTTCGGCAGCTTCAGGGAGATGCCGAGGGCGGCAAGGGCCTCCGTGGGATCGTTCGGCAGGCCCGGGATGCCGGGGTTGCCGCCAGGCACGACCGGCCCCTTGTTGCCGAAGCCGAACTCGACCCCGGCGATGCGGATCGCGCCGACGAGCGCGCGTCCGGCGCCGGCAGCCTCCTGGCCGTCGGCGACGGTGCGGGAGACCACGCTGATCCCCTCGAGCTCGACGAGCCCGCCGAGCAGCGCGACGTCACCGAGCGAGGCCCGGGCGACGGTGTCGATGGAACGGTCATCGGTGGTGGTCCGGCTGACCGAGGTCATGCCGTCGATGTCGATCAGACCCGGGGGGATCGGCGGGAGGCCGCCCTCCTGTCCGTCGTCAGCGCCGGCGCTGCGGCTGCCGCTGGCACCGACACCCGCACCCTTGCCTCCGAGGACCGAGCTGAGCAGGCCGAGCGGGTCCTGCGAGCCGGAACCGGAGCGACCGGCGACCGGCAGGCCCGGCATGCCGGAGCCGCCGTCGGCCTCGGAGTCCTCGTCCTCGGTCGAGCCGTCGTTGCGCTGCACGGCCGGGTCGCGCTTGTCGATCTTGTGGTCGCTGGAGTAGCCGACGCGACCGGCGACGAACTCCGCGTTCGCCTGGGCGCGCATCAGTGCACCGGGCAGCGGCTCCTCGACCTCACGGTCCGGCCCGCCCGGGTGCTCGGCGTTGACCTGCACGGGGTAGCCGGCCTCGCCGAGCGCCGGCGGCAGGCCGAGCGCCTCGACGAACGTCTTGGCACCCTCGCCCACCGGGTCACCGGGCCAGAGCCAGCTCGAGCGCGCCTTTCCCGTGCCGCTGGAGGTGTCGGCACGCGAGTAGGCCACCCACACCTCCGCCTGGGGGTCGGCGGGGACGGGGATCGTCGGCTCGAAGACCTCGACTCGCAGCGGGCTCGCGACTGCCTGGGAGCTGTAGCCGCTGAAGGCCGCGGGCGCCTCCTCGGCGCCGGGCTCCTCGAGCGCGCTCGAGGGCAGGGTCAGCAGGCAGCTGACCACCGCGGTGGCGGTGAGCGACAGGGAGATCCGCGCGAGCGGGCCCCGACGACGCGTGGGCGGGGTGGGACCGTTCGGGTGCGACTTCATGCCGCTCCTCCCAGGATGACATCGGACAT
>JAUYLL010000031.1 GCA_030698375.1 Nocardioides sp. | reverse complement strand
CCTGATCTCCTCGGCGCGCTGACGGGCCTCTTCCTCGAGCGCGGCTTCCTCGCGAGCGGCGTCATTCATGTGAACTCCCATGGATCCCGTGGACCGGCACCGGCTGCGCCAGTCCTCCTTGGTCTCCTAAGTGCGGACCAGGGTGGGAGCGATCACCTCGGCCGAGCCGTGTTGTCGTCCCCCGGGTGCTCTCAGGCCGGCTGTGCTAGCAACGTGGCTCCCAGCAGCTGCGCGGTGCGCTCGAGGGCGACCGAGGATCCGTTCTCACCGGGGCGGTCGCAGCACGGGTGGGTCTCGAATCCCTCCTCGATGACGATCCGGTGCAGCGGGCCGGGGCGCACGCGGCAGAGGCGCCGGGTGTGCTCTGGGCACCGGGCGCGGGCCACGGCGCAGAGCAGGCATTTGGCGGGCGCGGGACCGGACACCTGGTGGGCGCGGTCCCAGTCGCGGCGCTGGCCCAGCAGCGCGGCGGTCCCTTGCCACAGCGCATGCTCGAGGTGCGCGGGAGCCGGTCGGCCGAGCGCCTGCTCGACCGCCGCCTTGAGCAGCTGCTCACCGCAGCCGAGGACGCGTTCGTCGACGCCACGGGCGTAGCACCACCGGGCCAGCGTCTTCACGGCCGTCGTCAGCTGCTCGTCCACGACCTGCCTCCCTGGCTCTCAGCAGTTGCCCCACAGGCCGCGCTCAGCGCCCTGGGCATCGTCGGTGGCCGTGGAGTACGACGCCTCGCGCGCGAGCACCTGGTCGGCTTCGTAGCGGCGGGCGGCGCCGCTGGCCAGGAGCTCGCGAGCTACGTCGACTTCGTCGTGGTCGACGTAGCGCAGCAGCCTGTCGTACCGGTCGCGGTTGGGCTGGGCGGTGTCGGTGACCAGCTCGACGGTGCTGCCGACCGGCGCGAGTCGCTCGAGCAAGCCGGTGGCGTCCTCGGCGTAGCACTCGGCCGGCTCCGGCGGGTGGTCAACTTCGGGGGCATCGATCCTTCTCTAGGCTTTGCGGAGTTGTCGGTTAGGGCCTGCTTGGAGGGGATCGTTGTCTGCTGGTTTGGAGAGGTGGACGGTGAACTTCTATGACTTCACCGAACCCGTGCCTGTGGTCGATGTGTCGGATTTCGGGGACGTGCATGCCCGAGCGGTGGCCAATGGTGCCCGGCAGGGGACGCCGGTGCTGATCGGCCCGGGTGGGCGGCCGGACCCGCGCGTCAACTTGTTCTTCCGCACCGGGCGCATGACCGAGGCCCGTCCGGCGACGTGGCGCCGGTACGCGTACGCGCTGGTGGTGTGGCTGGAGTACCTGCGGGTGGTCGACCGCAGTTGGGTGAAGGCGACGGCGGGTGACATGGAGGCGTTCAAGGAGTGGCGGTTGACCGCGCTGGACAACACCGGCCGGGTGCAGCCGACGAGCTTCGACACCGACCGGGCGGCGTTGAACAGCTTCTACCTGTGGGCCGGGGAGCGGTACGGGGTGGCCAACCCGGTCGCGACCGCCGGGGCGGGCTTGCGGCGCAGCATCCGTCAACCAGGGGATGCGCTGGGTCGCCTGTCAATGGGCCGGGACCCGTTGCGGCCCGCGGGGTCGGCGCGTCGGCAAGTAAAGTGGATGCTGCGGTCGGCATTCGAGCAGTGGCGCAACATCGGGTTGTGCGGCTACGGCTTCGATGGGCTGCGCCAGCCCGGCTGGCGCGGCATCAACGAGGACCGGGATGCGGCGTTCGTCGATGGCCTGTACGGGACGGGCCTGCGGTTGGCGGAGTGGGCCAGCGTCCTCGACGTCGAGATCCCCACACCGGGCGCGGCCCGGTTCGCGCCGGCGCACGTGGCGGCGGCGTGCCTCAAGGGCGGCAAGGCCGGCCGGACGTATCGGATCCCGCGGAGCGTGCTGCACGCGGTAGCCGCCTACACCGACCCGGTGGAGGGCTCCCGGGCTGAGGTCGTCCGACGGGCTCAGCGGGCCGGCCGCTACCAGCAGTTGCCCGGCGTCCGGGTCGTGACCGGCTACCGCGCGCACAGTCGGCGGCTGCTGATCGAGGACCCGGGCGGGCCGGTGTCGGTCTCGCTGGACGTGCTCGGCCCGGACGAGCGACGCCGTTTGTTCCGACGCACCCCGAACGGGCTGGCGCCGTTGTGGCTGTGGCTCGCCCCGAATGGGCTGCCGAAGAAGCCCTACGGGTGGGAAGACACCTTCGACCACGCCAATCGTCGCATCGCCCGAGAGTGGGCCAAGACCGTCGGTGACGGGGCGGGTGTGGACGGGTGCCCGTTGTGGGCTCGCCCGCACATGTTGCGGCACTCGTTCTGCCTCAAGTGGTACTCGATCCTCTCGGCGGTCTGGCGGACCCGGGTCACGGGCCTGTCCGAGGAGGAGACGCGTGACCTGCGCGACCAGCTGGGTGACATCTGGTACCAGCTGGCCGCACTGATGGGCCACGCCCACCCGATGACCACGCGAGACATCTACCTCGAACCGTTCGCCGGCCTGGAGATCGACTACCTGATGGCGCTGTTGGACGAGGAGGAAACCGCCGGAGTCGATGCGCTGTTGCGCACCCTCGCACACGAAGGCGGGCGGACCGTGCAGCCAGTCACCTCGCCCCTCAGCGGGCAGGCAGCGATCCGGTGAGCCGTGTGGCGCGAGGCGGACAGCGCGCCACCCAGCCATCGGCAGGGTGGGCGCCGCTGCCGCGTCTGGGGCCGGGTGGTCAGAGCGTGCTGTTCATCGAGGAGACCGGTGGGCGCCGCACGATGTTCGACCTCGCCGGGCTACCGGTCGCCGATCCGATCCGCCGGTGGTTGGCCGAATGCCTCGCCCGCCAGGCCAGTACCCGCTCGACGGTCAAGCGGTTGGCCACTGCGCGATCGTTGGCATACGCCGCGCGACAGTTCGCGGGAACTCTCGCGGAGCATCCGATCGACGTGGAGCACCCGGCGGACATCGTCGCCGAGCACTTCGTCGCCTTTCGCCGCCGCTACGAGCACCTGAGGGTCCGGACCGCGGCCACCTACATCGAATCGCTGCAATGGCTGCTGCGCGAGGAGGACCAACTCACTCCTCAGGCTCGGGCGGGACTATCGGCGATCCGCATCCGCGGCGCACACCGCAGCGACCATGACGACAGCATCGGTCGGGTGTACACCGACACCGAGTGGCAAACGATCCTGACCGCCGCGCGACACGACGTGCGGGTGGCCCGCGACCGGATCCACGACGGGCGGCGACTGCTGGCCCGGTACCGGGCCGGGGACCTGGAGGCGGGCACCGACCGGGCCAGGCTCGCTCGGCTGTTGGACGGCTTCGAGCGCACCGGCGAACTGCCACGAAAACCCAGCGGAGATGCCTCGTCGGAGGTACGCAGGTGCGGCGGCCTGGTCAAGGTCGCCGGAGTGTTGTGCCTATCCCCCGATGAGCTGGCCGCATTCGCGGTGCTGCTGGTCACCCTGACCGGTCAGAACTTCGGCACCGTCGCCGCCTGGCCCGCGGCGCACTTTCGCCCCGATGGGGGACTGACCGACCAGGGCCTGGCGTTGGTCGAGTCGTGCAAGCCGCGCCGGGGACCGAACCGGCAGCACATGGTTATCGCGTTGGAGGACATTCTCGACGACACCGACCGGGAGCACCGGCTCTTCCGGTCACCGCTGCGGGTGTACCAGCTCCTGCTCGACCTGGGCGGCACCGCCCGCCGCCTGAGCAGCAGCCAGGGTCTGTTCGCCGGCCGGATCGCCAAAACCACCGGCACGGCGACCAGCCCGTGGATCACCACCCTGGCCGGCCAGCACGTGCAACGGTGGGCCGCCGCGCACGGCTTCCCCACCGCCACCCACGCGGTCCCCGGCGAGAAACCGGTGGTCTCGGTGCGGCGGCTGCGGCTGACCGCGATCGAACGGCGCCGCCGCCCCGTCGCGCACACCGCGGCAACCATGCGCGATACCTACCTGATGCCCAACCCCGGGGTGCAAGAGGAGAGCCGCATCGTGGTCGCCGAGGCCCTACGGGCCGAGGTCAGAAAGGCCCGCGACCACTGCCGCGTCCCGGTATTCACCCAGGCGTTCGTGCGTCTGGCCGGCCGCGACCCGCAGGCCGCCGCCGAGCAGGCCAACATGAGCGTCGAACAGCTGGCCGGGCTGCTGGATGGCACCCGGGACACCGTGCTGGCGTCCTGCCGAGATCACCTCGACGGCCCGTACGACCCTGCCGGGGTGGCGTGTTCGGCCTCGTTCCTGTCCTGCCTGGACTGCACCAATGCTCGCGCGCTACCCCACCAGCTGCCGATCCAGCTTGCCGCGATCGAGGCGCTGCAGCAGCTGCGCCCGCACCTGCCACCGGCCCTGTGGGCGCGTCGGTACGCGCCCCGACTGGAACAGCTGCGCGAGATCACCACCGGTTTCCAGTCCGCCGAGATCGACCATGCCAAAGCCGCCATCACCGACGGGCACCGCCAACAGATCAGCGACCTCCTGGAGGGCCGATGGGACCTGCGCTGACCGACGACGCCGGCCCCGTCGCCGCGAACGTGCGTGTCCTGCGCGCCCGAACGGTGCGCCCGGGCACCCCGGCGGAGAAGCTCTCCCGCTTCGAAGACACGGTCTGGCATCTCGCGCCGGCCCACCCTGACGCGCACGCGAAGATCAACGCGATCCGCTGGGACCACTGGCCGGCCGAGCTGGTCGAACAGTTCAAGACCATCACCCTGGCCTTCCTGGAACACCCCACCCCCAACAGCGTCACCATGACCAGTCGCGGCGACCCGATGAGCGTCAGAACCCTGTCCTTCCGGCTGCGGACCCTGTGGGTGTTCGCGTCCTGGATGAGCCTGCATCACCTGCGCAGCCTGCGCGAGGTCACCGACCAGCACCTGCAGCAGTACCGCCGGCACGTGATCGGGCTGGAGGCCAGCAACCGCCGCAAGGCCGATCTGCTCGCCGCGGTGCGCACCATCTGGGTCTACCGGGCCTGTCTTCCACCGCAGTGCCGGCTGGCCACCACCAACCCTTGGGACGGTGTGAGCACGGCACGGCTGGCCTCGGCCCCAGGCCGAGCGTGGGGAGCGGAGAACACGACCCCGCGCGTCGCCCCGGCCACCATGGAGGCCCTGCTGGACTGGAGCCTGCGCATGGTCGAAACGATCGGCCCCGACATCGTGGCAGCGCGCGCCGAGCTTGGCCAGCTTGAGACCGGCGCCCACCCCAGCCAACGACCCCTCGAAGGGCTGTCCTCACGGCAGCGGCTCGAGGCGTTCGTGGCCGCCGCGGCCGCGCAGGGCCACGCCCTGCCCGGGCACCCGGCCCGCAACCCGCACGAGCAGGCACGGATCAACTGGAGCCGGATCGCCGTGCTACTGCGCCTACCCCACCACCAAGTACATCCCAGCCTTCGTCCCATCGTCGTCGACAGTGGCCTACCGATCGCCGACGGCTCGCCCATGGGCACCATCACCGGCACAATTGATGGCCGCCCGTGGCGCGAGCGTCCCATCACCACACGGGAGCTCCCCGGGCTGGTCTCCCACCTGTCCGCCGCCTGCTTCGTCGTCGTCAGCTACCTGTCGGGCATGCGCCCCGGAGAGGTTCTCAATCTGCGCCGCGGCTGCGCCAGCCAGGACGAGGCGACCGGCCAGCTGCTGGTGGTCGGCCGCTACGGCAAGGGAACCGCGCGAGCCCCACGCCCGACGGTCGGGGACGACCCCTGGGGCCGCTCCTGGGTCGTCGTGCGCCCCGTCCACCAGGCCATGGCGCTGCTGGAGCAACTGTCCGACTCGCCGTTCGTGTTCCCGGCCAGCCTCCTCAAGCCACACCAGCTCAGGCCCGCCGAACACCACGCCCGCCGCCCCGGTGAGATCACCCGCGACCTGAGCAACCTGATCGCCTGGCTGAACGCCACCTTCCACCGTGCCGACGGGCGGCCGCTCGTCCCTGCGGATCCGGCCGGGCGTATCTACCCGACACGTTTCCGCCGCACCCTGGCCTACTTCATCGTGCGCCGGCCCCGCGGGCTGATCGCCGCCGCTCTCCAATACGGGCACGTCTCGACCACCGTCACGCTCAGCTACAGCGGGAAGGCCGACACCGGATGGCTCGACGATCTCGCCATCGAACGATTGGAGGCCATCATCGAACACAACGAACGAGACCATGCGCTGCTGCAAGACGGGGAACACGTCAGCGGCCCCGCTGCCACCGAATACCGGGACCGGATCGAACGCACCCACCGATTCGCCGGACGAATCGTCAACCGCGTCCGCAACGTCGAACGCCTCCTCGGGCACGCAGACACCAGCATCCACCACGGCGAGGGGATGACCTGCGTATACCGGCCCGAAACCGCCGCATGCCGCACCACCCGGCTGACCCAGGGGCTTCCCGCGCACGACGCTCCCCTCGAGGCCGAATGCCAATCGGGATGCGCGAACCTGGCCTACACCGACCGCGACATCACCCAGCTGCGCGAACGACTAGACATCCTCGATCATGCCGCCGCCGACGTACTCACACCGGCTCCGATGCGTGACCGTGCCCGCGCCCAAGCCGGCCAGGTCCGAGCCGTGCTTGCCCAACACCAGGCACCATCCGGGCAAGGCGATATCTCATGACCCGCAAGAGACGCGACCGGGACGCCGAACGCCGCGAACTGGCCGCCGCCATCCGGCGACTCCTCGCCGGCACCCCGCTGCGGTCGACCAGCGGGAAGCTCACCAGCAGCGAACTGATCACCGAATCCGGCCTGCGCCGCGACGTCGTCTACGCCGACCACAAGGACCTCGTCGACGACTTCCGGGCGCGCGTCAAAGCCCAGCACGCCACCCCAGCCTCGATCGCACGGGTCGCCGACGACAACCGTGCGCTCAAGGACGAAAACGCCAGCCTCAAAGCGCAGCTCGCGGCCGAACGCGAGACCACCAAGACGCTGGCCAAGATCATTGGCGAACTCTCCCTCGAACTCCACCAAGCCCGCGACGAGCTCAGCACCCTGCAACAGATCCCACACATCGGCGCGCATTCGTCGGCCCAACGTGCCAGGGTCAGGCAGGATTCGCCGTAAGCCGATCCGTAAACAGCGACCAGAACGCACATTCTCAATCAGCAACCAAGGCGCCCGGAGGAGCCGGGCGGCCATTTCACCGGAGCGACCTCAAGGGCGATCAAGGCTCAGCCACACCCGACCCTCCCGGGCCGCTGAACAACTTGCGGATCGAGGCCGAGGCTCACGACTCCGTAGCGTCGGCTACCCTCGCGGACGCGGCGGGTGGGCAAAGCGGGTGCACGACGGGCCAGGTGGAGCTGAGGTCGGCCAGCACCAGATCGGCGCGAGCGCCTTCCCGCAGAGAACCGCGGTCGTGGAGGCCCACGCACGCGGCGGGTCCTGCCGTCACGAGCGCGATCGCGCGCGGCAGGGTCATCACCCCGTCCCGCGCTAGCTTCAGCGCGGCGGGCAGCATCGCGGTGGGCAGGTAGTCGCTGGCCAGGGCGTCGACCAGTCCGGCTCTTGCGAGTTCGGTGGCCGAGACGTTTCTGGTATGGGAACGGCCGCGGATTACGTTGGGGGCGCCCGCGACGATAAGCATGTTGCGCTCACGGGCGGCGCGTGCGGCCGTGAGCGTGGTGGGGAACTCCGCTACGGTCCCGCCGTGCGCTACGAGCGCGTTGACCTCCGCGGAGGTGGCGAGATCGTGGCCCCAGAGCCGGATCCGGCCAGCGTGTGTCAGGTGGCCCAGCCACGCAAGCGCGCTGTCTCGGATATCGAGGCGGAGGTTCCGGTCGCGGCGCAAACCAGCGACGTGGTCCGCGGCCTGCTGCTCGGTCATTCCCTCCCCCAGCACGAGCCAGCGTCGCATCGTCGCCTCGTCGTGGAACTGACCAATCCCCGGGGTGTGGTCCTCATAGGACACGACCGGGAGGCCCCCCTCAGGGGGGAGCCGAGCTAGGTGGTCGTCCAGCGTCGTTCGGCCGTAGGCGCAGCGGACGTCGAGCCGGTGCAGGATTCGGTGGTCCGCCTGGGTGTCAGGGGGATTACGCAGCACGTGTGACAGGTCGACTGCGTCGGGGGAGCCGATCGGCATGCCCAGGATGGATCGCTGCTGAAAAGCTAGGCCGTGGAAGGCGGTCGTGATACCCGCAGCGCGAAGGCGGGCGCCGGCCGACCCGAGGGCGAACGAGGGGTCGAGCGTTACGCCCGGCCGCGGGCACAGCTCCTTGGTGAGCATGTCGCTGTGAACATCAACGAGACCTGGCAGGAGGTGGGCGCCCCGCCCGTCCAAGTCGCAGCTGGCACCCGGTGGATGCGCTCCCACCTCTACGACGTGACCCTCGCGCACCACGACGCGGGCGTTATCGATCATCCGGTCGCCGAGCACCGCCGCTACGTGACCAACCACGTAGTCGGTCGACTTCCAAGGGGCCACGGTCCGTCAGCCTAGTCCCGACACCGTGCCCGTCCCCGAGTACCTGCGTAATCGCGGCGGATCGCCGGCACACGTTCACCGGGCGTTAAGGCGTGACCCCTTCCGCCTTCACAAATCCTCTATACGTTTCAGGCATTCCCCCTAAAACCTATAGAGGAGCGCTCGTGCTCGAACTTTCCGAGGTGAGCAAGACCTACAAGGGTGGCGTGCGAGCTCTGGAACGCACTGATCTCAAGATCGAACCCGGGCAGGTGACTGTGCTACTGGGGCCCTCAGGGGCGGGCAAGTCGACGCTTCTGCGCTGCATGAACATGCTTGTCACTCCCTCGACCGGCACCGTCCGAGCCGAGGACCTGCCGCCCCTTGAGTCCCGCCGCGCGCTACGAGACCACCGCCGCCGAACCGGCATGGTCTTCCAGCACCACCAGCTGATTCCGCGCTATACCGCCCTGCGCAACGTTCTGCTGGGGCGGGTCGGGTACCAGTCCCTGTGGCGCGGGTTGTTGCCCTCCACCCGCGAGGACGAGCGCATCGCGCTCGATGCGCTCGATCAGGTCGGGCTGCTCGACAAGGCCCTGGAGCGTGCCGACAGCCTGAGCGGCGGCATGCAACAGCGGGTCGGCATTGCTCGAGCCCTCGCGCAAAGGCCGCGCCTCATCCTCGCCGACGAACCGGTTGCCAGCCTGGACCCGGCAACCTCCCAGCGCGTCATGTCGCTGCTGCATCGAGTCTGCGAGCACAACGGCATCACTCTGGTCGCCAGCCTGCACCAGGTCGACCTGGCCCTCGGGCACGCGGACCGCATCATCGGCCTCGCGCACGGCGAGGTCGTGTACGACGGCCCAGCCGACAACGTCACCGACGCCGACCTGCAGCTGATCTACGAGGGCGTCACCGATAACGCCGTCGAGCCAGCCCTGACCGACCCCACGGTCAAACAGGCAGCCGTCGCCGCCGCCAGGTAGTACGACCCACCCCCTTTTTCCCAACCACATCCCAAGGAACACCCATGCCCGTTCACCGTCATCCCACCCTCGTCGTCGCGACCCTGATCTCATTGGCGCTCGTCCTCGCCGGCTGCGGCTCCAGCTCAGGGAGCGGGGCCAAGGCCGTGGCCAACGAGGTACCCGAGACCCTGCGGGTGGCGCTGCTGCCCGACGAGAACGCCTCAGACGTGATCAAGAACAACGAGCCGCTGCGGCAGTACCTCGAGGATGAGCTCGGCGTCGAGGTGGAGCTCGTCGTCACCACCGACTACTCCTCGATGATCGAGGCCATGGCCCGCGGCCGCCTCGAGCTCGGCTACTTCGGCCCTCTCTCCTACGTCCTTGCTCAGGAGAAGTCCGACATCGAGCCATTCGCAGCGATGCAGGACGTAGAGGGCGAGGCCCCGACGTACCGAGCAGTGATCGTAGGCAACCCCGATGTCATCAAGAACCTTGATGACATCGCCGGCAAGACCGTCGCCTGGGGCGACCCGGCCAGCACCTCCAGCCACCTGATCCCGAAGGCGATGCTCGTCGAGCAGGCGGATCTGATCGTCGACGAAGGGAACTACCAGGAGCAACACGTCGGCGCCCACGACGCCGTCGCTCTCGCGGTGCAAAACGGCAACGCCGAGGCAGGCGGCCTCAGCAAGCCGATCTACGAGCGGCTCGTCGAGGAAGGCATCATCGACCCGGCCAAGGTGGCGGTGATCGCGGAGTCGGAGCCCTATCCCAACTACCCCTGGACCATGCAGGCGAGCTTGCCCGAAGACTTCAAGGAGCAGGTGCGCAACGCCTTCCTCGAGCTTGACGTCACTGAGGTGCTGGAGCCGTTCGGCGCTACCGGGTTCGAGCCCATCACCGATGAGGACTACGACGTCGTACGCGAGCTCGCGCCGCTGCTCGACATCGACCTGGCGGACTTCCAGTGAGCATCGGGCTGCTCTCTTCCGACCAGGAAGATGTCCAGGAGGCAAGCTTCCGGGCGGTCGCCCAGCAGGTGCGCGCTGACTGGCGCCGTCGGGCAGCAGAGCTCGTCGCCGTGGCGGCGTTGGTGCTCTTCTGCGCCTACTTCGTCGGCCTGCTCGACAGTGCCCGGATGGGTGCCGGGCTGGTCGACATCGTGGACCTGCTCGGCGAGATGTGGCCGCCAGACTTCACCAACCTGAACGCCTGGTGGGGTCCGCTCTGGGATTCCTTGGCGATGAGTCTGGCCGCGACCGCGCTCGCGGTGCTGCTGTCGGTCCCCCTGGCGCTCCTCGGCGCACGTAACACCTCACCCCACCCTGCCGTCTACTGGTCGGCGCGGATGATGCTCAACGTCCTGCGCTCAGTGCCGGAGCTGATCATGGCGATCGTGTTCGTCGCCGCAGTGGGCTTCGGCGCCCTGCCCGGCGCGCTTGCCCTCGGCATCCACTCGGCCGGCATGGTTGGCAAGTTCTTCGCCGAGGCGATCGAGCACGCCGACCAGGCCCCGGTGGAGGCCGCCCGCGCCGTCGGGTCGACTCCGGCGCAGGTGATCATGCACGGTGTCCTGCCCCAGGTTCTGCCGCAGATGGCTGACGTCACGATCTACCGCTGGGAGTTCAACTTCCGGGCCTCGGTGGTGGTCGGTGTGGTCGGCGCCGGCGGGATCGGGTTCGAACTGATCGCCGCGCTGCGCACGCTCAAATACGAGGAAGTCTCCGCCATCCTGCTCGTCATTCTCGCTACCGTCACCGTGGTCGACGCCCTCGGTGGCCTACTCAGGAAGAGGTTCGCATGACCGACACCTTCGCGCGTCCGGTGGTCGTCCTGACCCATCGGGTGCACCCCGAGATCCTCGATCTCCTCGGCCGCGTCTGCGAGGTCGTGCCGAACCAGGACAACGACAGCCTCCCCGCCTCCGAACTGCGGCGACGGGCCGCAGACGCCGACGCGTTGATGGCGTTCATGCCCGACCAGATCGACGCGGATTTCCTCGATGGCTGTCCGCGGCTGCAGGTCGTTGCGGGAGCCCTCAAGGGCTACGACAACATCGACGTCGATGCCTGCACCGAGCGCGGGATCTGGCTCACCCGGGTCGAGGATCTGCTCACCGAACCCACCGCCGAGCTCGCCCTCGGGCTGCTTATTGGGCTCGCGCGTCATGTGACCAGCGGTGACCGCCGAGTGCGCGATGGCTTCCCGGGGTGGCGGCCGGTGCTCTACGGCCGCACGCTCATCGGCGCCACGATCGGGATCGTCGGGGCCGGTGTGCTTGGACAGGCGGTGGCGCGGCTGCTCGGGGGCTTCGACGCCCGCCTGCTCTACTGGGACCCCCAGCCAGTGACGCCGTCGAAGGCCAGCGCACTCGGGTTGGAGCGCGTGGAGCTCACCGAGTTGCTCACACACAGCGATGCCGTGGTGGTTTGTGCACCCCTGGTGCCCGACAGCCTGCACCTGTTGAACCGCGAAGCACTCGCATCGATGCGGCCGGGCGCACTGCTGGTCAACGTCGGACGAGGCTCGGTGGTGAGCGAGGACGCCGTCACCGAGCTGCTGCGCGGTGGCCACCTCGGCGGGTACGCCGCCGACGTCTTCGAGTTCGAGGACCTGTCACGCCACAACCGACCAGACGGCCCGCACCCCGACCTGCTAGAGCTGAACGAGCAGACCCTCTTCACCCCACACCTGGGCTCGGCGGTCGCAACTGCCCGGCTCGCGATCGAGGAGCACGCGGCAAACGCCATCCTGAAGGTGCTGGCCGGAAAGGTGCCCGAGGGAGCCGTCAACAACCCGAACCGAGAGGTGCTGACGACGTCCCGCTCGCCGCTATGATCCTACCCATCAACGACGTCCCGCGCCGAAGGCCCTCCGCCCGGATACCGGTCTACCTAGCCACAGCCGACGCCTTGGCCGAGCGCATCGCAGAGCAACCCGTCGGCACGCGGCTCCCATCGGAAGACGAACTCGCCCGGGACCTGGGCGTCGGCCGCCTCACCGCACGGGCCGCCCTGTCCGAGCTCGAATCTCGCTACCTCGTCCGGCGCAGGCAGGGCAGCGGAACGTACGTCTCGCGGCGCATCGACTACACCATCAGCCGGCACAGCCCACCGAGCTGGAGCGCGAGCGTGCGCCAAGCCGGTCTGACCCCGCACATTCGCACCACGGGCTGGCGCCTCGACCAGCCACCGGCGGAGGTGCGGAGCCGGATGCGGGTGGGTGCTCGACGACAACTCCTCGCAATCTCCCGCGACAGGTACGTCGACAACGACCTAGTTGGCTTCGCCGAAACCTGGCTCGACCCGGATCTCGTCCCCAACCTCACACAGGTCCTCGAGCCCGGAGCGTCTCTGCACGACACCCTGGCAGGCCACTACGGCATCCAGCCGGTGCGCGGCTGGTTCGGCGTCGCGATCGACCCCGCGCCGTCCGAGGTGGCCCAGCATCTCGGGCTTAGCGGCCGACCGCTGGTGATCGCGATCCGCAGCCGCACCGACGCGGCCGCCCGTGACCATCGGCCGGTCGAGCTCACGCTTTCCTGGCTCCGTGCCGACGTGTTCCGGATCGACGTCGACTTCGACACGAGACCCTGACTCCAACCACCACGTGTTGATGGTCGTCCATGTGCGCCGCCTCGTTGTCGCGCTTGGATGAGGTTCTCTGACCGGCGGCATAGGTGTATCGGGCCAACTCGAGTTGCAGCGGCTTGCCCGCAGCGGCGACGGCGAGGCGAGCGGCTTCGCGTCGTTCAGCGCGTGCTCGACGCACCGTGACCTGGGATACGGCCACAAGTGACACCACGGCGCCGAACGGCGCTCCCCGCGCTGGCAATGAGCGTTGACCAATCCACGTCCCCAGAGTGGCACGGCCCATCCCTGTGGATGATTCCAGCGGCCGGGCCGGCGACCGTCCTACCCTGCTCGACATGTCGTGACCGCGCAGGAGGCCGCGGGCATCCTCCATCGAGTCCAGGGCGTGCCACAGAGGGATCCCGTTGCGATCACGGATTGCCGGCAACTGTCCTCCGTGGCCGACGCGCGGTCATGTGCGGTTTCGATCGAGGGCGGCCCGGACTCGCTGTTCCTGCTCGTCGCTGAGGCCAGCCTGCCTGGGCTCGGTGCGCTGATTCTCATAGGCAAGCGTGTCTCGCAGGGTGTCCTCCAGTGGTCGCGTGACGAGACCGGCGGCACGTGCCCGGTCGGTGTTCATGGTGGCGAAGCCACGCCAGGCTGGGTCATCGATCCATAGCGGAAGTGAGGCCGGGCCCATCCAGGCACCGATCTCGAGCTCGGCCAACGTCACGGCCGGAACGGCGCGCGGCTGTGCGGCGCTGTTGGCGGTCTGCGCGGCAGTGGCAATGACCTGGTGGAAGGGGATGGTCGGGCCCGTGGCGTTGAACGTTGCGTCGAGCTGCTGCTCCGCCGCGGTGACGACCCAGGATGCAAGATCGCGTACATCGATGATCGCGCATGGGAAGTCGGGGTCGTCAGGCACGATCACGTCATCCCCTGTGGGATGAGCGAATCGCCATGGCCAATACCCCGTTCGGCCCGACCAATCACCCGGCCCCCCGATCAGGCCCGAGCGCACGATGGTGGCCGAGGTGTCACCAGCGCGGACGACGCCCTCGCAGGCGACCTTCGCCTCGCCGTAGGTCGACATGTCTTCCATCACCTCACCCTGGAGGGGAGGGAGAAGCGGTGCGTTCTCGTCCTGCTCGATAGAGGAGAAGTCGGCGTAGACGTTGCCGGAGGAGATGAACACCCAGTGCCGGGTCCTCAGATCACGCACGGCACGGCGAACCTGCCCAGGCTGGCGCGACACGTCGATCACTGCCGCCCACGATCGCGTCGAGACCGACGCAAGACCGTCGTCGTCATCGCGGTCAGCAGAGATGAAGGCCGCTCCCTCGGGAACGGACGAACTTCCACGCGCCAAGCAGGTCACAGCGTGTCCACGATCCAGAGCGGCGTGCGCGACAGCGCGCCCCAGCAACGCCGTCCCGCCCAAGATCAACAACTCCATACGCCTCAGTCCACTCATCGATCGAGAGATCAGCAAGAGTGTTCGCTCGTGGCGTAGCCGCAAGCCGAACGACATCAGGCACATCTCGGCACCGATAACTGCCGGCCGCAGCAAGGTCGGCTGTGGCCGCATGGGGATCCGCTTGCGGCGACGGCCACGGCCTCACGCTGGCGAGCCCGGGAACTTGGATGACTCACCGCAGGCGGTTGGTCTCGCGGTGATGACCTGCGGCGAGCGCGGCCGCAGTCGCTGAGGTTGTGGGATGTGCTCAGGCTTCTCTGGTCTGGTCGTGGTGAGATGGCGGACATGGAGAACGGGGTGACGATCCGCGCGGCGACCGACGAGGAGGTTGAGGCTCTACCAGCCATGCAGGTCGCCGCTGGTCAGCTCTTCCGGCAACTCGGCCTGGCCACTGTGGCCGACGGTCCCGCTCCGGAGGTTGGCGGGTTCGTTCAGGCTCAACGGGCGGGCCGGCTGCTCGTTGCCGTCGACGGGGGGTTCGTCGTCGGGTTCGTGCGTCTCGAGGTACTCGATGCGGCGGTCCACGTCGAGCAGGTAACCGTCGCCCCCGGCCACGGCGGGCAGGGGATCGGCAGGCGCCTTTTGCTGGCGGCTGAAGAGATCGCGCGGGAGCGGGGCTACGACCGGATGACTCTCACAGCGTTCCGTGACGTGCCTTTCAACGGGCCCTTCTACGAGTCGCTGGGTTGGCGGGCGCTGCCTGCTGACGGCTTGCCGTCCGGTCTCGCGGCGGCGCGCGATGAAGAAGCTGAGGCGGGCCTCGATGCGTGGCCGAGGCAGGCCATGGCCAAGCAACTGTGAAGTGGTCCTCTCATCCACGGAGGAGCATCGCGGCACCGCTGACGGTTCGGCTTGCGGACACAGGGCGTAGGGCGTAGGGCGTACCCACCTGCACCCTCCACCTGTCGGCGTCAACCCATAGCAGCTCTAGAAGCGGACGTCAGTAGGCGACTCGTGACGAGCACGGGCACGGGCGCGGGCCGCGTGACGCAGGAGGAGCATGAGGGTAGTCACGCGGGCAATGCCGCCCCAGGCTGCGCCAGCGGCGACGAGCCACTGCGCGTTCAGAAGCCAGTAGGTCGTCCAGCCGATCTGTGCGGCAATGACAACCGTGTACTCCCACCCGGACACACCCGACACGTCCTCGTTGGTCCCCCTGATCCGCAACAGGTGCACCAACTGCGGGAGTGAGATAACCAGACCGAGTGCGACCCCTCCCGCCGCGAGCACTTGATCAGCGCCAGCGATTGCCAGGGCAAGGAAGACGATCGCTGCCAGCGCGGTCCCGGCGATGAAGGCCCGATTGCGCTTCCACCCCGTTCGTGCTGCAAAGCGCACTGCCGTCGACGCCGTGAGAATCGATCCGAAGAGGCTCAACGCGAGGAAGGCGAGGTCGGAGATCGCCGCGCCGAACGCCGCCCAGAGCATGTTCGCAATGAGCGCCAGCCAGACAGCCCCGGCAGACAGGCCGTTGACCCGCCCCCTGACAGCCGTGCGCGCGAACTGCGGGACACCCTTGGCGAGGTTGCCTGCTGTCCCCAATCCGAACGCGATGACCACGAGAGCTTGGCTATCCATGTGCGCAGTCTTCGATGGATTGTGAGGGCATGACAACCTGGCCGCTCCATTGGTCCGGCTCGTCCTCGCGGTCGAGGGACCCGCAAACAACGAAGTCGGCGGCTACCAATCCAGTCAAAGAGCCGTGTGTTCCGCAAGCGGAACCTCAAACGGTGAACGCACAGTTCGGAAGCCCATCCTGGCCCGACAACCCGACGGACGTCCCGTAGGAGCCGTCCGGCTCCATCACCGGGACGGGGGCGTCTTGCGCCAGCCGACAGGTTCAATCCCGACAACCAGATTTGCCTAATGAACGATCCCGAGCAGGCGGACTCGGCCGAGATCGCCTCCGTTGAGGTCCTCGACGCGAAGCGTGTCGCCGTCGAGGACCGCCACGACCCGGACTCGGGTGGCGGTCGCCTCGCTGCCAGTGGGGTCGGCGGGGGCGCCGGGCAGGGCAGCCTTGATTCCGCCGGCGGCGAGGACGGCGATCGCGGCGGTGGCGATGCCGCCGAGGGCCTTCACCTGACCACCCGCAGCTGGGGCCGCTCGTCGACGCCGCGCCGCTCACAACGGTGCCGGCCGGCAAGGTGCCGGCCGCCATGGTCGAGGTCCATGGCGTCCTCCTCCGCTCTACCGAGCCGGGGACCCGGCAATCGGGGCGGCGCTGGTAACCGGGTCCCGGCCGTGCTCGGACATCCGGCGGCGGGCGTTGTCGGAGATCTCGGCGGCGATG
>JAUYLL010000020.1 GCA_030698375.1 Nocardioides sp. | reverse complement strand
CCGCCCGCCGTGCCGCCCCGCCCACCACACGGACGTTGAGCACGAGCAGCGCCGGGTCGTTCATCTCCTCGTGGCGGTCCGTGCCGTACGCCGGGTTCGGCGACTGGTCGAACCAGACGTCGCCCGCACCGTCGAGGCGGTTCGCGATCCGGATCGCCCGTTGCAGGGTCACGTCGTTCGTGCGCTGCGGGTCCACCGGTGCCCAACCGCCGGCCGGCTCCGGGCAGGGACTCACGAGATCCGGCTCGTCGTTCGGCGGACGCGGGCCGTCGTAGTCCTGCGCGGGGACGGGCTCGCGGGCCAGGGTGAAGATCTCCCCGTCCCAGGTGCCGATGACCGCGACGGCAGCCCAGCGGGTCGCGACCGCTTCGTCGTGCTCGACGGCTGCCCAGTCCCATCCCGCGACCCGAGGCCCACTGCACTGTGGCGGGAGCGACGTCGCGACCGCGCCGAGGCACAGCTCCGGCCCGTCCCCGTCGTCGAGCACCGTCCCCACCCCGACGAGCTCCTCGGCCTCAGGCACGGCGTCAGGCACGGCGTCGGGGTCCGCGCACCCGGCGACCACGAGCAGCAGGACGACGAGGAGAGCACGCATGGGCCTGGGACGTGCGCGCGGGCGCTGCGGTTCCGTCGTACCGGATGCGTGGACAGGAAGTGCGACCTTGGAACGGTCAAAACGCCGGCCAAAGCTGAAAGTCACTACACGTGTAGCGACTTTCGACCCCTACTGCAGCGCGGAGACGAGCTCGGCGGCGGAGCGGCGTCGGCCGGTGTAGAAGGGGATCTCCTCGCGGACGTGCAGGCGGGCCTTGGAGGCCCGCAGGTGCCGCATCAGGTCGACGATGCGGTGCAGCTCGTCGCACTCGAAGGCGAGGATCCACTCGTAGTCGCCGAGGGCGAAGCTGGCCACCGTGTTGGCGCGGACGTCGGCGAAGTCGCGGCCCATCTGGCCGTGCTCGGCGAGCATGGCGCGCCGCTCGGTGTCCTCGAGGAGGTACCACTCGTAGGAACGCACGAACGGGTAGACGCAGATGTGGTCCTTGGGGTCCTCGTCGTTGAGGAACGCCGGGACGTGGGACTTGTTGAACTCCGCCGGACGGTGCAGGGCCATCTGTGACCACACCGGCTCCAGCCGGGCGCCGAACGCGGTGCGCAGCAGGCGGTGGTAGCCGTCCTGGAGCTGCTCGGAGGTGGCGGCGTGGGTCCAGACCATCACGTCGGCGTCGGCGCGCAGACCGCTGAGGTCGTAGAGGCCACGCATGACCACGTCGTCCTCACCGAGCTCGGCGAACAGCGCGTCGAGCTCGGCCGCCTGTGCGTCGCGGTCCGCGTCGCCAGCGGGGGTCACCACCCGGAAGACCGACCACATCGCGTAGCGGATGCCCTCGTTGATCTCCCGGACCTGTGCTGCCTTCGACGTCATGGCGCCATTGTGCCGGGGACACCTCGCCGCTCCGCGAGCAGCCCGGCCACCGCGCGCTGCGCCGACCCGATGACCGCCGGGATGCCCACCCCGTCGTACGTCGCCCCGCAGACCGCAAGCCCCCCGGGACCCGCCGCGCTGGCCCGCGCGACGTCCGCCCGCACCCGCTCCACGAGGTCCAGGTGCCCGACGGCGTACTGCGGGAGCCCGCCGCCCCAGCGCTGCACGTGCGCCGCGACCGGCGCGGCACGGAGGCCGGTCGCCTGCGCGAGATCGGTGAGCGAGGCTCGTACTAGCGCCGCGTCGTCGGCCTGGAGCGCGCGTTCCTCCCCGTGGCGACCGAGCGAGGTGCGCAGCAGGCGCACGGGCGCAGGACCCGCCTCACCCGCCCGGCGCACCCAGTCCCACTTGTTCGCGGAGAAGGTGGAGGCCTTGATGTGCCGTCCGTCGACGGGCGGCACGAGGAAGCCCGACCCGGTCATCGCGTCGGTGCCCTCGAGGGCGTCGACCGCGAACGCGAGGGTCACCACCGCCATCGACGCAGACTCGACGGACCCCAGCCCGGTGGCCGCGCCCGGGGCGAGGTCGGCGAGCAGCCGCGCGGCAGGCGCGGCCGGCACCGCGAGCACGACGTCGGAGGCGAGCACCTCCTCCTCGTCACGCGTGGGACCGACGGTCAGTGCGAATCCCTCGGCGGTACGGCGGAGCGCCCGCGCCGTTGTGCCGGTGCGGACGGTGATGCGCGGGTCGGCCGCGAGCGCCGCCGTCAACGTGCCCATCCCCCCGGGGAGGCCCGCGAACACTGGGCCGGTCGGTGCGGGCGCCGCCCGCCCCAGCAACGGCCCCTCGGCCAGCGCGGCCAGCAGCGGGGGCACGCAGGCCCGGGCCGAGAGCCGACGCGCGTGGCCGGCGTACACCCCGCCCAGCAGCGGCTCGACGAGCCTGTCGACGACCTCGTCACCGAACCGCGCCGCGACGAGGTCACCGACCGACACGTCGTCGGTGACCGGTTCGCACGGGATCTCCGGTTCGCGCAGTGCCCGGTCGAGACCCTCGGGCGAGAGCACACCCGACTCGCGGAGGCTGGACGCGTCGACGGGGGCGCCCATGACGCTGCGTGGCAGCGGCCGCAGCGCGCCGCGCGTCCACACGCGGGATGCGGTCGTGGCGGGGTGCTCGACGGCCAGGCCGAGCGCTTCGGCCAGTGCGGTCCCCTCGGGCCGGCGGGCGAGCATCGCCTCGGCGCCGACGTCGACCCGCACCCCGGCCACCTCGTGCACGAGCAGCTTGCCGCCGACCCGGTCGGTCGCCTCGAGCACCACCACGCGTCGCCCCGCGTCCGCCAGCGCCCGGGCGGCCGTGAGACCGCCGACGCCGGCCCCCACCACCACGACGGGAGGACCGGCCGGGAACGGGGCAGGGCTGCTGGTCACCGTCCCAGGGTCCCACCGGGTACCGACCGGACGGGAACCGGTCAGGACCCGCCCGCGTCCGACACCCATGACCACCTCCCGATCCCGCCGTACGCCGGCCCTCGTCGCTGCCGGCACCGTCCTGCTCCTCGCCGCGCTCCTCGGCTGCAGTGCCGGATCTACCGACTCCGACGCCTCCGGGGGTGAGGCGGCCATGGCCCATCGCACGGCGCCCGCCACCACGCTGTCCGACGGCGAGGCCTTCGCGCCTGAACAGGCCACTGACGACCGCGCTGCCGCAAGCGCCGCGGCCGAGGTCCGCGAGCGGGCTGTCATCGCCAGCGGTGCGGTGGGCCTGCGCAGCGACGACGTGACCGGGTCCCGCGACGAGGTGCGGGACCTCCTCGACCAGCTCGACGGCCAGCTCGCCGAGGAGGAGAGCAGGACCGCAGCCGACGGGGCCCTGCAGTCGGTGCGCATGGTGCTCCGGGTGCCGAGCGGGTCCTTCGACACCGCCATGGCCGGTCTGGCCGAGGTCGGCGACGTCGTCCAGCAGACCCGGTCGACCGAGGACGTCACCACCCAGGTCATCGACACCCAGGTCCGGATCCGGGCCCAGCGACGCAGCATCGCCCGGATCGAGACGTTGCTCGACCGCGCGGAGACGCTCGGCCAGGTGGTGCGCGTGGAGTCCGAGCTCACCCGCAGGCAGGCCGACCTCGACTCGCTGCTCGGCCAGCAGGAGTGGCTGTCCGACCAGACCAGCCTCGCCACGATCCACCTCACGCTGCGTGCGCACGACGACCTGGAGAAGACCGAGGACGAGGTCGACGAGGCAGGCTTCGTCGCCGGTCTTCGTGCGGGCTGGGACGCGCTGACCGACGCGGCCGTGGCCACGAGCACCGTCGTCGGTGCGCTGCTCCCGTGGGCCGTGCTGGTCGCCGTCCTCGGTGTCCCGCTCGCGCTGGTCCTGCGTCGCCGACGCCCCGCCCCTACAGCCGCGAGCGCGGCATCGGCCGAGTGACCGTCAGCGGGCGCTCTGCTCGTGGACGAAGTCGGTGAGCCGGGCCAGCTGGTCCGGGTCGGTCGAGGGGATGACCCCGTGGCCGAGGTTGAAGACGTGCCCCGGAGCCGCGCGACCGGCCTCGAGCACCTCGGCGGCGCGGGCCAGCATCACCTCGGTCGGGGCGAAGACCAGCGTCGGGTCCAGGTTGCCCTGCACCGCGCGGCCGCGGGCGCGGGCGATGCCGTCGGCCAGCGGGACCCGCCAGTCGATGCCCACCACGTCGGCCCCAGCCTCGGCCATCCGTCCGAGCAGCTCGCCGGTGCCGACCCCGAAATGGATGCGCGGGACGCCGAGCGCCCCGGCCCGCTCGAGGACGCGTGCCGAGTGCGGCATGACGAACTGCTCGTAGTCGGTCGGGGTGAGCGCACCCGCCCAGGAGTCGAAGAGCTGGACCGCCGAGGCGCCGGCGGCCACCTGGACCTCGAGGTAGGCGGCGGCGATCCCGGCGATCTTCCGCATGAGGGCGTCCCACACGTCGGGCGCGCCGAACATCAGGGCCTTGGTCTTGGCGTGCTCCTTCGACGGACCTCCCTCGACGAGGTAGGAGGCGACGGTGAACGGCGCCCCCGCGAACCCGATCAGCGGCGTCGACCCCAGCTCGGCGACCAGCTGGCGCACCGACTCGGTCACGAAGTCCACGTGGTCGGGGGTCAGGTCCGGGATCGCCTCGACGTCGGCCATCGTCCGCACCGGGGAGGCCACCACCGGGCCAATGCCCGGCTTGATGTCGAGATCGACCCCGACCGCCTTCAGGGGCAGCACGATGTCCGAGAAGAAGATCGCCGCGTCGACGCCGTAGCGACGGACGGGCTGCAGGGTGATCTCAACGACCAGCTCGGGTCGCATGCACGACTCCAGCATCCCCACGCCCTCGCGCAGCGCCCGGTACTCCGGCAGGGACCGACCGGCCTGCCGCATGAACCAGACCGGCGTGTGCGACGGCTCCTCGCCGCGGGCGGCTCGTAGGAAGGCGGAGTCGGCGAGCGCGGGGTCGGCAGGGACGGGGGGGCTGGTCTGCTCAGGCACCCGCCGATCCTCCCAGGTGGCACCACGGGGCCGCACGCGGCGTGGCGGAACCGGGCCCCGGCCACCGACAGACGTACGCTGGGTCCATGCCCGCACGTCAGGAACCTCGGGTCGAGGTGACGCCGGTGCCCGAGGACTTCCGGGCCGCCGTCGCTCAGCTGCGCACCGCGCGGCTGCGCCCGGAGATCCTCTGCGAAGAGATGCCTGCTCCGCAACGCATCGCGCCGTACGCCTCCGCGCTCTCAGCCGACGTCACGGTGGCCGGCGAGGACATCGGCACCGGTCGCCTCGTCCTCCTCCACGACCCGGCCGGGAACGACGCCTGGTCCGGCACCTTCCGCTGCGTCGCCTACGCCCGCACCGAGATCGACCCCGAGCTGGTCGACGACCCGCTGCTCGCCGAGGTCGCCTGGACCTGGCTGGCGGAGGCGCTCGAGGCCCACGGCGCGGTCTTCGTCGCACCCTCGGGCACGGTCACGAAGGTCGCCTCCGAGAGCTTCGGCTCGATGGTCGACGAGCCCCCCACCGCCCAGGTCGAGATCCGCGCATCGTGGACTCCGGTCGGCGACGTCGCACCGCACGTGGAGGCGTGGGGAGAGCTGCTCTGCACCGCCGCCGGTCTCCCCCCGGTCCCCGAGGGTGTCGTCGCGATGCCGAGCCGGCGCGGACAGCGCGGCCCCGCCTGATGGAGCCCCACCCCTCGACGGACGAGGAACCGACCACGGACGAGGAGCCCACTCCCGCGCCCCTGCTCGAGCTGCGCGATGGCCTCCCTCCGGTCGTGTCCGCCGAGGACGGCCTGCGCGAGGTGGCCAGTGCCCTCGCCACGGGCACGGGTCCGATCGCCGTCGACGCCGAGCGCGCCTCGGGCTACCGCTACTCCGCCCGCGCCTACCTCATCCAGCTGCGCCGCGAGGGCGCCGGGAGCTTCCTGGTCGACCCCATCGACATCGTCGACTTCGACCCCCTGACCCAGGTGCTCGCCGAGACCGAGTGGATCCTGCACGCCGCCACCCAGGACCTTCCCTGCCTGACCGAGATCGGGCTGCACCCCGGCGCGCTGTTCGACACCGAGCTCGCCGGACGGCTCCTCGGCTACCCCCGGGTGGGCCTCGCCACTCTCGTGGAGACCGTGCTCGGCTTCCGCATGCGCAAGGAGCACTCCGCGGTGGACTGGTCCACCCGGCCGCTCCCCTCCCCCTGGCTCGAGTACGCCGCACTCGACGTCGAGGTCCTGCCCGAGCTCCGTGACGCCCTCGCCGAGGAGCTCGTCGCCGCGGGCAAGGCGGACTGGGCCGCCCAGGAGTTCGCCGCGCTGCTGCACCACCGCCCCGCCGTACGCCGGGATCCCTGGCGGCGCACCTCCGGCATGCACAAGGCGCGCGGGCGGCGCGCCCTGGCCGCGGTCCGGGCGCTGTGGACCGTGCGGGACCAGATCGCCGCCGACCGCGACGTCACGCCGGGCCGCATCCTGCCGGACTCGGCCATCGTGGCGGCGGCCAACGCTCTCCCCCGCGACCGTCGCGCGCTCCTGACCACCCCCGGCTTCAAGGGTCGCGGCGCCGAGCGGTACTCCTCGCGCTGGGTCGAGGCCCTGGCCGAGGCGCGGTCGCTCCCCGATGCCGATCTCCCCCCGGTCGCCGCGCGGTTCGACGGGCCACCTCCACCGCGGGCGTGGGCCGACAAGAACCCCCTCGCCGCGGCCCGCCTGCAGCAGGCACGTGCCGACCTGCTCGCGCTGTCCGAGGAGCGGTCCCTCCCTGTCGAGAACCTCCTCACCCCCGACAGCGTGCGTCGTGTGCTGTGGGAGCCCCCCGCCGCGGCGGACGACGCGTGGGAGCCAGCCGTGGCCGACAGGCTGCGCGACCTCGGCGCCCGGGAGTGGCAGGTCGAGCTCACCACCCCGCTGCTCTCCCGCGCGCTGCGCGAGGCACGGCCCGCCCAGCCGGAGACCGCGGACACCGGCCCCTAGCTCACTCGTCGATGTCTTCGGCGTCCTCGTCGGCCCCGATGTCGTCGGCGTCGGCCTCGTCCTCGGTGACGAAGACCACCTCGGACGAGTCGTCGATGCGCTGGAGGACCCGGTCGAGGTCGATAACCGGGCTGAAGAGCAGGCGGGTCAGCTGCGGGACCGCCCCGGCCGCTGCGGCGCGCCACTCACGTCCGAGCGGGACATGCGCGGCGCGTCGAATGCCCTCGTTGAAGACGAACGCGCTCTGCGGCTCCTGGCTGCGCTGGGAGAAGTCGCGCGAGTAGGCCACGTCCAGGTTGGCGGGCAGCGTGTACCCGGCCCGGGTGACGATCTCCTCGCCGGGGCCCACGATGTAGGTCAGCAGGTCCGCGGCTGCCTCGACCTGCTCGGTGGTGGCGGAGAGGCAGAAACCCGTGATGGAGCTGATCGTGCGGTAGGAGCCCAGCCGCGGCAGGGGCATCACGTCGAAGGCCAGGTCCTCGGCCTCCCGCAGCTGCGGCACCAGGGATCGGTAGCCCAGCACCATCGCGAGCCGGCCGCCGACGAACCGGTCGACCGCGCTCCGCCGGCTCAGCTGCTCGCGGCTCGGGGTCACCCGCGTCTCGCGCAGCAGGGTGAGCACGCGATCGAGCGCCTCGCGGCTGTCGCCCTCGGAGAGGGTGAGGCGCGACGGGTCGCCCGTGGAGTCGACCAGGTCCCCGCCGGCCGACCACACGAACGGGGCGAGCTGCTCGAGGTCCGGTGCGACGTGCACGCCCTTGACGCGCCGGGTGGAGACCGACCGGGCCGCTTCGGCGAACTGGTCGAACGTCCACCCGTCCTCCGCGGTCGGGGCCTCCTCGGGGTCGTCGCCGATCGTGGTGAGGTCGAGCAGGTCGGTGTTGTAGTAGACGACCATCGGCGAGACGTCGTGCGGCATGCAGTGCAGCCGCATGTCGGCGCTGAAGGCCGTCATCCCCTCGCGCTGGTACCCGTCGCCGAAGTCGACCCCGCGTTGGCTGAGCAGCTCGTCGACGGGCTGGACCCACTCGTCATCGAGCAGCTTCGGCAGGTCACCGTGCTCGACGAGGAAGACGTCCGGCGCCTCCCCTGCCGCGCGGTCCCGCTCGATCGCCCCCATCGCGGCGTCGTGGTCCGGCGCGGTCACCAGCTCGACGCGGACACCCGGGTTCGCCTCCTCGTAGGTGGCGGCCATCTCCTCGTACGCCGCCAGGAGACCCTCAGGGCCGTGGACGCCCAGCCGGAGCGTCAGCGGCTCCGCCGTCGGGGACGGCGGGCCGGTGGGGGCGGAGCCGTTCTCGGGACCGGCGTCGGAGTCACCGTCCGTCAGCGTGCACGCTGCCGCGAGCAGCGCCACCGACGCGCAAAGCGCGACCGTGCGCGCCAGCCGGGAGCGACCGGACGGGGACAACGACATCAAGACCTCTTCGACGGGGGACGGGGCGGTCACGATACCGGGCCCGGTCCTGCCCACCCCGACGGTCCTACAGTGGATCCGGTGAACCGCCCCCACCACCGTCCGGCCCTGCCCGGCGCACGGCACTTCGAGAGCCTCACCGGTGGCACCGACCCCGCCGAGGCGCGGGAGGCCGCCGACCGGCTCGCCACGCTGCTGGTGCGCGGTGGCCGCGGCGTCGCCGAGGACGAGGCGGTCGTCGCCCGGGTGGTGGCGCTCGCGGAGGACGAGGGGCTCGAGGTCCTGGCCGACCTGTGGGCCGGGTCCCCCGCCGACTCGCTCTCCGGCGCGCTGTGGCGCCTCTACCTGCTGCGCACCTGGGTGCACGCCGACCCGCACCGGGCGGCCACGGAGTTCGACCGCGGACGGCGCTCCTCGCCGGTGGCCGAGGTGGTCGCCGGAGTCGCCGACCCGCCGGGCCCCGACGAGGTGCGCACGCTCGTCGACACCGTCCTCGGTGGCGTGGTCCGTGGTGACCTCGCCGACACCCTCTTCCGCGCGGCCGCCTTCGCCCTGGTGACCGCCACCGGACGCGCCCGCGCCGACGGCGTCGCAGGCGCCCCCGCCGACCCCGGTGCCGACCTCTCCGCGGCCCGCTTGCGCACGCTCGCCGAGCAACTGCAGACCTGCGGGCGCCTCGAGCTAGACGGCGCCCTGCACTGACTGGATCGACGGCCCGGCGACCCGTACCGTGGGGAGCGGTACGTCGGACCGCGGCAGCCCCGGGTCCCACAAGAAGCCGCTACGAGCGGCCATGCGCCGTGAGGCGCTCCCGGTCCGGCGTACCACCAGCTGGTGGCTCGATCCCGCACCGCTCAGGCGCGCCGGACCCAGGGAGTCCAGCGCCGGGACGTGGGCTGCTGGTCGTGCGGGTTGTCGGTGTCCACCCGCCCGTCCTTGAACGCGCGGTAGCCCACCATCCGCGCCCGGACCCGGGCCGGAGTCCCCAGGCAGGCCCGGGGAACGACCACCCGCACCCGGCCCTCGGGGTAGTCGATGGCGTGGCGGGTGCGGCACTGCACCAGGTCCCCCCGCCGGGTGAACACCCGGGTGCGCCCCGCCCACCGGCGCGGCCCCGCCTCCACGAGCACCTCGCGCAGCAGCCCTGCGGGCGTGCGCAGCCAGACGCGGTGCGCGCTCAGCACGCCCGAGCGCCGCAGGGCGGTGTAGCGCACCGTCACGATGACCCGGCGCGGGGCGTGCCGCACGCGGAGCGCGCGGATGTCGTGCACACGGACCCGCGGGGCAGGTTCCGCCTCCTCGCCCACACGGGTGCGCCAGACGTCCCCGGCCGGGTCCTGGAGGGTGACCTGTCCCCGGACGTTGCTCGGCTGCTCGGGCACCTGCGCCATGGCGGGACCGGCGAGGGTGCCGAGGAGCAGGACGGCGAGGACGCCGGCGAGCACGGACGGGACGGGCATGGGGCTCCTCGAGCGTGGTGCGGACGGTCGCGTCAGGGTACGTGGCTCCCCCTTCAGCCGAGCGCGCGCCGGACCCGTTCGACGGAGACCTTCTCGGCGGTGCCGAGCTGCTGGGCCCACAGCCCCACGCGCAGCTCCTCGAGGAGCCAGCGCGCGCGTTCGAGCGCGAGCGGGGCGGGTCGCCCCTGCGGCAGGGCGGCGTACCGGTGCAGCAGGGCCTCCTGGAGGCCGGCGACCTGGTCGAGGAGCATCCGGTCCCGGTGCGCGTCGAGCTTCTCGCGCCGCACCTGGACCGCGCGCAGGTAGCGGGTCAGGTGACGCAGCCGTGCCCCGCCGGTCTCCCCCACAAAACCGCGGTGCACCAACCGGGCCACCTGGGCCTTCATGTCGGTCAACGCGGGGAGCAGGGGAAGGTCGGCGGACCCGCTGAGCGCCTTGTCGACGGCGCGCCACTGCTCGAGGACCCGCACCACCTCGGCGACGACCTCCCGCGTGGCACCGGCGACCTCCGGGGCGGCGGCGTCGCGCAGCGCGGCGTACGCCTCGGCGTCCCAGACCGACCAGTCGTGGCGCTCCATCAGCTCGTCCACCGCAGCGAGCACGCAGTCGGTGAGCAGCTCCGCCACCGATGGGTACGGCGCGGCCGCGAGCGCGAGGCGTGTCCGGGTGTCGAGCCCGTCGGTGACCGCACGGACCGGCGACGGCACCTCCAGCGCCAAGAGCCGCCGCACGCCACGCCGGTGGGAGGCTTCCTGCTCGTCCGCCGTGCCGAAGACCTGCACGCCGACCGTCGGGGCACCCGTCGTCAGCACCTCGTCGACCAGGGCGGGGTAGCCGACCACGTCGTGACCGGCGCGCCGCTGGGTGAAGGAAGGCTCGAGCGTGCCGAAGGTCCAGGCGGTCTCGCCGGTGACGGTGACCCCCGAGTCCTCGGCGAGGTCGGCCACCGCCGCGGCGAAGGTCGGCCGCAGGGGAACCTTCAGCTCCTCGAGGTCCTTGCCCTCGCCCAGGACCGCCCCGTCGTCGGCGACCACCCGGAAGCGCGGCCGGAGGTGCGCCGGGACCCGGGACCAGTCCCACGCCTCCCGCGGGACCACGACCCCCGTCACGGACCGCAGGTGCCGCTCCAGGGCGTCCAGCAGCGCCTCCTCCCCCGGCGGGGTCGCGGCCAGGAACGCCCGGGCGTGGTCGGGCGCGGGCACGAACGAGGTGCGCAGGTTCTTGGGGAGCGAGCGCAGGAGCGCGGTCACCAGCTCCTCGCGCAACCCCGGCACCAGCCAGGAGAAGGTGTCCTGACCGATGCGGTTGAGGGTGGCGACGGGGACGTCGATGGTGAGCCCGTCGTCAGCGGTCCCGGGCTCGAAGTGGTAGCCGATCGGCAGGCTCAGCCCCTCCTCCCGCCAGGCGTCCGGGAAGTCCTCCTCGCTGACCTCGCCGGCCGTCTCGTTGACCAGCATCACGGGGTCGAAGGTGAGCAGGTCCGGCCGCTCGTGCCGCTCCCGCTTCCACCAGGCGTCGAAGTGCGCCCCGGAGACGACGTCGGCCGGCACCCGGGCGTCGTAGAAGTCGAACAACGTGTGCTCGTCGACGAGCAGGTCGCGGCGCCGCGTCCGGTGCTCGAGCTCGGCCACGTCGTCGAGGAGCGCCCGGTTCTCGGCGAAGAACCGGGCTCGGGTGTGCCACTCGCCGTAGACCAGGGCGTGCCGGAGGAACAGCTCGCGCGCCACCGGGGGGTCGATCCGCCCGTAGCTGACCACGCGGTCCGCGACCAGCGGGACGCCGTAGAGGGTGACCCGCTCGTGGGCGAGCACGGCGGCCCGCTTCTTGGACCAGTGCGGCTCGGAGTACTGGCGCTTGACCAGGTGCGCGCCGACCTCCTCGGCCCATTCCGGCTTGATCGCGGCGTTCTGGCGCGCGTAGAGCCGGGACGTCTCGACGAGCTCCCCGGCCATGACCAGCGCGGGCTGCTTGCGGAAGAGGCCCGAGCCGGGGAAGACCGCGAACCGGGTCCCGCGGGCCCCGAGGTAGTCGCGCTTGTCGGGGTCGCGCAGGCCGACGTGGGAGAGCAGGCCGGACAGCAGTGCCTGGTGGATGCCGTCGGCGTCGACCTCGCCCCCGTCGTCGGCCGGCGGCCCCACAGTCAGCCCGATCTGCTTGGCCACCTGGCGGAGCTGGGACTCCAGCTCCTGCCACTCGCGGATCCGGACGTAGTTGAGGTACTCGGCGCGGCACGTCCGCCGGAACGCGCTGGACCCCATCGACCTCTGCTGGGTCCGCAGGTGCCGCCAGAGCGCCAGGTAGGACAGGAAGTCCGAGGTCTGGTCCTTGAACCGGGCGTGCTGCTGGTCGGCCTGGGCGCGTGCCTCCAGGGGCCGCTCGCGCGGGTCCTGCACCGAGAGCGCCGCGGCGATGACCAGCACCTCCCGCAGGCACCCCCGTCGGTCCGCCTCGAGGATCATCCGGGCGATCCGCGGGTCCACCGGGAGAGCGACCAGCTTGCGCCCCGATCCGGTCAGCCGGGGCGGCCCCGCACCACGCTCGAGGGCGCCGAGCTCCTCGAGCAGCTGTACGCCGGCCGAGATGTTGCGCTTGTCGGGCGGGTCGACGAAGGGGAATCGACCGACCTCCCCCAGTCCGAGCGCGGTCATCTGCAGGATCACCGACGCCAGGTTGGTGCGCAGGATCTCGGCCTCGGTGAACTCCGGGCGGCCGAGGTAGTCCTCCTCGCTGTAGAGCCGGATGCAGATGCCGGCCTCGACCCGGCCGCAGCGACCGGCGCGCTGGTTCGCCGAGGCCTGGCTCACCGCTTCCACCGGGAGCCGCTGCACCTTGGTGCGCGCCGAGTACCGGGAGATCCGCGCCAGCCCCGAGTCGACGACGTACCGGATGCCGGGCACGGTCAGGGAGGTCTCGGCCACGTTCGTGGCCAGGACGACGCGGCGCTTCCCGTGGGGGGCGAAGACCCGGTGCTGGTCGGCGGCCGAGAGTCGGGCGAACAGCGGGAGGACGTCGAAGGCGTCGACCGGGCGCGCGGACCGGCTCACCCCCTCCAGGACCTCGGCGGTGTCGCGGATCTCCCGCTCGCCAGGCAGGAAGACCAGGACGTCCCCGGGGCCCTCCCGGACCAGCTCACGGACCGCGTCCACGACGGCCTCGGTTTGGTCGCGGGCGACGAGCTCGCCGTCCTCGTCGTCCTCGGGCACCTCGACGAGCGGCCGGTAGCGCACCTCGACGGGGTAGGTGCGCCCGGAGACCTCCACGATCGGGGCCGGGGTCCCGTCGGGTGCCGCGAAGTGCGCGGCGAAGCGCTCGGGGTCGATGGTCGCGGAGGTGATGACGACCTTGAGGTCGGGACGCTTGGGGAGCAGCTGCCTGAGGTAGCCCAGGATGAAGTCGATGTTGAGGCTTCGCTCGTGCGCCTCGTCGACGATGATCGTGTCGTACGCCGAGAGCAGCCTGTCGTGCTGCAGCTCCGCGAGCAGGATGCCGTCGGTCATCAGCTTGACCAGCGTCCCGTCACCGGCGCGGTCGGTGAACCGCACCTGGTACCCGACCTGCTCGCCGAGCTGGACGCCGAGCTCCTCGCTCACCCGCTCGGCCACGCTGCGCGCGGCGATCCTGCGGGGCTGGGTGTGGCCGATCATCCCCGTGACCCCACGGCCGAGCTCGAGGCAGATCTTCGGCAGCTGGGTCGTCTTCCCCGACCCGGTCTCGCCCGCGACGATGACCACCTGGTGGTCCCGGATCGCGGCCGCGATGTCGTCCCGGTGCTGGCTGACCGGGAGGTCGGCCGGGTAGCGGAGCTCCGGGACCGAGGCGCTCCGGGCGGCCACCTGCTCGGGGGAGAACCGCGGGCCCCTGCTCCTCGGCCGGCTCTTGCGCCGGCTCGGGCTTCGGCGACGCCTGGAGGCACGCTGCGCTGGCTCGGACATGACCGGCCGAATCCTACGGGCCGCCGGCGCCCCGGCTTGAACCGCAGCGACAAGCCGGGCACGGTGGGTCGAAAGGGACGTGACCCGTCCCCCGCGATCCGATGCCAGGAGGCACCGTGCTCACTCTGACCGAGAACGCCACCCAGGCCGTCAAGGCCATCGTCGACCAGTCCGAGGGCACCCCGCAGGCAGGCCTGCGGATCACCCAGGACAGCACCGACTCCCCCGCACTGAACGTGCTCACCACCGCCGCGCCCGAGCCCGGTGACGCAGTCGTCGAGGAGGCCGGCGCCCGGATCTTCCTCGAGGAGACCGCGGCGGTCACGCTCGACGACAAGGTCCTCGACGCCGCCGTCGACGAGACCGGCGGAGTGCAGTTCAGCATCGGCGTGCAGCAGGCCTGAGCACCGGGTCTGACGGCGGTCGGTTTACCTGGGACCGCACCGGGGCAAGGTCCACTCAACATCTTCTAAGAGGGAGGACCCTGTCTCATGGCTCTGCTTCTGTGGATCCTCGCAGTTGTGCTCGTCGTCGCCGGCGTGCTCGCCATCATCCGATCCCAGGTCCTGTGGGGCATCGTGCTGATCATCGTCGGGTTGCTCGTCGGCCCCGGTGGCGTCAGCATCTTCACCTGATCGCCCCACCCGATACATCGTCCGACCCTCGAGGCCGGGACCGCACCGCGGTCCCGGCCTCGTGCTGTCACGGTCGGGGCAACAGCCCCACCAGCGCGTTCGTGACGAGGGTGATCAACTCGTCCTTGGAGATCCCGGCCGGCGCACGCACCCAGGCCAGGACGACGTCCTCGACCAGCGCGCCCCACCCGCGGACCATCAGGCGTGTGGCGGCGTCGTCGACCAGGCCGAGGGCAACCAGGTCCTCCGGGCTCGCCGCGTCGAAGATCCGGTCCGTGAGGGCGGCCCGCGTCGTCTCGTAGATCTCGCGCAGCCGGTCGTTGCCCCCGGCGGCCCGCTGGACGAGCGAGGTGTAGCCGGCCTGGTTCGTCTCGACGTAGTCGACGTAGGCACGCACGGAGGAGAGCAGCCGCACCAGCGGATCCGGGTCCCCCGACGGCGCGGTGAGCCGGACGACGTCCGCGGCCGCCCGCTCGACGACCGCCTCGTGGAAGTCCGCCTTCGTCCGGAAGTAGTGATAGAGCAGGCCGCGCGAGATCCCCGCCTCCTCGGCGAGGGCGTCGATCGAGAGCTCCTCGAGGCTTCGGGTGGCCAGCATCCGCACGCCGAGCTCCAGCAGCTGCTCACGACGGGCCTCGGGAGTCAGGCGGGTGCGGGCGGACATGAGACCCAGGTTACTGAATTCTGTTCGACAGCGCTATTGACCGCTGTTCAGTACGCCTCCTACGGTGGACGCCATGAACTCCGAGCGCCCCCTTCCCGTCCACGTGAGCACCTTCGTCATCGGCGCCGGGTTCGCCGGCCTGGCGATGGCGATCCGCCTCGACGAGGCCGGTGAGCGCAACTTCCTCGTCGCCGAGCGCGGCGACGACGTCGGCGGCACCTGGCGCGACAACACCTACCCGGGGGCCGCCTGCGACGTCCCGAGCCAGCTGTACTCCTACTCCTTCGCGCTCAACCCGACCTGGTCGCGGTCCTTCTCGCCGCAGCCGGAGATCCAGGCCTACATCCGCCGCGTGGCGGACGACTCCGGTGTGCTGGACCGCTTCCGGTTCGGCATCGACGTCGAGCACGCGACCTGGGACGAGGAGCGCCAGGTGTGGCAGGTCCGCACCTCCGCCGGTGACCTCACCGCCGACGTGGTCGTCACCGCCGCCGGCGCGCTCTCGGAGCCGAAGCTGCCCGAGATCGACGGCATCGGGTCCTTCGCCGGCGAGGTCTTCCACTCCGCCCGCTGGGACCACGACGCCGACCTGAGCGGGAAGCGTGTGGCTGTCATCGGCACCGGCGCCTCCGCGATCCAGATCGTCCCCGAGATCGCCCGGACGGTGGAGCACCTCGACGTGTACCAGCGCACCGCGCCCTGGGTGATGCCGCGGCACGACCGCGCCTACACGGGCGTCGAGAAGCTCGCCTTCAAGCACCTGCCGGGCCTGCAGCGGCTCTACCGCACCGCGATCTACTGGGGCCGGGAGTGCTTCGTGCCCGCCTTCGTGATCAACCCGAAGATCGCCCTGCCTGCGAAGAAGGCCGCCCAGGCCAACATCACCCGCCACATCAGCGACCCGGAGCTGCGCCGCAAGGTCACGCCGAACTTCGAGATCGGCTGCAAGCGCATCCTCATCTCCAACACCTGGTACCCCGCCCTCGCCCAGGACAACGTCGACCTCGTCACCGACCGCATCGCGCGGGTGACCCCGACCGGCATCGTGACCGAGGACGGCACCGAGCGCGACGTCGACGTCCTCGTCGTCGCGACCGGGTTCCACACCACCGACCTGCCCGTCGCACACCACATCACCGGGCGGGAAGGCCACACCCTGGCCGACCAGTGGGCGGAGACCGGGGTGTCGGCGTACAAGGGCGCCACGGTGAGCGGGTTCCCGAACCTGTTCTTCCTCGTCGGGCCCAACACCGGCCTCGGCCACTCCTCGATGGTCTTCATGATCGAGTCACAGGTCGCCTACGTGCTCGACGCGCTGCGCACCATGCGGGAGCGGGACCTGGTCACCGTCGAGCCCAAGCGGGGCGAGCAGGACGCCTGGAACGCCGACCTCCAGCGACGGATGGAGCGCACGGTCTGGCACCGTGGCGGCTGCTCGAGCTGGTATCTCGACGAGCACGGCCGCAACGTGACCCTCTGGCCGCGCACCACCTTCGCGTTCCGGCGCCTCACCCGTGTCTTCGACGCGACCGCGTACCACCTCGTCGCGGACAACGAAACCCTCCGCGACGGACGCACCGACACCCCCGACGAGCTGCAGGAGCTGAACGCATGAAGACCCTCGACGACAAGGTCATCGTCATCACCGGCGCCGGTTCCGGCATCGGCCGGGCCCTCGTTGTGCAGGCCGCGCGCGAAGGTGCACACCTCGCGATCTCCGACGTGAACGAGGCGGGGCTCGCCGAGACGGTAGACCTGGCCAAAAACGTCGGCGCCCGCACGGTCCGCTCGGATCGCCTCGACGTCGCCGACCGGGCCGCGCTGGAGAACTACGCGACCGACGTAGTCGCCCAACTCGGCCGGGTCAACGTCGTGGTCAACAACGCCGGCGTGGCGTTGGCCGGCGACTTCGTCGACCTCGACCAGGCCGACGTGCAGTGGCTCATGGACATCAACTTCTGGGGTGTCTGGAACGGCACCCACGTCTTCCTCCCCCACCTGATCGCCTCGGGCGACGGCCAGATCGTCAACATCTCCAGCCTCTTCGGACTCGTCTCCATGCCCGGCCAGAGCGCCTACAACGCCGCCAAGTACGCCGTCCGCGGCTTCACTGAGGCGCTGCGTGAGGAGATGCTCATCGCCGGCAACCGCGTCGGGGTCACCTGTGTGCACCCCGGCGGCATCAAGACCGGGATCGCGCGCAACGCCCGGGTCAGCGCGAACGAGGACAAGCAGGCCACCGCGGACCTCTTCGACAAGAAGCTGGCCCGCATGACGCCCGAGAAGGCCGCCGAGGTCATCTGGGCGGGCGTCCGCAAGGACAAGGCCCGCGTCCTCGTGGGGGCCGACGCGCACGCGCTGCACCACTTGGCCAAGCTCACCGGCTCGCGATACCAGGACATCATCGCCAAGGGCAGCGACCGGCTGCTGCCGAAGAAGGCGAAGATCGTCTGAGCCCCTAGCCTGGTCGACGTGACCGATGTCCCCGCCCGGGTGGTGTTCCGCAAGTGGGGTGACCGCCCGCACTGGGAGTACGACGCCGTGTGGCTCGGCGACGACCGGCACGGCACGTGGCTCGGCGTCCCCGCCGGGACATCGATCCGCCGACCGGGCGCGGCGATCACCACCGGCCAGGACCAGGTCGTCCTCGCCCCGCAGGCCGAGGGCTGGGTCGCGACGTTCTACGCCGACGAGGCCGACCCGCCCTGCGCGGTCTACGTCGACGTGGCCACCCCACCGGTCGTCACCCGGGAGGGAGCACGCCTGACGGTGACCGCCGTCGACCTCGATCTTGACGTGCTGCGGGGCATGCACGGCCGGGTCTGGGTCGACGACGAGGACGAGTTCGCCGCGCACCGCACGAGCTACGGGTATCCCGAGACCACGGTCACCGACGCGGTCAGCGCCTGTGCCGCCGTACGAGCCGCGATGGAGTCGTGGTCGGCGCCGTTCGACGCCGGCACCGCCGCCCGCTGGCTGAGCCGACTCTGACCTAGCGGGCCCTGCTGCTGGAGACCGAGCGGGCGCGCAGTGGGCCGACCAGGCGAGGCCCGGACAGGCGCTGCTCCAGGCGCTTCGCCTCACGACGCAGCGGCTGGGCGAAGTACTCGCCGAGGATCACGCCGGAGGCGAGCGCGATCGCGACCGACACCGCGGTCACCATCGAGATGATGCCCTCCGCCGCGGCACCACCTTGGCCGCCGATCAGCGAGAGACCGCGGTAGATCGAGAGCCCCGGCAGCATCGGCACGATCGCGGGCACCACCACCACCAGCGGGGGGACCCGGGTGAAGCGGGCGACGGAGTAGGCGACGAGGCCCACCAACAGCGCCGCCGCCGCGGCACCCCAGGTCCGGTCGAACCCCTGGATCACCACGACCTGGTAGACCGCGATCGCGACAGCCGAGACGAGGCCGATCGGGAGCACCGCGCGCCAGGGGGCGTAGCAGGCGAGCGCGAACGCCGCCGCGGCCAGACCGCCGCCGAACATCATGAACGGCAGGTACTCGAATCCTCCGGTGATCCCCGGCACCAGACGCCCGACGTCGAACCCGGCGACCTCGGCGACGGCGAGCCCGGCGCTGACGCCGGCGATGATGCCCGCGGTCGCGAGCAGTGCCTCGAGGATCCGGGCACCGGCGGTGATGTAGAAGCCCGTGAGCGCATCCTGGATGGCCCCCATGAAGCCGATCCCGGCGAGCAGCATGATGACGCTCGCGGTGATGACCGTCGAGGGACTCGGGAAGAGGTTCGGCAGCAAGGCCGAGGCGACCACCGCGATCCCCGTCGCCAGCATGCCGCCGGCGACCTGCTGATAGAAGCCGGGCAGCCGCCGCCGCGACATCCGCCACTTCAGCAGGTCGATGCCGAGAGCGGCCAGGAACGCGACCCCCATCACGAAGACGTCACCGCCGAGCAGCAGCGAGACGCCGGCGCCGGCCAACCCGCTGGCCGTGCTCGCCGCCCACCGCGGGATGGCGTGGCCGGTCGAGACCACCTGGTTGATCAGGCTGCGCGCCTCGTCGCGGTCGATCTCGTCGCTGAGCAGCGTCGTGACCACCCGCTCGGTCCGGGTGAGGTCGTCGTAGTCGATGTCCCGGTGCCGCACCTGGCGCATCACCAGGATCGCCGGCTCGTCGGGCCGCGCCTGGTAGCTGATGCGCAGCGAGGTGAAGGTGACGTCGACGTCACAGCCACGGAGCCCGAGGTGGTGCGTGACCGCGAGCATCGTCGCCGTGGTGTCGGCCGCTCCGGCCCCTGAGGACAGCAGGATCTCGCCGACCCGGAGGGCCAGGTCCAAGGTCAGGTAGCGGTCACGTGCCTCGAGCATGGCCGCATCATGACACGCACCCGATCATCCCCAGATCTGCCCAGGACCGCCGCGGGAGTGAGTCTCACGACACCTGTGCGGGTGCCTCGCTTGTGTGACCTGCTCCCAGCAGCAAGGATCACGTGACCGCGCTCACATCACGTTCGATGTCCTCGTTCCCAGGAGCTTCCATGGTCGTCCCGATCGACCCCACCTCCGTAGCCTTCCTCCTCGCCGAGAGCCGGCGCACGCCGATGCACGTCGGCGGTCTCCAGCTCTTCCGCCCGCCCGAGGGCGCGGGCCCGGAGTTCGCCCGCGAACTGTACGAGTCGATGCTGAACGTCGACGAGGTCGGCCCGCTCTTCCTCAAGCACCCCATCCGGTCACTGGCGCTCGCGGGCCAGTACGCCTGGACCGAGGACCGTCAGTTCGACATCGAGCACCACGTCCGCCACAGCGCCCTCCCCCAGCCCGGCCGCGTGCTGGAGCTCCTCGCGCTCTGCTCGCGCCTGCACGGCACCCGCCTGGCGCGTGAGCGGCCGCTGTGGGAGGCCCACATCATCGAGGGCCTCGCTGACGGCCGGATCGCGATGTACACCAAGATCCACCACTCGCTCGTCGACGGCATTTCCGCGATGCGCATGCTCCAGAGCGTGCTCAGCACCGACCCGGACGAGCGCGACATGCCGCCGCCGTGGGCAGCGCGCGAGACCCCGCGCCGTCGTACGACAGGCGCGGGTGAGAGCGGCGGACTGCTCCAGGTGCCACTCACCGCACTGCGCCAGGCCGTCGCCATCAGCGCCGACGCCGCGGGTCTCCCGGGCGCACTGGTGCGCACCCTGAACCACAGCGTGCGCAACGAGACCTCGGCGGTGTCCCTGCACGCCCCCCGCACCCTCATCAACACCTCCATCACCGGTGCCCGCCGCTTCGCCGCGCAGGATTGGCCGCTGGAGCGGCTCTCGGCGATCGGCAAGGCCACCGGGGCGACCGTCAACGACGTGGTGCTGGCGATGTGCGCCGGCGCCATGCGGTCCTACCTGCTCGAGCACGGCGGGTTGCCGGACGCCCCCCTCGTGGCGATGGTGCCGGTCGGCCTGAACGCCAGGTCGTCGCAGAGCGCGTCGATGTCCGGCGGCAACGCCGTCGGGAGCGTGATGGTCCAGCTGGCCACCCACCTGCCCGATGCCGGGGACCGGCTGAGCGCGATCAGCCGCTCGATGCAGACCGGCAAGGAGGGGTTGGCCTCGATGACGCCCCTCCAGATCACCGCGATGAGCGCCCTGGGGATGGCCCCGGCCGCGCTCTGGCCACTCCTGCGGCTGCACGGACTGGCCCGCCCCCCGTTCAACCTGATCATCTCGAACGTGCCGGGCCCGCGGACGACCCACTACTTCAACGGCGCCCAGCTGGTGGGGATGTACCCGCTGTCCATCCCCATCCACGGCATGGGGCTCAACATCACCTGCGCGACGTACGACGGCACGATCGGCTTCGGGCTGACCGGATGTCGGCGCACGGTGCCGCGCCTGCAGCGCCTGCTCACCCACCTCGACGACGAGCTGGCCGCCCTGGAGAAGGCCGCCGGGGTGGGCTGAGCGGCTCCCGGCTCTCGGCTCAGGTCGCCGGCGCCGGGTCCATGCTCAGGCGGAGGAACTCCAGGTGCCGCTCGTACTGGTCGAGCACGTCGTCGATGAGCTGGTTCGGGGTGTAGTCCATGACGTCGTAACCCTGGCCACCGCTGACCAGGTGCACCTCGAGCCGGCCGTAGTAGTCGTCCCCGCGCGGGGCGCGTCCGGCGTAGGCCGGCACCGGCACCGCATGTCGGTGCACCTGGTAGGAGAACTCGCGCTCGGAGGCGGGGTCGACGCGCAGCTCGACATAGGGAGCCCCGGTCTCGTCCGTCCCGTCGCGGACCACGGCCTCGACGCCCTGACCGGCGACCTCGGCCGCCACCTCGCGCAGAGCGGGCTCAACCTTGTCGCGCAGGTGCTCGTCGACCCGGGCCAGGGTCGGGAACGACAGCGCCCTCGAGAGCCTCGACTGCCAGCCCCGGCCCGGCTGACCGCTGCTGCGCCCGGACATCGCCGCCGGCAGCGCCGCACGCACCCCGTCGTGACGGTGTGCCTCGGTGCGCAGCGCGCGCATCAGCCCCACCATCACCGCGACCATCACGAACGCGAACGGCAGCCCCATGATCACCGTCGCGCTCATGAGCGCGGGGATGCCACCGACGCTGAGCATGGCGATGGTGAGCAGACCGGTCGCCACTGCCCAGAAGATCCGGGGTGCTGCGCTGGCGTCCTGCTGGGGATTGCGCAGACGTGAGGTGAGGTTGGCCATCACCAGCGCCGCAGAGTCCGCCGAGGTGACGTAGAACAGCAGGGCCGTCAGCGTCGCGAGCGCCGCGACGAGGCCGAAGGCCGGGTACTGCTCGAGCAGCGCGTAGAAGCCCTCCTCGGGCGCGGCGACGGTGTTCTCACCGAACGCCCGCCCTCCGCTGCGGACGAGGTCGAGCGCGCTGTTGCCGAAGATCGAGACCCACATGAGGATGTAGGTGAACGGGATGATCAGGGTCCCGGCCACGAACTGCCGGATCGTCCGGCCCCGCGAGATGCGGGCCAGGAACAGCCCCACGAAGGATGCCCAGGCGATCCACCAGGCCCAGAAGAACAGGGTCCAGTCGGTCATCCAGGTGCCGGTGTCCTCGTAGGCGAAGGTCTGCATCGTCAGCTCGGGGAACAGCCGCACGAAGTCGCCGATGTTGAGCACCAGGGCGTTGAGGAGGTACTCCGTCCGACCTGCCACGAGCACGAAGAGGGTCAGGCCGACGGCCAGGAAGACGTTGAGCAACGACAGCAGCTTGATGCCGCGGTCGATGCCGGACACTGCCGACAGGGCCGCGACCACCACTCCCACGACGATCAGCACGATCTGCGCGGTCAGTCCCTGTCCCACGCCGAAGACGACGTCGAGGCCGACGTTCACCATGACGACGCCGATGCCGAGCGTGGTCGCCACCCCGAAGATGGTGCCGAGGACGGCAGCGAGGTCGACGGCGTCGCCGACCTTGCCCTCGACGCGCTTGCCGAGCAGCGGGTAGAGCGCCGAGCGCACGGCCAGCGGGAGGTTCATCCGGTAGGCGAAGAACCCCAGCGCCATGCCCATCAGGGCGTACATCGCCCACCCGGTGATGCCGTAGTGGAACAGGGTCCAGGTGGTCGCCTCCCTGGCGGCGGCGACGGTCTCGGGCTCACCGCTCGGGGGCGTGAGGAACTGCATGACCGGCTCCGCGACCGCGAAGTACATCAGGTCGGTCCCGATGCCCGCCGCGAACAGCATCGAGGCCCACGCGAGCGTGCTGAACTCGGGCCGGGAGTGGTCCGGGCCCAGCCTGGTCGAGCCGTAGCGCGAGAGCGCGAGGTAGACGACGAAGACGAGGACCGACGTGGCCAGCGCCACGTAGAACCAGCCGAACCACGAGGAGGTCCACCCGACCATGCTGCCGAGCACGCTGTCGGCACTGCTCGGCGCGATGATCGCCCACAGCGCGATCGCGACCGTGCCGATCGCCGCCCCGAAGAAGACGGTGCGGTTGAGCCGTGGCTTCTCGTCGGGACCGACCTCCGGCGGCGGCTGGGGGGTCAGGGTGTTGGTCATCGACGGGCCTCCTCGGCGCTCGGGGGAACGGTGGCGGTGGCGTTGCGGGGGTCGCCCTCGGGCCACAGCGGCAGGTCCGCGCCGTGACGGTAGTACGGGGCGTGCTCGGCGGGAAGCGGGGTGTTGCCGAGCACCAGGTCGGCAGCCTTCTCGGCCAGCATCATGACCGGGGCGTAGATGTTGCCGTTGGTCACGTAGGGCATCGCCGAGGCGTCGACGACCCGGAGTCCCTCGACGCCGTGGACACGCAGCGACGTGGGGTCGGTGACCGCGTCCTCGCCGGTGCCCATCTTCGCCGTGCACGACGGGTGCAGCGCGGTCTCGGCGTCCTTCGCGACCCACTCGAGGATCTGCTCGTCGGTGTCGACCTCGGGGCCGGGCGAGATCTCGCCCGCGCTGAACGCCGCGAAGGCTGGCTGGCCGAGGATGTGCCGGGCCGCCCGGACCATCTCGATCCACTCTTGACGGTCGCTGTCCGTGGAGAGGTAGTTGAACTGCATCGCCGGGTGCTCGAACGGGTCGGTCGACCGGATCTTCAGCCACCCACGGACGTCGGAGTACATGGGCCCGATGTGCACCTGGTAGCCGTGCTCGGCGGCTGGCCGCGACCCGTCGTACCGGATGGCGATGGGGAGGAAGTGGAACATCAGGTTCGGGTAGGCGACCTCGTCGTTGCTGCGGATGAAGCCACCGGCCTCGAAGTGGTTCGAGGCCCCGACACCGCGGCGCAGGAACAACCACTCGGCACCGATGCGCGGCTTGTGTCGGTGCTTGAGCCACGGCGCGATGGACACCGGTTGCTTCGAGGCGTGCTGGACGTAGACCTCGAGGTGGTCCTGGAGGTTCTGTCCTACGCCGGGAAGGTCCACGACCGAGCGGATGCCGAGCCGCCCGAGATCGTCGGCGTCCCCGATGCCGCTGAGCTGGAGTAGCTGCGGGGAGTTGATCGCGCCGCCGCAGAGGATCACCTCGTCGGCGCGGACGCTGCGGCGCAGCTTGCCGCCTCGCACGTAGTCGACGCCGGTCACCCGGGTGCCGTCGACCCGCAGCCCGGTCACGTGGGCGAGCGTGTGGACGCTGAGGTTCTTGCGTCCGCGCACGGGGTGCAGGTAGGCGCGCGCGGCGCTGAGCCGGCGGCCGCGGTGCACGTTGCGGTCGAACGGCGCGAACCCCTCCTGCCGGTAGCCGTTGACGTCGTCGGTGAGGGGGTGCCCGGCCTGCTGGGCGGCCTCGAAGAACGCGCCGAACAGCGGGCTCGTCGCCGGGCCACGCTCCAGCACCAGCGGTCCCGAGCCACCCCTCCAGGTATCGGCACCGGCGAGACAGGTCTCCATCCGCTTGAAGTACGGCAGGCAGTGGGCGTAGTCCCACGACTCCATCCCTGCGTCGGCGGCCCAGCGCTCGAAGTCCAACGGGTTGCCGCGCTGGAAGATCATCCCGTTGATGCTCGACGAGCCGCCGAGCACCTTGCCGCGCGCGTGGAAGATCCGCCGTCCGCCCATGTGCGGCTCGGGCTCGGACTCGTAGCGCCAGTCGTAGAGCGGGTTGCCGATCGGGTACGGGAGCGCCGCAGGCATGTGGATGAACGGGTCGATCCGGAAGTCGCTGCGCCCGGCCTCCAGAACCAAGACCCGGGTCCCGGGGTCCGCGCTGAGCCGGTTGGCCAGCACCGAGCCTGCCGACCCGCCCCCGACGATGACGAAGTCGTAGTGGTCGGAGGTGCTCATCCCTGCTCGCTCTCGCTCGGGTCGTCGAACCAGCCCTGCGGGGCGGGTCGGACGTTGTGCCAGATGTGCTTGGTCTCGCGGTACTCGTCGAGGCCGGCGAGCCCCAGCTCCCGTCCGATGCCGGACTGCTTGTAGCCGCCCCACTCGGCCTGGGCCACGTAGGGGTGGTAGTCGTTGATCCAGATCGTGCCGTGCCGCAGCCGCGCGGCCACCCGCTCGGCCCGGCCGGCGTCCTGGGTCCAGACCGCGCCGGCGAGTCCGTAGAGCGTGTCGTTGGCCAGCGCCACCGCAGCGTCCTCGGTCTCCTCCCGGGTAGCCCCGGTGAACGTCTCCACCGTCAGCACCGGCCCGAACGACTCCTCCTGCACGCAGCGCATGCCGGTGTGGCAGTCGTCGAGCACGGTGGGCGGGAAGAAGAAGCCCTCGTCGTACGCCGGCCCCTCAGGTCGGCTACCGCCGACCCGGAGGCGGGCCCCCTCACCGATCCCGGTAGCCACGTAGCGCTCGACCTTGTCGCGGTGCTCGGCGCTGATGAGGGGACCGGTCTGGGCGTCGTCGTCGAAGGGACCGCCGAGACGGATCCGACCGGCCCGCTCGACCAGTGCGTCGACGAAGGAGTCGTGCACCGACTCCTCGACGATCAACCGGGAGCCGGCGGAGCAGACCTGGCCGGAGTCGAGGAAGATTGCGGCGAGCGCGAGGTCGAGCGCGGCGTCGAGGTCGGCGTCGGCGAAGACGACGTTCGGGTTCTTGCCGCCGAGCTCGAGCGCGACCTTCTTCACGGTGCCCGACGCCGCGGCCATCACCCGGCGCCCGGTCTCCAGGCCACCGGTGAAGGACACCAGGTCGACCCCGGGATGCTCGGTCAGCGTCGGCCCGACCCGGGCCCCAGCACCGAGCACCAGGTTGCCCGCACCGTCGGGGAGGCCCAGGTCGGCGAGCGTGCGCACCAGCCACACGGCCGTCGAGGGGGTCAGCTCGCTCGGCTTCAGCACGAAGGTGCACCCGGCCGCCAGCGCGGGCGCGACCTTCCACGACGTCTGCAGCAGCGGGAAGTTCCACGGCGTGATCAGCGCGCACACCCCCAACGGCTCGTGGACGACCCGGCTCACGACGTCCGGCACGCCGGTGTCGACCATCCGTCCCGCATCCGCCTGGGCGAGCCCGGCGAAGTGACGGAACACCGAGACGATGTCGTCGACGTCGATGCGTGACTCCACCATCCGCTTGCCGGTGTCGAGCGACTCCAGCCGCGCGACCTCCTCCTTCTCCTGCTCCAACCGGTCGGCGAGACGGTGGAGCAGCGCGGCCCGCTCGGGAGCAGGCGTGTGCGGCCACGGCCCGTGGTCGAAGGCACGGCGGGCAGCGAGGACCGCGGCCTCCGCGTCGGAGGCGGTGGCCTCCGCGACGGTCGCGACGGCGCGACCGTCGGCCGGGCAGCGGATCTCGCGGGTGGCACCGTCGGCGGCGTCGCGCCAGGTGCCATCGATGAACAGCTCAGGCATCGGATCCCTCCGGGTCGCGGTGGACTCCCCCTGGGCCAGCACGGAGCACGGGCCCAACGGGTCCGCATACCCAGATCTGACCAGATCCTCACGTCGGAGTCCAGGGTGCAGCCGGGCCACTCTGGTCCAGCCACGCCGCCGGCGACGGACGGCCTCGTAGGGTGCCGCCGTGGGATTTAGCCGGGAGGAGCTCGAGCGTCAGCGGGACCGCGAGGTGCCCGACCTCCTCGGCCCCGACCTCCGGCTGCTGTTCGTCGGGATCAACCCGGGTCTCTGGACCGCCGCGACGCAGACGCACTTCGCCCACCCGGGAAACCGCTTCTACCCGGCGCTGCTGCGGGCGGGGATCCTCACCCGCCCGGTGGACCCCGCGGCGGGCATGACCGACGAGGACCGTGCGCACCTGCTGTCCCGCGGGGTCGGCATCACCAACCTGGTGCGTCGCGCGACGGCCCGTGCCGACGAGCTCTCCCCCGCCGAGCTGCGGGCCGGCGGCGCGCGCCTGGTCGACCTGGTCGCGACGCGACGGCCCCGGGTGGTGGCGGTCGCGGGCATCACGGCGTACCGCACCGCGTTCGGCACCCGGCGGGCAACCGCGGGCCGGCAGCCCGAACCGATGGGGGGCGCTGAGCTGTGGGTGGTGCCGAACCCCAGCGGCCTGAACGCGCACGAGACGGTGGACACCCTCGCCCGCGCCTACGGCGACGCCGCCCGCGCAGCCGGGGTGCTCGGCACGGTCTGAGCTGCTCCTCAGGCCCCGGTCCGCGACGCGACGGCGCGCAGCACCTCGGCGTGGTCGAAGGCCAACCGGTCGGGGTCGGCCAGCACCCCGTCGGCACCAGTCAGCGCGAACCAGTGGGCCGCTGCCGCGTCGTCACCGCCGACGGCGTCCGGCTCGTCGTCCAGCTGCGCCCAGAACACGACGCTGACGGTGCGGCCACGCGGGTCCCGGTCCGGGCGGCCGTACGCCCCGAGCTGTTCGAGCGGGGCCTCGACCCGGAGGCCGGTCTCCTCCCGCAGCTCCCGGCGCGCGCTGGTCTCGAGATCCTCGTCGACGTCGACGAACCCTCCCGGGAGGGCGAGCAGCCCGGCGTACGGGTCCTGGCCGCGTTCAACGAGCAGCACCCTGCCCGTCGCACTGACGAGGGCGACGTCGACGGTGAGCGAGATGATCGGGTAGTCGCTGGTGTAGACCACCCCGCCGATCCTAGGACCGGGCGTGGCGGAGCGCGTCCCGCACCGCGGCGAGTCCCCGGTACCTCGCCCGCTCCCGTGCCTTGCAGCGGACCCGGGCCACCCGCCGGTGGTACTCCTCGCACTCGGTGCGGGTCTCGCTCCAGGTGGGCGTGAAGCGCACCGACCCGTCGAGCCGCTCCACCCGGAACCCGCGGTCGGCATCGCCCGTGACCTCGACGATGGTGCGCGGTGGCGCCTGCGTGGAGCCCGCCGTGCCGGACTGCGCGAGGCCGAGCAGCACGAGGACGACGAGGACGGGAACGAGTACTGCTGCGGCACGGCGCACGGGGAGCTCCTAGGGTCGTTCGGGGTCGGAGGGGGACCGTAGGGACGCACCGCAAGGCCCCGCAGCCGCGACCTCGTGCCTGGGGACCAGGCGTCCCCGGGAGACACGGTGGACGACGAACGGCCCGGAAACGGACGAAACGGCCCGAACCACCCGATCCGTTCCCTACTCTTCTCGGCATGCCCCTGGCTCCCTCCGCCGTGCTGTCGCGCCCGCGTGCCCTTGCCGTGCTCCTCGCCGTGGTCGCGACGACCCTGGTCCTCACCCCGGAGACGGGAGGGGCCGCCTTCGTGGCCACGGCCGACAGCCCGGCAGCGGCCGAGGGCGCTGCTCCGGCCCCGGTCGAGCCCGACCCGAACGCCGACACCGACCCGGTGCCCTCCCCCGAGGAGGCCCCGCTGGTCGCGGAGTCCGGGACCCTTCCGTCGGTCGCCGCGGACCTCCGCACGTCGCAGCGCGTCAGTCCCCCGCAGGGTTCGGGCGTGCGCTTCTTCTCCGTCGACGAGCGCTCGGTACCCGTGGCGCCCGGCCTGACCCACACCCGCTACGACCGCTTCGACGCCCGCGGCTGGAACCGCGTGAACGTGCTCTCCGCCGACCTGGCCACGCCCGGACTCCGCGTGGACCACGTCTCCCCCGGGCCGGTCACCGCGACCGCGCCCCTCAGCACCATGCTCTCGCGCTCGCGGTCCGTCGCCGGCGTCAACGGCGACTTCTTCGACATCACCGACACCGGCGCGCCACTGGGTGTCGGGCGTTCCCGCGGGCGTGGGCTGCTGCACGCCCCCGAGCGTGGGTGGAACCAGGCCCTGCTCGTCAGTGGCAAGGGTCGAGCGCGCATCGCCAGCACGCATCTGAAGGCGCACGTCCAGAAGCGGGGCGGCAGGAAGCTCCCCGTCTCCAACCTGAACTCCCCCGCCGTGCGGGCGAACGGCATCGGTCTCTACAACTCGTTCTGGGGCGCGGCCTCCCGCAAGCGCGTGGTCACGGGACGCAAGAAGGTCCGCCAGGTCCGCATCCGCGGCGGCCGGGTGCGCGAGAACAGCCGTCGCCTGGGCGCGGGCCAGATCGGCAAGGGCGTGACGGTGCTGGTCGGGGTCGGCAAGGGCGCACGGCGGCTGTCGAACCTCAAGAAGGGCAACCGAGTCGCGGTCACCTACGGGCTCGACAACCCCGCGCGCGTGGCACTGAGCGGCAACACCGTCATCCTGAAGGACGGCAAGGTCCTCGGCGGTGACCCGGTCCTGCATCCGCGCACCTCGATCGGCATCGACGCCACCGGCACCCGTGTCTTCGTCGTCACCGTCGACGGCCGCGCCTCCCAGAGCATCGGGGTGACCCTGGGCGACGTCGCCCAGGTCCTGCGCCGTCTGGGTGCCACCGACGCTCTGAACCTCGATGGCGGCGGCTCCTCGACCATGATGGCGCGCCCGGCCGGCCAGCCCGTCCGCACGGTGAACCAGCCCTCGGACGGCCGCCAGCGGCGGGTCCCCAACGGGCTCGGGTTCCGCGTCACGAGCGGATCCACCGACCTCGCCGGCTTCCGCGTCGAACCTGTCCAGCAGCACGTCGAGTCCGCGCGGGTGCTGCGTGGCCTCTCCCGCGTCCTCGTCGCCCACCCCTTCAACGGCCGGTACGCCGGGACCGCGGGCACGCCGGCCTGGCGCACCGACGCCAGGGCATCCACCAGTGCCGGCCGTTCGGCCCGGGCCGTGGTGGTGGGCAAGACCCCAGGCACCTCCACCGTCGAGGCGTACCAGGGGAGCGCGCGCGGCACTCTCGACCTCGAGGTGCTCGGCGTGCCCCGTCGCCTGGAGCCCAGCGTCGGTCGGATCGCGTTCGGCCGAGCCGGCGACTCCCGCTACATCGAGGTCTGGGGTTACGACCAGGACGGCTTCGGGACCTGGGTCGAGCCTCGCGACGTACAGCTCGCCTTCGACCGCGCCGTCGTCTCCGTCAGCCGCAGCGGCCGCGGCTTCCTGGTCCGCGCCCGCCGCACCGACGCCACCACCACCGTCCGGTTCACCGCCGGCGGGGTCAGCACGGCTGTCGGCACCACTGCCGGGCTGCGCCGCCAAGGCGTCCACCAGTTCAACCGGGCCGGCCAGTGGCGGGCCGCCGCGGTGGGCGGCAGCGTTCGACTCGCCGGTACGACGAACCGCAGGGACCGCGCCGGGAAGGCCCTGGCCGTCCGCTACGGCTTCCGGCGCTCGGCCGCGGTCCGTGGCAAGCGCCTGGTCCGGCTCCGGCACGCGGGCATCGCCCTCCCGCGGGGCACGCGCCAGGTCCGGATGTGGATCCGCGGCGACGGCAAGGGGGCCGCCGTCCGGCTCGAGGTCCGGCCCCGCTCCGGAGGGGCGACCACCTTCGTGACCGCCGCGCCGCGGGTGTCCTGGCGCGGCTGGCGCCAGGTGACCGCCACCGTGCCCTCGGCGCTGCGTCAGCCCGCCGACGTGGTCGGCGTACGACTGGTCCCGGGCCGGTCCGGCAAGCACCGGGGCACCCTCGCCCTCGACCAGATGGACGCGGGGCGTCCCCATCCCACGCCCCGGCTAACGGCCCTGCCGTCCGACGACCGGGTGCTGTCCTCGCGTCCGGCCGTGAGCACCGGTGCGCGGATCGCCGTCCTCGGGGATGCCCGGGTCTCCTCCGCCGCCCCGCAGGGCCCTGCGGCCAACGCCCTCCGCTCGGCGCTCCGGGACGCCCGCGCCTCCCGCGTCGACCAGGTGCTCCTCACCGGTGACCTCGTCGCCGGCCCCACACGGGCGCACCTCACGTTCGTCCGTGACCTCCTCAATGCCGAGCTGGGACCCGTGCCGTGGCGCTGGGTGCCCGGCGACCGGGAGCGGGGCAGCGACCTCGCGGCCTACCGCGCGGTCCTCGGCGACCCGGTCGGGACCTTCGACCGGGCAGGCGTGCGGTTCGTGGCGTTGAACTCCTCGGCCAGGAGCCTGCGCCTCGGGGGCTTCGACCAGTTGCTGCGCCTGCGCACGGGACTCACCCGCGCGGCGGCCGAGCGGAGCATCGACGCCGTGGTCGTCGTCGGGCATCATCCGACCCGCGCTCTCGTCGCTGGTGCCGCGCCCGGTCTCGCCGACCGGCGCGAGGGCGAGGTCGTCGAGAGCCTGCTGGAGAACGCGCACACAGCCGGAGGGAAGCCCGTCGCGCACGTGTCCGGCCACGGACGGCGCTTCCAGGCCGTCGACCGGGACGGCGTCGCGATGGTCGCCACCGGACCGGTGAGCGGCAAGCCCGCCGGTCCCTCGGCCGGCGCCTTCCGGGGCTGGACGCTCCTCGACGTGCACCGCGGTGACCTGCGGGTGGCGTTCGTGCCCACGTCCTGAGGGCCCGGGCGGCTCAGGAGCGGCGCAGCCGCTCCCGCAGCCCGCTGGCGCGCTGCACGCGACGGTCGACGGCGGTGCGCACGGCCTGCTCCGTGCCGACGACGGTCACCCGTCGACGCGCCCGGGTGACCGCGGTGTAGAAGAGCTCACGGGTCAGGAGCAGGGAGTCCTCGGGGGGCAGCAGCACGCTGACCCGGGCGACCTGGCTGCCCTGGCTCTTGTGGATGGTCATCGCGTGGAGGGTGTCGACGTCCCCGAGCCGGGCGGGGGCGTAGTCGCGCCCCGGCGCCGTGATGTGGGCGCGTGGACCGGCGGGGGTGCGGACCACCACCCCCGTGTCGCCGTTGAGCACGCCCAACGCGTAGTCGTTCGCGGTGACCAAGAGGGGCCGTCCGACGTAGGACCTCCCGAGGTGCTCCCCCGTGGCCTCGGCCAGCCACTGCTCGACCAGCCGGTTCCAGTGCCGCACCCCGGCCGGACCGTCGCGGTGTGCGCACAGCAGGCGGTGGTCGTCCAGCGCCGCGAGGCTCCCGGCGACGTCGCCCGCCTCGGCGGCCGCGCGCAGCGCGAGCGCGGTCGCCTCGCAGTCGGGGCGCAGCACCTCGACGGGATTCGTCGTCTCGTGGAAGACCACGTCCTCGCGGCCCGACCGCAACACTTCGAGCACCGCGTCGGCGTCCCCGCTGCGCAGCGCGGCGGCCAGGGCGCCGATGCCCTCGCCGTACCGGTGGACGGTGCGCAGCGCGACCACCGGGCTGCTGGGATGCGTGGCCAGGCCGGCGACCAGGTCGGCGAGCACCACCCCGGCCTCGACCGACGCCAGCTGGTCGGGGTCGCCGACCAGCACGAGGCGGGCGTCGGGACGGACCGCCTCCAGCAGCCGGGCGGTGAGCGTGAGCGGCATCATCGAGGTCTCGTCGACGAGCACGACGTCGTGGGGCAGCCGATTGCCGCGGTGGTGGCGGAAGCGGGTGCGGTTGTCGGGGCGACTGCCGAGCAGGCGGTGGAGGGTGGCCGCCTCGAGGTCCGCCACGCGGGCGCGGTCCTCAGCAGGCAGCGTGGCGGCGGCCTCGTCGATCGCCTCCCGCAACCGAGCGGCGGCCTTGGCGGTGGGTGCGGCGAGCCCCACCCGCAGACGTTCACCCCGCACCTCCGCCTGCTCGACCAGCAGCGCCAGGAGGCCCGCGACCGTCGTCGTCTTGCCCGTGCCGGGACCCCCGGTGAGCACGGTGGTCCACCCACGCACGGCGGACTCGGCAGCCGCCCGCTGCTCGGCGTACCCCTCCCCCGGGAAGACCCGATGCGCACCGGCGGCCAGCACGGAGTCGTCGTACGGCGGCGGCGCGGCGGCCAGGCGCACGGCGAGGTCGTCGCGAACCTGCAGCTCCTGGGCGTGGTAGCGGTCGAGGTAGAGCAGGTCGTCCTCGAGGTGGAGCACGCCGCGGGCGACCAGGGGGCTCGCGGCCACCGCCTGCCGCCAGGCGCCAGCGTCCGGCCAGGTGAGCCCGCCCCGCGTCGGCGCCGCACCTTCGGCGAACGAGGCCTCCACGGCAGCGGCCACCGCGCCGAGGTCCAGGCACACCGACCCGAAGCGCACCGCGCGCACCGCGAGGGCCACGGCCAGGAGCACGTCGACGTCGGGCTCCTCCCCGAGCCGACCGAGCGTGCGGGCGACGTGCACGTCGGCGGAAGTGAGCACCCCGGCGGCGTTGAAGGCCGCGAGCGGGTCGCGCGCGCCACCGAGCACGAGACGACGGTCCTGCCCATCCACCGGTTCGAAGAGCTCGGTCACCGGTCCCCCTCCCCCACGCCGTCGAGCAGGTCGGAGACCGCGACCACGAGGGCCGGCGGTGGCTGCCACGCGAAGACCCCGCACGGCCCGCCGTCGAGCACGGGCGTCTCCGGTCCGCACATGCCCCGCAGGTAGAGGTAGAGCACCCCACCGACGTGGACCGTCGGGTCGTAGTCCGGCAGCCGCCAGCGCAGGTAGCGGTGCAGCACCACGGCGTAGAGCAGGGCCTGCAAGGGGTAGTCGGAGTGCCCCATCGCGGCGGCCAGGGCCTGCGGGCGGTAGTCGGCCGCCGTCAGTCGCGGCCCCTCGGTCGCATCCGGGTCCCCGCCGAGCCAGTTCGTCTTGTAGTCGACGACGAGGAAGCGGGGCCCGGCGGGACCCGGCACCCGCAGGACCACGTCGACCGAGCCGGTGAGGTAGCCGCGCAGCTCCTGACCACCGAGCACCGGGTCGTCGACCTGCTCGGCGTACGGCAGGAGCGGGTCGTCGGCGGGGAGGTGGCGGCGCAGGAGCGGGGCGAGGTCGCCCAGCAGCACCGGCCGGGCCGTGCGCCGACCGCGAGCCGTGTCGCCCCCGGCCAGCGGGAGCTCGAAGTCCATCTCGGACAAGCGGTCGGTCAACGGGATCTCCCCGAGGGTGCGCTCCGCCGCGAGCGGGCCCAGCGGGGAGGCGCACACCGCACGCAGCGCGGCGACGAGCACGTGGCGGTCCAGCGGGACGGGCCAGCGCACCAGCTCGTCGTCGAGGCGGGCGTGCAGCTCGGCGTCGAGGTCCGGCGCGTCCGGGTCGGCGTGCTCGAGCACGCCGTGGACCAGGGACCCGAAGGTCGCCCCGACCGGAAGGTCCGCCATCGGCGAGGCGACCTCCCGAGCGGCTGCCACCGCCGGGTCATCGGACGCTGCGTCGGTCTCCGGCCCAGCGGGCGTGGCTCGTGCCGGCTCGTCCTCGCGGGGCACCGCCTCGGGCTCGGAGCCCACGGTCGGACCTGCGTCGGGCACCGCGCGGACAGCGGCGCTGAGCCCGCTGTAGGAGGTGCGCCGCCACCCGGCGTCGATGGTGCGCGCGAACCGGCGTACCGCCAGGGCGGGACGGGGCTGCTCGACCTTGACGGCCGGTGGCTCCGCCACCTCGACCCACTCCCACGCCGCACCGCCGGCGGCGCGCCAGGCGTCGAGGACCAGCGCGACGTGCGCGTCGTCCTTGACCCCCATCCGGTCAGGCACCTCGGCGAACCCGGGACGCCGCCCGAACAGCACCCGGTGCAGCGCCGAGCACTCGGTGTTGCGCCAGGTCGGGGCCCACCACACGACGACCTGCGAGCGCGCCCGGGTGAGTGCGACGTACAGCAGCCGCAGCGACTCCCCGGCCTCCTCGCGCTGGTGGGCGGCCACGTGGTCGGCCCACCCCGGGTTGCCGCGACCGGGGCCGCCGACGTCGATCCGGCGCTGACCGTCGTCGGCGGCGTGGAACAGCGGCACGGCGGGGTCGGACACCCAGCGGTCCCACAGGTGCGGCAGGTAGACGACGGGGTACTCCAGGCCCTTGCTGGCGTGGATCGTGACCAGCTGGACCGCCGCGGCGTCGCTGTCGAGGCGGCGGGTGCGGTCGCTGGAGACCTCCAGCTTGTCGTCGGCCCGCTGCTCACGCAGCCACCCCAGCAGCGCGACCAGCCCCAGCTGGTCGTCGACCGCGGCGCGGTGCAGCGCCTGGGCGACGTGGCGGAGGTCGGTGAGGCGGCGGTCGCCGTCGACCCCGCCCAGGACGCGGGCGGTGAGCCCGTCGCGGGTGGCGGCCTCCATGACGGCTGCGACCCCGCGGGTGACCAGCAGCTCCGCCCAGGTCCGCAGCCGCCCAGCGACCCGGTCGGTGAGCCCATCGCCCTCGGTGTCCAGCGCCACGGCGTCGTGCCCGAAGAACTGGGTGAGCGCGGCCGCCCGCACCCGCGACGAGCGGTGCGGCTGCTCGAGACCCTCGAGGAGCGCGACCCAGTCGGCTGCTGCCGGGGTGGCGAAGACGCTGCCCCCGCCAGCGACCACCGCAGGGATGCCGCGGGCGGCCAGGGCCTCCTGCACCGCCCGCAGCGTCTGGTGCTTGTGGGCGAGGACCGCGACGTCGGCCGGGCGCAGCTCCCTGCCGTCGTACGTCGCCCCGCTGCCGAGCAGCCGCTGCACGTCGCGGGCCAGGTCGTCGACGACGTGCTGCCGCACCCGGTCGGCCTCGCCCTTCCCGCCCCGCACCGAGCCGGCGCGGACCGCCCGCAGGCGCAACGGCTCCCCCGCCCCCTCGAGCCGGGAGCTCTCCCACGCGGCCCGGACCGGGCGCACGGTGATGCGAGGGTCACCGAGCGCGGCGTTCTCCATCAACGCCTGCACCGCCGCCACCAGCGGGGCGTCGCTGCGCCAGTTCACCCCGAGGGTCTGGTGGGTGGTCGCCGACTCCGTCGCCTGGAGGTACGTCGACACGTCGCCGCCGCGGAAGGCGTAGATGGCCTGCTTCGGGTCCCCGATGAGGACGAGGGTGGCGTGCCCCGAGAACGCCCGGTCGAGGACCTGCCACTGGACCGGGTCGGTGTCCTGGAACTCGTCGACGAGCACGACCGACCAGCGCCGGCGCATCCGGGCCCGCGCCGGGGCGGCCTCGTCGGCGAGGGCGTCGGCCAGCTGGGAGAGCAGGTCGTCGTAGCTGAGCACCCCGAGCCGACGCTTGCGGTGGTCCATCTCGGCCCGGACCTCGTTGCCGAAGGCGACCCGGGTGCCGGGGAGAGACTCCTCCCCGGCCTCGGTCGGCTCCAGGCGTGCCTGCGGGTCACCGGTGGCGGCACGCGCGACCGCGGCCGCCTGCCCGTGTGGGAGGAGGGGCGGTCCGTCGCCGTGCAGACGCAGGTAGAGGTCGTCGACCACCTCGCCCCGCAGCTCATCAAGATCCTCGACCAACCGGGCCTCACCGTCGGTGTCACCGGCCACCCCCAGCCCCCGGAGCACGAGCTGACAGAACTGGTGGGTCGTCACGATCGTCGCGGCGTCGAACCCGCTCAGGGCCGTGCGGACCCGGCGCAGGCGGACCGCGCGCTCCGCGGCATCCACCGGGGATCCGGGGGGACCGTCGACGAGGAGGGTGACCAGGTCGCTCGGGTCGCCGGAGACCGGGGATCCGGCCAGGGCACGCTCCACCTCGACCAGCTGGGTGCGCACCCGCTCACGCAGCTCCTGGCTCGCCGCCCGGCCGAAGGTGACGACCAGCATCTGGTCGAGGGTCGTCACGCCCTCCGCGACGTACCGCGCGACGAGGGCGCCAATGGTCCAGGTCTTCCCGGTGCCGGCACTCGCCTCGAGCAGGGTGGTGCCGGTCGGCAGGGGGCCCGCGAGGTCGAAGGGGGTGCTCACAGCGCACCCTCCCGACCCGCGGCGAAGATCGGGCTCCACAGCCGCAGGGCCAGCTGGCCCATCCGGGAGCCCTCGCCGGGCACCCACCACTCGTCGTCGCGCGGGGGCAGGGCGTGCAGTCGCGCCACCGGGCAGGACTCGCCGAGCACGCGCACGTGGTGCGGGTCGCCGTCCTCCTGGGCCCACCCACCCTCGAAACGGTTGGTCTCCCAGCGGGTGCGGGCCTTCTCGAGCGGGTCCGCGCTGGAGTTGCCGCGGAGCTCGCGCTCACGCTCCTCGGCGTAGACCTGTGCGGTCTTGAGCGGGAGCGGGAGCGGCTCGCAGCTGCCGCGGTCGAAAAGGTCGACCAGCTCACGCAGCCGATCGACCGCACGGTGGTCGAGCGGGCCGAGGAGGGACTCGGCGACCTGGCGACCCGGACCACGACCGACGGCGTGGGCGATCCAATGCTGGTCGGGGAAGGAGGCGCTGAGCGCGACCAGGTCCACCCAGGACTCCAGCCGGACCCGCGGCCCGAGTCGGGAGAACGTCACCCGCACCTGGCGGTGGCCGTACAGGTCGTCGACAGTGCCGCGGAGCCGGCGTCCGTCCCCCAGGTCGACGTCGACGTCGACGCTGCGGGCATCGCCCGTGCGGAGCGCGACGGCACGGGCGTGCAGCGGACGGATCCGCCCCACGACCTCCTCGAGCTGCACCCGACCGAGCCCGCCGGGCGGCAGCAGCCCGCGCAGCTGCTCGGCGAGCATCGACTCCTGGGGCGCGGCCCCCGCGAGCACGTCGCGCAGGATCCGGTCACCGACCCCCCACTGCTCGAGGTTGTCGAGCGTGATCGGCACCGCGACCGGGAGCTCGTCGGCGTCCAGCGCCGCACCCACGTCGAGCCTCGAGCGCAGGAACCACCGGACGGGGTGGACCAGAAACGCGCGGAGGTCGTGGAGGGCGACATCGCCCGCGGGCAGCGATGGCAGCGGGCCGGGCAGGAACGGCGGCGCCGTGCGCGTCGCGGTGCGGGCCGCCGTAGCGCCGGCGAGCGCGGTGGGGTCGAACGAGAACGGGTGGGCGGGGACGAGCGCGCCGGGCGCGAGGTTGCGGTCGTCGTAGGGCTGCAGCGGGTGCCGGAGCACCACCTGGTCACGCACGCGCACCGGGGGCACGAGGTCGCCGTCGCGGTCGCGCACCCGGTGATCGGGGTCGGGGAGGGCCGTGGCGTCGAGGGTGTCCAACAGCTCGCCGAGGGGCACGGCCGGCGGGCGGGGCGCGCCCGTGTGCTCGTTCGCTCCGTCGTAGGTGACCACCAGCGTCTCGCGGGCGGCGAGCACGGCGTCGAGGAGCAGCTGGCGGTCCTCGCTGCGCACGTCGCGCTCACCGGTGCGCGGGACGCGGGCCAGCACGTCGTCGCCGTCCACGGTCTGCACCCGAGGGAAGACCCCGTCGTCCAGTCCGACCAGGGCCACGACCCGGTGCGGCACCGACCGCATGGGGACCATCGTGCAGACGGTCAGGGTGCCGGTCCGGAAGCTGGAGCGCGTGGGGCGCCCGGCCAGCAGGTGGCGCAGCAGGCTGCGCACGTCGGGCAGCCGCAGCCGCGCCGCGTCGCCGGCGGCACCCGCCGCGGCCACGGACC
>JAUYLL010000016.1 GCA_030698375.1 Nocardioides sp. | reverse complement strand
GGCCCGCCACCCTCGACCTGCTCGGTGAATGGCTGACCCGACCTGGCGGGATCGCCCGCGATGGCATCACCCTGAGGCCCGTGCTCGAGACGGCCCGCACCGATGGTGTGGACGGCCGGCTGCCGCCGGAGTGGATGCGCGAGCTGGTCGTCCTGCGCGACCGCACCTGCGTGTTCCCCGACTGCACCCGCGACGCCAGGTCCGCAGACCTCGACCACATCGAGCCCTACGTCGAGGGTGGCCCGCCGGGCCAGACGCGACCCGACAACCTTGCCGCGCTGTGCCGACGGCACCATCGGTTGAAGACCTGGACCGGTTGGACGTATCGCCGCGACGGCTGGGACACCGACGGCCGACCCCTCTACGAGTGGCTCGACCGGCACGGCAACCCCGCCCTCCCACGCCACCTGCTCGAGCCGGTCGAGTCGTAGCTGCCCCGCCCCGCCCCGCGGCCCGCCTGGCGCGGGCCCGGTGGCATGCCCGGGGCCGGACGCACGGACGCCCGCCCCCACGGAGGGGACGGGCGTCGTGGGTGTCGCGGTGCGGTGGGGCTCAGCCCTCGCCGCGGATGAAGGACTCGAGGTCGGCGCGGCCCTGGTCGTCGGGCAGCTGCACGGGCGGGGACTTCATCAGGTACGACGACGCGGAGAGGATCGGGCCGCCGACGCCCCGGTCGAGGGCGATCTTCGCCGCGCGGACGGCGTCGATGATGATGCCCGCGGAGTTCGGGGAGTCCCACACCTCGAGCTTGTACTCGAGGCTCAGGGGCACGTCGCCGAACGCACGGCCCTCGAGGCGCACGTAGGCCCACTTGCGGTCGTCGAGCCAGGCGACGTAGTCGCTGGGGCCGATGTGGACGTTGCGGTCATCGATCTTGTCGGCCAGCGAGCCGGTGAGGTTCGACGTGACGGCCTGGGTCTTGGAGGTCTTCTTGGACTCCAGGCGCTCGCGCTCGAGCATGTTCTTGAAGTCCATGTTGCCGCCGAAGTTCAGCTGGTAGGTGCGGTCCACGACCACGCCCCGGTCCTCGAACAGCTTGGACAGCACCCGGTGGGTGATGGTCGCGCCGACCTGGGAATTGATGTCGTCGCCGACGATCGGGACACCGGCGTCGGCGAACTTCTGCGCCCACTCGGGGTCGGAGGCGATGAAGACCGGGAGGGCGTTGACGAAGGCCACGCCGGCGTCGATCGCGCACTGGGCGTAGAACTTGTCGGCCTCCTCGGAGCCCACCGGCAGGTAGGAGACGAGGACGTCGGCCTTCGACTCCTTCAGGGCGGCGACGACGTCGACGGCGTCCGCGCCGGACTCCTCGATGGTCTGGCGGTAGTACTTGCCGAGGCCGTCGAACGTGGGGCCGCGCTGGACCTCGACGCCAAGCGTCGGGACGTCGCAGATCTTGATCGTGTTGTTCTCCGAGGCGTTGATGGCCTCGGAGAGGTCCTTGCCGACCTTCTTGTCGTCGACGTCGAACGCGGCCACGAACTCGACGTCGCGGACGTGGTACTCGCCGAAGACGACGTGCATGAGCCCCGGGACGTTCCCCGAGGGGTCGGCGTCCTTGTAGTACTCGACGCCCTGGATCAGGGAGGTCGCGCAGTTGCCGACTCCCGCGATTGCTACTCGTACCGAACCCATCGGGCTCTCCTCACTCCTGTGTCGCATTGCTCGTGGTCTGGGTGCCCGGGGTCTGGGTGCCCGGGGCCTTGTGGTCCTGCTCCTGACGCCGGTGCTCGGCGTCGATGAGGTCCGAGAGCCAGCGCACCTCGCGCTGCACCGACTCCAGGCCGTGGCGCTGCAGCTCCCCGGCGTACCGGTCGACCTCGCGCTGTGTGCGGTCCAGCTGCGCCTGCACTCGGTCCAGGCGTTCCTGCAGGCGCGAGCGCCGGCCCTCCATGATCCGCAACCGGCTGGACAGGTCGGTGCGGGAGAAGAAGGCGAACCGGATGTCGAAACTGTCGTCCTCCCACGCCGCGGGGCCGACCTCGTTGAGCAGCTCCTTGAAGTGCTGCTCCCCGGCCGGGGTGGTCTCGTAGACGATGCGCTGCCGGCGGCTGACCACCGACGTCGCGTCGCCGGGGACCGCGGTCTCGGCGATGAGGCCCGCCCGGAGCATTTTCTTCAGCGCCGGGTAGAGCGAGCCGTAGGAAAGCAGCCGGCTCCACCCCAGCATCAGGTTCAACCGCTTGCGCAGCTCGTAGCCGTGCATCGGGCTCTCGTGCAGCAGACCGAGGACTGCCAGCTCGAGGGACTCGCCACGACGCGCCACGACGGATGCTCCTGCTCAGGGGTGGGGGAAAACGGATCGAACTATCGGCGCAACCTATCGCATCGATATATCGAATCGTAAAACCCACACGGTGTGAGCCTCGTCGCGTGCCTGGGGGGGTCGGTGGCACGATCCCGTACGCTCGACCCTCGTGAACGCATCAGCGAAGGGTGGCCGGCGCGCGGCTCCGAAGGACGCAGCGACCAAGAAGACCACCGGCAACGGCGGCCGCAAAGGCAAGGGGTCCGGCAAGGGCGCGCCCGAGAAGGAGCGTAGTTGGGGCGCCCGGATCGTGCGCGGCGTCCTGCTCATCGGCCTGGCCTTCTTCCTCGTCGGCGCCGCAGCATTCGCCTACGTGTACGCCGCCACGGACATCCCGGACCCCAACGAGGACTTCGAGGCGCAGACCACCTTCGTCTACTACGCCGACGGCAAGACCGAGATCGGCCGCTTCGCGACCCAGAACCGGGTCAGCATCCCGCTCGCCGACATGCCCCAGCACGTCCAGGACTCCGTGATCGCTGCCGAGGACCGGTCGTTCTGGACCAACCAGGGACTCGACCCCCGCGGCATCGTCCGTGCGGCGTTCAGCAATGCGACCTCCGACTCCACCCAGGGTGCGTCCACGATCACCCAGCAGTACGTCAAGGTGCTCTACCTGACCCAGGACCGCACGTGGTCGCGGAAGATCAAGGAGACGTTCCTGTCGCTGAAGGTGCACCGGCAGAAGGACAAGCCGGAGATCCTCGAGGGCTACCTCAACACCATCTACTTCGGCCGCGGCGCCTATGGCATCGAGGCCGCCGCGCGGGCGTACTTCGACATCTCCGCCGACGAGCTCAACGTCCGGCAGGCTGCCGCGCTCGCGGCGATCATCAACTCGCCGACCCGGTTCGACCCGGCCAACGGCGACGCCGCGCGCGACCGGCTCGAGCAGCGCTACGCCTACGTCCTCGACGGCATGGCCGAGACGGAGTCCGTGGACGCCGCCGAGGCCGCCGAGGCGGCGGAGCGGCTGCCGAAGTTCCCGAAGGTCAAGGCCTCGAACCGGTACGCCGGCCAGAAGGGCCACATGATGCGGTTCGTGCGCCAGCAGCTCCTCAAGCAGGGGTACACGGACGCCGAGATCGACAGCCAGGGCCTGCGGGTCACCACCACCTTCACCCGCCCGGCGATGCGCGCCGCGCGCCTGGCCGTGCGCGAGAACCGCCCGGACGGACTGCCCAAGCTGCACGTCGCGGTGGCCTCGGTCGAGCCGGGCAGCGGCGCGCTGCGGGGCATGTTCGGGGGCCACGACTTCCTGCGCAGCGAGATCAACTGGGCCGCAGCGGGCGGCCAGCCGGGATCGACGTTCAAGATGTTCGGGCTCGCGGCCGGGCTCGACCAGGGCTTCAGCCTGAAGGACACCTTCGACGGCAACTCGCCGTACGTCCTCGCGGACGGCACCGAGGTCGGCAACCAGGGGGACCAGTCCTACGGCAGCGCGGTCAACCTGATCACCGCCACGGCGGACTCCATCAACACCGCCTTCATCGACCTCACCCTCGCGATGGACAAGGGGCCGCGGGCGATCGTGGACCTCGCGGAGAAGTTCGGCATCCCCAAGGACAGCGTCGAGCCCGTCACCGGGGTCGCGCTCGGGTCCGCGGTGGTCAGCCCGATCTCGATGGCCAACGCGTTCGGGATCATCGCCAACGAGGGCGAGGGCGGCCGCTGGTACGTGATCGAGGAGGTCAAGGACCGTCGCGGCGAGGTCGAGTTTCGTGAGCCCCGGAAGACCAAGCGGCTCTACGACGAGGACCTCGCGGCCGACGTGTCCTACGCCCTGCAGCAGGTCGTCGCCGACGGATCCGGTCGCAACGCCCAGCTCGCCGGTGGACGCCCGGTGGCCGGCAAGACCGGCACCGCGACCAACGCCAAGGCCGAGGTCTCCTCGTCCTGGTTCGTCGGCTACACCCCGCAGCTCGCGACCGCGGTGATGTACGTCCGAGGCAAGGGCAACGAGCAGCTCAAGGGGTTCCTGCCGACCTTCTTTGGCGGCGAGTACCCCGCACGGACGTTCAAGACCGCGATGGATATCTGGCACGACGGCCGTCCCGTCGAGAGCTTCCCGCCGCCGGTCTTCGTCGACGGCGACGCGCCGTCCTCGGGCCACGAGCCGGCGCCCCCGCCGCCTCCGCCGGCCCCCGAGCCCGCGCAGCCGGAGGAGACCGAGGAGCCGGAGCCGACGCCGGAGCCGACGCCGACCCCCACGCCGACCCCCACGCCCACGCCCACGCCGACCCCGGAGCCGGAGCCGACGCTGATCCCGACCGAGGAGCCGGACGAGGAGCCGGAGGAGGACGGCGCCCGACCGGCACCTGGCAACGGCGGGAACACAGGCGGTCGACGACGGCCGGGCCGCCGGCCCGTCGCGGCCTGAGCCGGATCGTTCGACGGCGCCCGGGACCGGCGTGAGCGACCCGGTCGTGCACCCGACGCACGAGGACCCCGCGCTGCGGGCCTGGAGCGAGGGCGTCGGGGGGCCCGTGGGCCGGCGATGGCTCCGGCACCCGTGGTGGAGCCCGGCGCGGGTGGTGGTGCTGATGGCCACCGGCGCGGTGGTCCTCGCCTTCCTCCAGAAGCTGCCCTGCGTCGCGGCCGACTGGTCCGGCGGTGACCTCCGCTACGCGCGGCTGTGCTACTCCGACCTGCCCTACCTCTACTCGGCCCGTGGGTTCGCCGAGCTGGTGTGGCCGTACGCCGAGACCTTCGGCCGCTACCCCGGCATGGAGTACCCCGTCGGCATCGCGGTCCTGGTCTGGCTCACGGCCTGGGTGACCCACCGGATCGCCGCGCCGGACCTCGCCGAGCGCGCCGCCGCACCGGTCGGTGAGCTCTGGTCGATGGCGGGTGGCGGTGGCGGGGAGACCGCGACGTTCGTGGCGCTCAACGCCCTCGCGCTCGGGTTGGCGGCCGTGGCGGCGGCGTACCTGCTGGTGCGGGCGCAGCCGAGTCGCCCCTGGGACGCTGCGCTCTTCGCGTGCTCACCGGTGCTCGTGGTGACCCTCCTGGTCAACTGGGACGCCTGGGCGGTGCTGCTCGTCGCCGCTGCGCTGGCGGCCTGGGCCCGCGACCGCCCCGCCCTCGCGGGGGTGATGGTCGGCCTGGGGGTCGCGGTGAAGCTCTACCCACTGTTCCTCCTCGGGGCGTTCCTCGTGGTCTGCCTGCGCCGGCGCGAGCTGCCTCGCTTCGGCCGGGCCCTGGTGGCGGCGGTGGCTGCCTGGCTGGTCGTCAACCTGCCCGCCGCGGCGACCGGACCCGGCGAGTGGCTGGTGTTCTGGCGGTTCAACGCCGACCGCGGGGCCGACCTCGGCTCGCTCTGGCTGGTCGCCCAGACCTTCGGCCACGACGTGGCGCCGGGCACGATCAACGTGGCGTCATGGTTCCTCTTCGCGGGCGCCTGCGTGGGCGTGCTCGCGCTCGGCCTGGCGGCCCGGCGCACGCCGCGGGTGGCGCAGCTGGCGTTCCTGGTGGTGCTCGCGTTCCTGCTCGTCAACAAGGTCTACTCGCCGCAGTACGTGCTGTGGCTGCTGCCGCTGGCGGTGCTCGCCCGCCCGCGGGTGCGCGACCTGGCCATCTGGCAGGCCGGTGAGCTCTTCTACTTCGTGATGGTCTGGATGCACCTCGGCGGCTGGACCGAGCCGTCGAGCAGCGGTGCGCCCGACGTGTTCTACGCCTTCGCGATCCTGGTGCGCGTGGCCGCCCAGCTGTGGCTGGCCGGCGTGGTGGTGCGCGACGTGCTGCTGCCGTGGCGGGACCCCGTCCGGGCCGACGGCCTCACCGACGACCCCCTGCACCCGGTCGGCCCGCCCCGCTGAGGTCGGCTCAGGCGCTCACGAGACCAGCGTGCGGTCGAAGGTCGTGGCGGTGAAGCGGACGCGCACGTCGACCTCCTCGCCGACGTCCGGGACCCGGGAGCCGGCGGGCAGGAACAGCATCGAGGCCTGCATGTGCGGCGGTTCGGCGAAGAGCCGCTGCTTGCCGTCGATCATGTACGGCGAGCGCACGAAGCCGGCCGCGTCGAGCCCGCCCTTGGCGATGGAGGCGGCCCGCGAGCGCAGGTCGTTCGGGCCGGTGGGCGCCGCCAGGCCGATGCCGTGCGCGGTACCGCCGGAGACGATGAGGATGGTGCCGTGGCGCGGGGCGGTGCGGCCGCGGTAGCCGTACTCGTCGCCCCGGACGACCGGGTGGGCGTCGAGCACGGTGGCCCGGGCGCGCAGCGCGCCACGGTCGCCGAGCCAGAGGCCGGTACCGATGCGCGGGCGCACCTCGAAGTCCGGGTACGCCGCCTCGACGCTTGCCAGCTCGCTCTTGCTGAGGTGGGAGACCCAGACCCGCTTGGCCGGCACCCCGGCGGCCACGACGTCGGTCATCAACCGCTCCACCTCGGAGAGGTGCGACCCCTGCGCCAGGGGCAGGTGCAGGCTGACGCCCTCGAGCCGGCAGCCACCGTGCTCGGCCCACAGCGCGACCGCCTCACGCAGCTCGCGGGCGGCGAAGCCGTGGCGGAGCATCGAGGTCATCCGCTCCAGCACCACCCGGGGGCGGTCACCGCGGGCGATCAGCGCCTCGAGGTCGCTCAGTCGGCCGACGGTGTGGATGACCCGGGGCGAGCGGACCGCCTCGGGGTACTGCTCCTCGACGAACGGCCGCCAGGGGGTGAGCACGAGGATGTCGCCGTCGAAGCGCGCCGCGGCCTCCTCGACCTCGCCGTAGGTGCCGACGGCCAGCGTGTCGACACCGAGCCACGTGGCCCGCCGGGCGAGCCGGCCCACGCCGAACCCGTAGCCGTTGCCCTTGGCCACCGGGACCAGGCGGGGATGGGCGGCGTGCACGGCCCGCAGGTGTGCGCGCCAGCGGTCCCCGTCGACGTACAGGCTCAGCACGGAGTCACCATCATCAGGGTCACCGTCTCTTCATGTAGAGCGCGAAGGCGCGGTAGAGGAGGCTGCGCAGCGGGAGGTCCCACTCGCCGACGTACTCGACGGCCTCGCCTCCGGTGCCAACCTTGAAGCGGATCAGGCCGACGGTGGGGTCGTCGGAGTCGAGGGTGTCGGTGATGCCGCGCAGGTCGTAGACGTGGGCGCCGGCCTCGAGGGCGTCGCGCATCATCTGCCACTGGATCGCGTTGGAGCCACGGACCTCGCGCTTCTCGGTCGAGGACGCGCCGTAGGAGTACCAGACGTGGCCGCCGACGCGGATCGCGATCGTGGCCGCGACCAGGTCGCCCTCGTGGTGGGCGAGGTAGAGCCGGAACCGGTCGGGGTGCTCGGCGCCGAGGGCAGCGGCCATGGTGCGGAAGTACGACAGCGGCCGCGGGGTGAACCCGTCGCGCTCGGCGGTGTGCACGTAGAGCGTGTGGAACGTCGCGAGGTCGTCGCCGGTGATGTCACCGACCGAGACCTCGACGCCCTCCTTGGCGGCCTTCTTGATGTTGCGGCGCCACTGCTGGTTCATGCCGGCGAGGACCTCGTCCTCGGTGAGGGCCTTGCCCTCGGCGTCCACGAGCGGGACCGTGAAGACGTGCCGCGGCTGGCCGGCCGCGAAGCCGCCCTCGACCGCCTGGGGGCGCCAGCCCAGCTCGCGCAGCTGGGAGACCACCCGCGCCCCGGACTGGCTGCGCTCGGTTGGGGGGACCTCGCCCAGCCGGTGGGTGTCGTCGTCGGCCACCGCGTCCTTGATGCTCTTCGCGTCCCAGCGGCAGGTGACCACGGGCGGACCCATGCGGATGCCGAAGGCGCCCTGGTCGGCCAGGTGCGCGGCCATGGGCGCGAGCCAGTCACCCAGCTCCTCGCTCTCCCAGTCGATGACCGGTCCCTCGGGGAGGTACGCCAGGAAGCGCTGCAGGCGGGGCAGCTGGCGGTAGAGCACCAGGCCCGCGCCGACCAGCTCGGTGCCGCCCTCGGGGGAGACCACGTGCCAGCCCAGCGACTCCGCGCGCCACTCGCTCTTCACCTCTCCCCACGCGGGGGTCTGCAGGAAGCTCACGCTGCGGCCGTCGCCGGCCTGCTGCTCGAGGAAGGCGAGGTGCTCCTCGGCAGAGATGGTGGAGACGGCCAGGCGGCCGGCGAGCGGTCCGGAAGGGGAGGAGGTCACGGTCATCGACCTTAGAGCCGGTCGCGCAGCCAGGCGAAGTCGGCGCGGTGCTCGTCGGCGCCGCCGGGGGTCTCGCAGACCACCGGGGCACCGGCCTCGCGGACGACCGTCGCCAGCGCGTCGGGGTCGATCTGGCCCGCGCCGAAGTTGGCGTGCCGGTCGGCCCCGGAGTCGAAGGCGTCGCGGGAGTCGTTGGCGTGGACGAGGTCGATCCGGCCGGTGATCGCCCGGACCCGCTCGACCACGTCGGCCAGGTCGTTGCCGCCGGCGTGGGCGTGGCAGGTGTCGAGACAGAAGCCGACGTCCTCGAACCCCTCGGCATCGGCGACCGCCGCCCACACCCCCTCGATCCGCTCGAGGTAGCGGGTCATCGCGTTCTCGCCGCCCGCGGTGTTCTCGATGAGCAGCGGCACCTTGAGGTCGGTGGCCTCGACCGCCTTGCGCCAGTTGTCGAACCCCGTCGCCGGGTCGTCGGCCTTGTTCACGTGGCCGCCGTGCACGATCAGCCCCTTCGCGCCGAGCTCGGCCGCGGCGTCGACGTGCTTCTGCAGGAGCTTGCGGCTGGGGATCCGGATGCGGTTGTTCGTCGTCGCGACGTTGATGATGTACGGCGCGTGGACGTAGAGGTCCACGTCCGCCGCCTCGAGCCGCTCCCGCAGCGCCTCGGGCCCGTCGGCGTACGCGACCTCGGGGCCCTTGTAGCCCTGGGGATCGCCAAGGAAGATCTGCACGAGGTCGGCCCCCCGGGCCTCCGCCTCCGCGACGGGGTCCTCCTGCCCGACGTGTGCTCCGATCCGCAGCGCGCTCATCGGGCCAGGGTAGGGGGCCGCCACGATTTCAGCGGCAGGCCGGCACGCTGCTAGCCTTGCGCGGTCCTGCGCACCCCCCGGCCGTCAGACGCGGTCCGGACCCGCGGGACCTGTGAACTACGCACAGTCCTCCTGTCACGGAAACGCCGTGACCGCTTGAGTCCGAAGGAGGTGGAGATCGCTTTGCGTGCCTACGAAGTCATGGTCATGCTCGACCCCGACACTGACGAGCGCACCGTCGCGCCTTCGCTCGACACATACCTGAACGTCATCCGCAACGATGGTGGATCCATCGAGAAGGTTGACGTCTGGGGACGCCGCCGCTTGGCCTACGAGATCAACAAGAAGTCCGAGGCCATCTACGCAGTCATCGACCTCACCGCCGAGCCTGCCTCGGTCAAGGAGCTCGACCGCCAGCTCGGCCTGAACGAGTCGGTCGTCCGCACCAAGGTCATGCGCGCCGCCGAGGTCACCGCCGAGGCTCCCGCCGAGGCCGCTCCCGAGGCTCCGGCCGAGGCAGCTCCCGAGGCTCCCGCCGACCCCAGCTGAGGCTCGACGTCCTGGGCGCCGTCCACATCGCAGCTCGACCCCTGGTCGACAGTCGGTGCCGGCGCCTACCGTCACCCTGACCTCACCCAACGCAGCAGATCCGGAGACCTGACATGGCTGGCGAGACCGTCATCACCGTCGTGGGCAACCTCGTCGACGACCCCGAGCTGCGGTTCACCCCTTCGGGGGCGGCCGTCGCGAACTTCCGCATCGCGTCCACGTCGCGCACGTTCGACAAGCAGACCAACGAGTGGAAGGACGGCGACGCGCTGTTCCTCTCCTGCGCGGTCTGGCGACAGGCCGCGGAGAACGTCGCGGAGTCGCTGCAGCGCGGCATGCGGGTCGTCGTCCAGGGCCGCTTGAAGTCGCGGCAGTACGAGACCCGCGAGGGTGAGAAGCGCACGGTCTTCGAGATCGACGTCGAGGAGGTCGGCCCTTCCCTGAAGTACGCCACCGCCAAGGTCACCAAGGCTTCCCGCTCCGGCGGGGGCGGGTACGGCGGCGGCGGGGGCGGCCAGCAGGGTGGGGCTCCCCAGGGCGGCAACGACCCGTGGGCCACCGGCTCGTCGCAGGGCGGCGGGTACGGCGGCGCACCTCAGGGTGGCGGCCAGGGCGGCGGAGCGCCCCAGGGTGGGAACGACCCGTGGGCGACCGGTGGATCCGGCGCCGGCGACGAGCCCCCCTTCTGATCCACACCACGGTCGGGTCCTCTCGGACCCGCCGCGACCATTCCGGCGTGGGCCCCACAGGTCCGCTAAGCGCCGGGCTCTGAACAGAGAGAGAGCACCACAATGGCGAAGCCAGTTGTCCGCAAGCCGAAGAAGAAGCAGAACCCCCTCAAGGCTGCGGGCGTCACCACGATCAACTACAAGGACACCGCGCTCCTGCGGAAGTTCATTTCCGACCGCGGCAAGATCCGCGCGCGTCGGGTCACCGGCGTCACGGTCCAGGAGCAGCGCAAGATCGCCATGGCGATCAAGAACGCGCGCGAGATGGCGCTCCTGCCCTACACCTCGACCGGTCGCTGAGAGGAGACGGAAACATGAAGCTCATCCTCACCCAGGAGGTCACCGGCCTCGGCAGTGCCGGTGACGTCGTCGAGGTCAAGAACGGCTACGGCCGCAACTACCTCGTCCCCCGCGGCATCGCGATCAGCTGGACCCGCGGCGCCCAGAAGACGGTGGACTCGATCCGCGCGGCGCGTGCGTCGCGGGCGGTCGCCGACCTCGACCACGCCAAGCAGATCAAGGCCACGCTCGAGAACGCGAACGTCAACGTTCGCGTCCGCTCGGGCGAGGGCGGTCGCCTCTTCGGCGCAGTCACCCCGGCCGACATCGCCGCGGCGATCGCCGAGAGCGGCACCACGATCGACAAGCGGACCATCGTGGTCGGCAACCCGATCAAGGCGCTCGGTGCGCACCAGGTCACCGTGAAGGTGCACGACGAGGTGGACGCCAAGGTCCAGCTCAACGTCGTCTCCGCCTGAGGCGACCCGCACCACCTGCTCCACGAAGACAGCGCCCCTTCCTCCCGCGGGAGGAAGGGGCGCTGTCGCGTTCGGGGGTGGTCTCAGCGCACCGCGATGGCGTCGATCATCACCGTGCGGCCGCTGGGGCTGATGACCGTGACCTTGATCCGGCCGGTGGTGCGGCGACCACCGGGGATGTTGACCTTGACGATCCGCTTGCGCTGGAACTTCTTCGCGCTCAGCTTCGCCGTCCGCACCCGGGTGTTGCCGATGTCGACCCGGATCCGCCCGTGCCGGGGACCCTTCGCGACGATCAGGTAGACCTCGTTGAAGTTGCGGAACTTCCGCGACAGGACGCTGCCCTTCTTCCGGGTGACCACGTAGTCGTCGAGGTAGTGGCCCGGCGCGGCGACGCGGGTCCACATGCGATTGATCTGCCGGCGAGTTCCGACCCGGTTGTACGGCGTGTGGAAGGCGAACGCCTCGGGGGGCCGGGAGGCGTTGCCTGCCTGGTCGACGCCGGCGACGGTGAACCGGTGGTCACCGGCCTTGATGCCGGTGATCGTGCGGGCGCCGTTCGTCTTCTTCCGGGTGTCCGGGCACGGCAGCGCCCGGCCGTCGAAGGTGCACCGGAACACGGGGTCGCCGTTGGTCTCGTCGGAGTGGTTCAGCACGGCGTACTGGAAGGTCGCGGTGTTGTCGAGGAGCAGGTTCTGCCGGGGGCCGACGAGGGTGGGGGCGCCGAGCAGGTGGGTGTCCGGCTCGGTCGCGTCCAGGCGGAAGCTGACCGAGTCCGGGGTCGCGTCCTTGGTGCCGTCGGGGTGCACGGCGCGGACGCCGATCGTGTGGACGGCCGAGGGCTGGCCGCGGTCGGTGTCGGGCAGGCCGGTGTAGGCCTTGGGGCTGGTGCAGGGTGCCCAGTCCTGGGGCTCGGGCGCCTGGAGCCGGCACTCGTAGGTGGTCGGGCCGGTGGGGTTGCCGTCGCCGTCCGTGGCCGGCGGCCCCTGCCCCTCGGGGTAGGAGTGGTCGAAGGTGACCTCGACCGTGCGGCGATTGACCCAGTTGGCGCTGTTGGGCGTCGGCGTCATGCCGGTGATGACGGTGTCCGGCGCTACGGAACAGGGCGGCGTGAGGAGAGTCCCGCAGGGCAGGAGGGCGCTGGCGGGGGCCGGCGTGACGACGAGGGTCCCGCCGACGAGGGCCAGGGAGACCACCGCGGTACGGAGGATGGAGCGGGCAGGACGGGCAGCCACGAGAGGGACCTCCGGGAAGCGAGCGGGCGGGGAGCAGCGACCGCGTAGATCCCGAGTTACGGCGTCGGCCCAGAGACTACGGCAGCGCCGGCGCCGGCGCAGGAAAAGCGTGGGATGTCCGTTCCCGCGCCACCAGGCAGACCACCGCGCCGAGGAGCGGGACCCCGACCACCACCGCCTGGCCGGCCTGGAGCAGGAAGCCCGCCACGAGGGTTCCGGGGTCGGCGAGGACCAGCAGGACCACGCGCAGGGCGACCACCCCGGCGTACGCCGCGAGGACGACGGTCGCGAGGAGCCGCCGGCGACGGGGGACCAGCCCCGTCCGGGCGACGGCGACGCCCAACAGGACGACGACGAGCCCCTCCATCGCCGTGGCGGCCGCGGCAGCGGCGTACCACCACTCGTGGGTGTACTCGTGCAGGTAGGCCAGCATCCCGCCGTACTCGGCCTGGCGCAGCACCGCGGCGAGGACGCCGGCGACGAGGAGGGGGCGCGAGCGCAGGTGGTGGCCTGCGGCGGCGAGCAGCAGCAGGCCGATGCCGTCGTCGGTGAGGTCGGCGCCGCCGAGCGGCACGAACGTGCTGATCATGAGCAGGCCGACGCCGGCGCAGAGCAGGCCGGTGCGGACGTCGGGGGTCCAGCGGCTCACCCGGCGGCCTCCGCCGGCTCGACCCACGGCTGGGCGTGCACGCGGAAGAGCTGGTAGATGAGGGTGAGCAGGGAGAGCACCGCAATGAACGCGACGATGCCGTAGGCGTCCTCGAGACCACCGCCGACGACCACCGCGGGCGCCAGGGCCACGACGCCGAAGGCCAGGGTCAGCCCGGAGAACCAGCGGGCGCGGTACTCGTCGGGGGCGATGCCCTCCCCGGGGTCGCGGGCCAGCGCGGCCAGACCGCGGGCCAGCAGGAGGCAGAAGAGCGCCTGCGGGAGCGAGACCGCCCACGCCAGGGCCGGCTCGAGCTCGACGTCCAGCTCGCTGCCGATCAGCTCGAGGTAGGGCCGAAGCCCGACGACGGCGGCAAGCACCGCGAGGCCCAGCAGGGCTCCGGCGGACGGCAGCCGGTTCCGCAGCCGTACGACGCCCCCCACCGCGAGCGCCCAGCCGAGGGGGTCGGGGAGCAGGTCGTAATCCCCGGCCTGCGCGGTGAGCCCCACGATCACGAGTCCCATCGCGACCTGCTGGAGCGGGGACATGGCGGCGATCCTAGGTGCGGGGCCGGCCGCGCCCGGTCCCGGTGCCGGTCACCAGCCAGCGGTCTCCGCGGGCACGGGTCACGAGGACCACGGCGCGTCCGCCGATGAACAAGACGCCGAAGACCACCCAGAGCAGGACCAGCGTCGAGCCGGGCAGCAGCGGGACGGCCAGGGCCACCGGTGCGAAGGCGAGCAGCACCCACAGGCCGCCCCAGGCGAGGTAGCGGCCGTCGCCGGCGCCGATGAGCACCCCGTCGAGGACGAAGACCACGCCGGCGACCGGCTGCGCGGCGGCTGCCACGAGGAGGACCGGCACGAGCGCCGCGTGGACGGCGGGGTCGCCGGAGAACAGGGGACCGAGCCAGGGGGCGGAGACCGCGAGCAGTACCCCGGTGACGATGCCGCTGGCCCACCCCCACCGGACCATGCGGGCGGTCAGCCGCCGGGTCAACGCGACGTCGGAGGCCCCGAGGGCGCGCCCGGTGAGGGCCTGGGCGGCGATGGCGACGGCGTCGAGGGCGAAGGCGAGGAAGCCCCAGAGGGTGAGCGCGAGCTGGTGGGTGGCCAGCTCGACGCCCCCGGCGCCGGCGGCCACGACGGTGGTGACCAGCAGCGACGCGCGCAGCGTGAGCGTTCGCACCAGCAGTGGTACGCCGACCCGCGCCGCCTGGCGGATGCCCGGAAGGTCGGGAGCGAGGGGCGCCCCCTCCCGGCGGGCGGCGCGCACGACGACCACGACGAGGGCGGCGGCGCCGAGGCTCTGGGCCACCACCGTCCCGATGGCCGCGCCGGCGATGCCCAGCCCGGCGCCGTACACGAGGGCGAGGTTGAGGACGACGTTCAGGGCGTTGCTGGCGACGGCGACGACCAGGGGGGTGCGGGTGTCCTGGAGCCCGCGGAGTACGCCGGTGGCGGCGAGCAGGAGGAGGAGCGGGGTGATGCCCAGGACCGCCCACTGCAGGTAGTCGATGGCGTAGTCGGTGATCGCGTCGTCGGCCCCGAAGGCGCGGACGAGCGGATCGAGCAGGAGCAGCCCGGCGGCGGTAGCCACCGCCCCGATGAGGACGGCGAGCCAGAGCCCGTCGATGCCCTGGGCGAGCGCGGAGCGCAGGTCGCCGACCCCGAGCAGCCGGGCCACGGCGGCGGTGGTGCCGTAGGCGAGGAACACGCACAGGCCGACGACAGTCTGCAGGATCGCGCCGGCGATGCCGAGGCCGGCGAGCTGGGCGGCGCCGAGATGGCCGATGATCGCGGCATCGGCGAGCAGGTAGAGCGGCTCGGCCATGAGCGCCAGGAAGGCCGGGACGGCCAGTCGCAGGATCTCCCGGTCGAGGGCCCGTCCCTCCCCCGGCGGCGCGCCGGTCCGCTCGGTGTCGACCACGCGCCCATCCTCGCCCTCCTCGGGCCGGGTGGCCCGGACGGGTCCGGGGTGGGCCGGTGCGGGGTAGTCCCGATCGCCGCTGGGAGGGATGGGGCAATGGTCCGATCGGACCATTGCCGCCACGCTGCGCGGCCCGGTAACGCCCTGTGCGTAACTAGGCCCTTCTTGTGGACATCGCTGTCCCGTGTCAACCCCGAAGCGCCATGTCGACATGCCGATCCGGGAACGGCGGGCGAACGGACGGAGAACGAGACGACCCGAAACTTTCTCGGTTCCACACGCGTCGAGCAGCATTTCCGCAGGTCAGCGCCGTGTTTACGGTGAATCCGGAAAAGTTCTCCACAGATCGGTGAACAGGCTGTGCACATGTTCTGCGGCGGGTTGCACAGGCAGACGGTAGTTATCCCCAGGGCCTGTGGATGACGGACTGGTCAGCGGCCCGCCGGCGCACGTACGGTCACGGCTCTCCCCAGTTCCGGACGGCCATGTCGGAGGCCGCACCTAGCGTCGCGAGCAGGGGTCACAGCGCCGGATGGCGCGAGGCCGAGAGGTCGACGAGGGGAGCAGCAGTGAGCGTGGCCGAGTTCTCGCGGGGGCCTGAGCAGGACGAGCCGTCGCACTGGGCGAACCCGGTCGAGCCCGACTTCCGAGGCGGCGGCGGTGGCGGTGGGGGCGACCGGATGCCTCCACAGGACAACGAGGCCGAGCAGTCGGTCCTCGGGTCGATGCTGCTGAGCAAGGACGCGATCGCCGACGTCATCGAGGCGGTCCGCGGGACTGACTTCTACCGCCCGGCCCACGAGGTCGTCTTCGACGCGGTCGTCGACCTGTACGGGCGCGGCGAGCCGGCCGACCCGGTGACGGTCTCGGCCGAGCTCCAGCGCCGCGGCGAGCTCCAGCGGGTGGGCGGGGCGCCGTACCTGCACACGCTCTCGGCGTCGGTGCCGATCGCGGCCAACGCCGGCTACTACGCCGAGATCGTCCGCGAGAAGGCGATCCTGCGGCGGCTGGTCGACGCCGGCACCCGCATCGCCCAGATGGGCTACCAGGGCGAGGGCCAGGTCGACGACGTCGTCGACCGCGCCCAGGAGGAGGTCTACCGGGTCACCGACAAGCGCACCTCGGAGGACTACGCCCCGCTGGCGGAGATCATGGAGGGCACCCTCGACGAGATCGAGGCCATCTCCAACCGCGACGGCGAGATGATCGGCGTCCCCACCGGCTTCGCCGACCTCGACGAGCTGACCAACGGCATGCACCCGGGTCAGATGATCATCATCGCCGCGCGTCCCGCGATGGGGAAGGCGCTGGCGCTCGACACCCCGCTCCCGACCCCCACCGGCGGGACGACGATGGGCGAGGTCCAGGTCGGGGACCTGCTGTACGGCGCGGACGGCTTCTCGACGCGCGTCGTCGCGGCGACCCAGGTGATGCAGGACCGGCCCTGCTACGAGGTGGCCTTCTCCGACGGGACGACGATCGTCGCGGACGCGGAGCACCAGTGGGCCATCGAGACGACCGCCCCAGAACTGCACACCGTGCGCAGTTGTGGGGCCTCGGCGGGGTGCGCGGGCGCGACAACTGCGCATGGTGCGTCGTTGTCGCACACCAGCGTGGTGACGACCCGTGATCTGGCTGCTGCCGGGGACGCGCTGCACGTCATCGCAATGCCGGACGGCTCGCAGGTGAAGGTCGAGGCCGTGACGCCGGTGGCGTCGGTGCCGGTGCGGTGCGTCCAGGTCGACGCACCCGACCACCTCTACCTCGCCGGACCGGGGAGCATTCCCACCCACAACTCGACCCTGGCCCTGGACCTGTGCCGGTCGGCGTCGATCCACCACGGCATGGCCAGCGTGATCTTCAGCCTGGAGATGACGCGCAACGAGATCACGATGCGTCTGCTGTCGGCCGAGGCGAAGATCCCGCTCAACCACATGCGCAACGGCAACATGAACGACGATGACTGGGCCAAGCTCGCCCGGAAGATGGGCGAGGTCTCCTCCGCCCCGCTGTTCATCGACGACAGCCCGAACATGACGATGATGGAGATCCGCGCCAAGGCGCGCCGGCTCAAGCAGCGCCACAACCTGCGCCTGGTCGTCATCGACTATCTGCAGCTGATGTCGTCGGGCAAGAAGGTCGAGTCCCGCCAGCTCGAGGTCTCGGAGTTCTCCCGCCAGATCAAGCTCCTCGCCAAGGAGCTCGAGATCCCGGTCATCGCGCTCTCCCAGCTCAACCGTGGACCCGAGCAGCGCTCGGACAAGCGCCCGATGCTCTCGGACCTTCGTGAGTCAGGCAGCATCGAGCAGGATGCCGACCTGGTCGTCCTCCTGCAGCGCGACGACGCCTACGTGAAGGAGTCGACCCGCCCCGGTGAGGCCGACCTGATCGTGGCCAAGCATCGCAACGGGCCCACACGTGACGTGGTCGTGGCGTTCCAGGGGCATTACTCACGCTTCGTCGACATGGCGCACTGAGCGCGCTGATGCCGATGCCGACGATCGGCGAATCTGCAATTGACCGATCCAATCTGCAATCTTTGCAAATTGGCTTCGGCTGCGGGTTACACGAAGCGGCCGGATCTGCCGATGAGCGGATGTGTGGATAGCCTTGAAGCGTGCCTCAGACGACCGCGATGCTCTCAACCCAACTGCTCCGCACATCTGAGGACCAGCCCTACAAGCGACTCAGGCAACTCTTGCCCGCCCAGGGCGTCAATGTGTCGAGGGACGTGCTGGCCGACCTCTTTCCCGATGATGGAGACCAGGAGTTTGGCATCGTTGTGTCCGCCGAACGAAGAGTCTTCACATTCGTCCTGCACTACGGCCAAGGTGACCTGACCGCCCAAGCCGCGAACGCGATTATTGGCGAATGGAACGACATCTCTGACAGGTGGGAGGCGTCTCCGTACACCGCGAGCGTCCGCGAGGCGATGCGGATACTCGAATAAACCTGACGCACGCTCATGCCGCGTAGCGCGGTCAGGCCGATGACGGCCGTGGGCGGTAATACATCTCGGACTTCCGTGCGTGCAAGACACCTAGGGCTGCAGTGGCATGTTCTCCCCAGTGGTTGTAGAAGCCCCACCTCCACTCCCACCGGATGGACACCTCTGGGCCCCCCGCTTCCAAGCCTCGCAGTCCGGCCTTCAGGTCGCGCCAGATGTCCGCAAGGTCGTCGTTCAAGTCTCCGGCCATGACCTCTGGGTCGGCCTCCCCGTCATCGATAGCCAACGGGTCGAGCACCCAATAGATGTCCCAGTCACCGAGCACATGACCCACCGCCCTGAACCGTTCGCGCCAATCCTCAAGCGATATCGAAGGACAGTCGTAGTCCTCTCCCTCAGGAAGTACGACAGATTGCATCGCAGCGGCAGCCGCAATCAGGTCGGCGAGCCGGGGCACCACCGCGGTCACAAAGTTCTCACGGTCGTAACTCTCGGCAGCCTCGATGACCTCACAGAAGCGTGCAGCCGCGTCCTTGAATTCCACCTCCGCAGGATGGCAGAAAGCGGAGCGCGCCTCCGGACAAGCCGCGTGTGCAGCATCGCCACCGACTACCTATCGTGAGACCCATGGGTACGGACCTGAGCCAGTGTCAACGCCCCGAGCATCGTGACCAGGGCAAGGTCACCGGGGCAGATGGACGCGGGTACACCCGTCGCGGCACGAAGGCGAAGCGCAACGTCGCTGACGAACTTGTGAACGCAGGGGCACCCCTCGTACTAGAGATGTACAGCACGGGACAGTTCGAGTGGTTCGACGGAGACGAGGCCAAGAGGACGTGGGAAGCAGTCCGGCCCCACGTGATTTCGACGGAGCCCACCCACAAGCAGTTGGACAAGCATGAGTGGTGGAACGCCGGTGTCTGGGAAGACGGGACCGGTGTGCAAGTTCTCTACCTGACAGGGTTCTGCTGAGACTCACCGTCCGCATCTGCCGCGATCCGCGCGGTTCTAAGTTGCAGATTCGCGGCGGTCGGCGTTGCACACTCGGGCCCCTGGGGCGTCACGCTCTTGCGTTTTCGCTGATCGTCGGCAGCCGACGATCGGCGAATCTGCAATGGACCGATCCAATCTGCAATTTTTGCATACTCAGCCCTGAGAAGCCCCGTCCAGCCCCGGTGAGGGCCTCACACCGGGGCCCTGGGGACGGGCTCTGTCGGCCGTAACGGCTTCGGCGGCACAGGGGTCGATGACACGATGAGTCGGAGTCGTTCGGTGCTCGATGTCGGAGCGTCGAGCGATGACCCGAGTCGGGTTCAGGCGACTCCACCAGGGGGCGCCCTCTGGGCTCTACGCATCCGGGCGGGGGGCCGGGGAGATGTAGGGAGTGACAGTGGCAGCAGTGAACGTCTTGCCGCTGGGATCCCCACGCTGCTTGCAACAGCGACGGCTCTCAACGCGCTCATCTCGCGCCCGCAGGTGTAGTAGTGCCGAGAAGCGTCGCGACGGAAGTCGCCGACGACGAAGGGCGCCGACCCGGCCGAACCGGGTCCTCTAGTCGCCGCCCTCGTTGGCGAAACAGCCCGGCCGTCACTAGCGCTTCATGTCCCTCACCGCGCTCCGCAGCCGGCTTGGGGCCGTAACGCAAAGAGAGACGAGGCCAACGGCTTCGTCCCTCTTTGACCGGCCCAAAGTCCGGCACTGCGAATGTGTGACAACCCTCTCGGGCTCACACTTAGATGATGGCACCTTCGCCGCCGAACTCCAACTTGGCCCTATGTGAGGCGGCCGACGACGCGCCGTCAGGTTCCAACGAGGTCCACCGCTCCGGGATCCTTCGCGAGATGGCCGCACCAGTGGCGGTCACACGGGAGCGGTTTCGCGACACCGTGAGTAAGGCCAGGGGATGCAAAGAAGGGGCGGAGCCGGTGGCTCCACCCCTTCTCGACCGGCCCAGTGTCCGGCACAGCGTGTTTGCGACAACCCGTACGGGCTCGCAGTAGGACTATCGGCACTCCACGTAGCCAAGTCAATAACCAGCAACGAGTTTCTTTATTGTAATTCTCGCGGGAGGCAGCAGCACAACGGCATGGTGTGAAGAGCACCGGTGCCCGGGTGGACTCCGGCAAGCGCAACTGCGACGCGATCACCGGGGCCCGCGTGAGTGAGCCACGTCCGCTGAACCCGCACTGCGGTCGCGTCCTCAAGGTGTGCTTCCCAGAAGGTCGTGTCGCCGTTGCCTGAGATAGTGGCGGTTGAGATGGCGGTGCTGGCAGGCCACGTGTCGGGCAGGGTGAGCGCGGAGACTGGTCCGATGTAGTAGTGAGCGTGGCCAGTGGAGCGTTCGGTGGTCCACACTGCGATCTGATCGCCTTGCAGGACGCTGCCGGGTGAGACCGAAACGCTGCACTGGCTGCCGTCATCGAATTTCGCCCGGACCTTCGTAGGAGTGGTCCAAGCGGTCACGGTCGCTTCTCGGACTCCGTTCATCAAGCCAGGGCCGGGGGCGGAGGTCGAGAGGACGACCTCGGGAAACGTCGGCCCGTTCTCGGGAAATCGGATCTCGGTCGCGAATAGGTCGAGCGAGGTTCCGTGGATCAGGGCTTCTGGGGAGTACATGGTTCCGCGGACCCCCCTGTTGTTCATCAGAGTGACGGTCCCGGGCCGCTGGTCCCACACAGCCTTCCATTTCGTCGGAAGGCCGCTGCGGCTCGTGCCGAGTGCCAAACGCGCCAGATACCGGCGAGTCGGGCTGCCCTGGCTGTCGTCCTCTTCGCCGAGGACCCGGATAGCCCCCTCGTGAAGCAGCAGCCACTTCTCCTGGTCAGCGCGGAAACAAATGGTGTCGTTCGCAGCCGCGTAGACATGGACGTCTCGCGCGGCGGCGTACTCGTAGGAAGGCATGAGGTCCATGTCTTCAGAGAGCACGACGATGCAGCGGGCCCGGGACTCGCCCTGCTGCATCCGGTCGACGATGTCGGCGACCTGTAGAGCGAGGAGCACGTCGATCTTCTTCTCCTCTACCTGGCTATCGCGCTCAACGAGATAGCCCTCCAGGACCTTCACCCCATCGGCGGCCAAGCGATCGCGGTAGACGCAGTTCTTAGCCAGCATGTCGGTGACCTTGTCCGAGACACTCTTCTTCGGAGAACTCGTAGCGACGCCGGCATGGATTTCGACGGCGTCAAAGCCGTACATCCGCACGGCGTCCTTGATCCCTCGCGCGGTCGCCTTAGCCCGGGTCACCCCGAATACGTCGTTGAGCATGCCCTTGACGTTGCGGGTGTCGACCACGACGGCGCACGGAGTCAAGCCGGTGGCTGGCCCCTGCCTGCCGTTCGAACTCATAGACATACCTCGAAAAGTCCCCCTGTTGGCCCGCACCGTGCGGACCTAGTGTCTACCAGCCTTGAGCGGTGGTTCCGGGATCTCCATCGAGTTCACTTCACCGCCGAGAGCGTCCGCTGCTACCCATGTCGCCGGAGCGTCTCGACCAGAGCCTCACCCAAACTCGCGCCCTCAGGCACCTTGGGAGAGGATCCGTCTCCCCTCGGCGTTCTCGGCGAGAATCGCACCGTCGTAGCCGAACGACAACAGCGCAACACCTGCGCGGTCTGCCCAGGCGACCGCGTTGGCTGTGTAGCCCGAGAGGGAGAAAAAGACCGCACGTGCGTTTTCCACCGTCGCGACGCCGAACAGAGCCTGGAGGCGATCGCGCCCGGTAGGGAGCGCTTCCATCTTCACCTGAGCGACAAGGCCATCACCTGTCACGTCGACACCACCGTCCGCGCCGGTGGGGGTCCGGGAGACGTGTCTGAACCCCAGCGCGGCCAGAACGTCAGCGACGTACTCCTCCGCGGCGGCGTGCCCCTTGATCATCCGAGGAGCCGGAAGGACGGGAGGACCTGACCGCAACTGGTCGGCGGCGTCTTCCGAGATCGCTGGTTCTGTAGCCAAGGAACCGAGCCACTTCAGCGCCTGAGCGATTGACTGCTCGTCGACGTGCGTAGAAGCGAGTGAGGTGGGGGTGTGAAGTAGTGACAGCGCGTGAATGTGTTGGAACTCGTCGCCGCTCGCCAGCGAATCCAGGCGGCCGAAGATCTCAGCCGTGAGCAGTAGTCGTGCGATAGACATCGCGAGCGTCATCCCTCGCCAGCGCGGGATGACCTCCGAGAGCGGCGTGGAAAAGACCTGATGGTTGAAGAGCATCGGGTTCATCTCATCGTCAGGGCTTACCCGCGAAAGGGTCCACACCCGGCTACCCGAGAGTTGACGCGGCACGCCGAACAGGTGGACATCACCAAACTGCGTTGCGAGATTCCCAAACTCCATCGGCTCGCCGCCCTGCTGCGCCTGCCGTTCAGCGTTGACGCGGTCGCAGTCCGGCGACCTTGTATAGACCCCCTCCACGAAGGCGTTCTGAGCGATCGTGTCGTCTACATCTTGAGGGGTCGGGTCTCCATAGGTCGCGAGTCGCTCCTGCTCGGCCTGCCGTGACTCCGAACGCCGTGCCGCACCCATCGCGGGACGGAGGTCCGCTTCTCCGCCCCAGATGGAGTACGACGTAGGCACCTCCGCGAGAAGATCCGCGGGTGTTGTCACGCCCCGACGGAGTAGTGCGGCGCCCAGCGAGGCGCCTGCGGGGTAGGGATCCGCAAGGCAGTCGATGGGCTCGGACAGGAGTAGTCGCAGGTTCTCCCGAGGCGATTCCTTCATCCAGTCAGGCTACGTAAGTCTCGACTCTCTCGTTTTCAGATTCGCGACGTTGCCTCTTGCAGATTCACGCTTGCTGAGTGTGTGTCCGTTGCAGACTCAGTCATCGTCGGCAGCTGACGGAGGCGACCGCGACCTGGACATGTGGGACTTTGACGGTCGCGGCGTACACCTGAGCAGGGAGTTGCAGAACGAACTCGGCTCCGCGTATCGGGTCCACTACCACTTCACGTTCGCAGGAGGACGCGACAAGTGGATGCCCCTTGTCGAGGACGCGCCCTGCCCAGGCTGGACCGCGTCCTAACGTCCGCTCACGCCGCTGTCGGGACGGATATTCCCACCTCAAGAACATCTGATTCCGTCAGCAATAGTGACGTCCCGCAGTGAGTGATAGCTCAGGGCAGCCAGCTGGACCGCCCTGCGGTGCCCAGCGTCATGATCAGGACTTGCAACGCACACCACCGTTTCGGTCGTAGTAGCGAGCCATCAGCTCCCAGTACGCCATCAGCAGCCCCATCTCCAACACCGTGGCTGCCGCGGCAGGGATCGCGCGGCGCTGGCGGGCGGCGACCATCGCGGCAAGCCCCGCGGCGGTCGCGGCGACGTCGACCGCCATCGCGGTGTCCAGCGGCCGATGGGCGATCCACTGCTCCTCACCAAGCACCGCCCGGGTCGCCCATGCCCGCTCGTGCGAGGGTTTGCCGAACACCACCGGGTTGAGGGCCATCCATACACCGACCAGCGCGGCGTCGCGCCAGCTGCGTCGCCACACCGGGACGAGCATCAGCGGCGCGCTCGTCCACGCGCTCCACGGATTGCTGTGCCGCGCGAACACCGCCCGCTTGATCTTCCGCCAGTCCTCCATCGACGGCTCCCTCCGCCCACACCGGCGTCTTGATCTCCCGCCCAACAACGTAACTGTCTGGTCTCTGACATGGGGCCCCTGGTCGAGTTCGATCCCGTCGACAACCGACCACACGTCATCGAGAACGGATCGCTTTTAGAGCGCTTGCTTCTGGTGCGGGCCAAGCAAGCCTCTCGTCCGACCATGCCGCCGATGGTGAAGTTCTGCCGTGCCGATGAGCGGATGCATCTTTCTGCCCAGCAAGACTCACGGGACGGTGCTCCGTGTCCTCTTGCGTCAGCCTCGACGGATGCGGCCCGACCATCCTTTCGGCACCGCCTGGTCACTGCGCGCGTCGTCCACGAACCAGGTCCCCGAGGACTCATCGATCATGGTCCACGACTGTGCCAGGGCCTTGTACTTGATCCAGCGGGGCTTGCCCATGCAACGCCGTGGGGCCCGCGTGGTGATGGTGTTTGCGGCGTAGTCGATGGTGTGTCGGAATCGCTTGCAGCCGTAGCTGTCCCTGGTCATCAAGATACTGAACCCGCGCCACCTCGGCGGCTCCACGAGGACCGAGGACCAGGTCTTGCGGCCCTTGTTGTCGCGGGTATAAACGACGAAGTTGAATCCGTCGCCGGTCTTCTTCAGGTTGACGTAGTGGGCGACGACGCGGATGGCCTTGGGTCCGTGGGTGACCACCGTCTTGGTCAGATCGACGTTCACGCTCTTGGTCGAGGGAACAGGCTCCGGCTCGCTCGCGGTGCTCTCGTCCCAAGTGACGCTCCAGACGTCTCCGGTGCCATCGGCGGTGGAGTCCTTGGCCGCCTGGGCGGCGGGCATGGTGATGGTGAGGGCGGCGGCCGCGAGCACGGCGGCGACCCGAGTGCCCTGATGCATGGCTTCCTCCTGCATTTCAGGAACATCCTCACCCCGGGCAGGTGTGCGCAGGTGTGCCTGGGTGACTCTCCTGGCTTCCTCCAGCGTGCGGCACGCCCCGGCCACCGCCATGAGCACGAGGACTCAATCCCCTCGGGTCGAAAGTCCCGACGGCGTAACTAAGCGGCTGCTGGCCACCCCGCACCGGCCCGCGCGAACCGGCCCCATGCGCCCGCGCGGCTGAACACCTGTGCTCCGCACCTGACGCACGCTGGTGCCGCGATGCGGTCGGTGATGTCGAGAGTCGGACGAATCCCGCCCCGCCGACGGGACGTACCGAACGAGACTGGGGCGCGCTGTGCCAGGCCGTAGAGCGTGGTCACCGCGACGCCGAGGATCTCGGCGGCCTCCTGGGCGGTCGCTGCGTATTCTGGCAGTCCTTGGGTTGCCTCGGGGTAACGGCTACGAGCCGCCATGACCGAGGTAATTGCCGATTACCGCGAGCACTACGCTCAATATCGCGGAGAGCAGGGGAATGGCAAGTAACCAAGGGGGCCGGACCGCCGTCAACAATAGGATTGGTACGAATGCCAACAAGGTCTGGGACGTGGCCACGGTGCAGGTCCAACCCCCCACCCCAACCCGGCCATCAGCGTCATTACAGCCATAAAAGCCTGGGCAATGCAGGCTGCAAGGACATACTCCACACGGGATGTCGGCTCTGTCTCCTTGCTTTTCGAGCCCGAATCTGATCGATGACGAAACATGCTGCCGCCCTCCGACGCGGCGACTTTTCGCCCACTCAACAAGTCAACCGCCCTCTCATGTTGCCGCGTTGCGGGCAGCTACGCTCGTCCGGACATGTCGCAGATAGCGTGCGCTGCGGCCATCCGGACATGCCGCGATCCGCGCGGTCTGGTTGCAGGTGCGTGGCGGTCGGTGTTGCACTTTCATTCTCCTGGGGCGTTCTCGCTGATCGTCGGCACTACACCTTCAACTTATTGACGTTCCTCGTGATGTTCGCGCCCTTCTTCTCGAGGAACACGATCTCACCGAATTCCAAGGTCGACCAGTCATCGGTGGCTTCAGTCAAGGGCTCGGAGGCGAAGATGACGGCCGTCGCATCCTCGACGGTACTCACCTCGAAGTCGTAGGACGTCTTGTCTTTCTCGAAGTTGCGACCCATCAGCAGGTACATCGGCTCCAAGAGCATCGAGAGAGCGTAGTCATCTGTGCCCGGGCCGGATTCTCGCAACTTTCTCCAATCCCCGGCCGGATCAGTTTCGCCCTGGTGTCCTGAGCCAAAGTTGACCCCGATAATGCGGTCCGGGGAAACCAGGGCCATCTTCAATTTGGCCAGTTCGACGAGATCGAGATCTTTCATCGCCTGGATGATCAGCCGCAGCATCTCTTCGAATCCGCGTTGAACGTCCTCGTCGCTGTCACCCTCGAGCAGGGAGAGGAGAAGCACGTAGAGAAATTCTGTGTCAGTAGTGCCCCGCATCTGCTCCAGGTACTTGTCCTTGCAGTGCCGCAGCAGCTCCCTCTGCAGGAGTATCCAGTTCGGCAGGTCGCCGTTCTGAGCAACGATCCAGGGGGTCTCCTGGTAGGAGAAGGGGTGGCAATTCTCGTCGGCCAGGACAGTGCCTGCGTGGTAGTCGGCTGCTCTCACATGAGCGAGCAGCGTGCTCGCCTGCAGACTCGGAATGATTCCTTCGGCGTTGTCGTCATAGAAGGCAGGCATGGGTCGGCGGTAGATCAAGGGTGCTTCTGGCTTCAGCAGATGGTCGCTCCAAGCCCCGAATCCCCACCCTGCCAGCTGAAGCAGCGGGTGACCCTCTGGGTCGAGGGTTTGGTTGACGAGACTGTTCTCCGGCTTAAGCAGCAGGTTCTCCAAAGGAACTTCCGGCCCGATGTAGGCGAGAATTCGGCACATACATTTCCCTCACTGACGGGTCGTCGGTCTGGAGCGTGACATTTCGATGCGGGTGCGTGCCCTGCGAGAGGCTGAGTGTTCTCGAGGCATCCGACCAGCAACATCACGAGCGTCTCCAGCCTATGGCCCAGGCGGCGCCGCACGCGGTGTTGCTGCCGAGCCTTCCCGAGTACCGTTCAACGGTGGAGTTTGTTGAGTCCGGCGGGCTCAGGATCGCCTACGAGCGGGTCGGCGAAGGGCCGCCCCTGGTCTTCGTCCACGGCGCGGCCGAGGACAGCCGCACCTGGCAACCGCAGATTGCTGGCCTGGCCGACGAGTTCACAGTCGTGGCTTGGGACGAGCCGGGAGCTGGCCGCTCCTCCGATCTGCCGGAGCACTTCAGCTTGGCAAGCTTTGCGGACTGCCTGGCAACGCTGATCGAGGCGCTTGGGCTCGGGCCTGCGCACATCGCTGGCCTGTCCTGGGGTGGCACCGTGGTGCTCGAGCTCTACCGTCGCCACCCTGGACTCGTTCAGACCCTGATCATGATCGACACCTATGCGGGCTGGAAGGGGTCGCTTCCCGCTCACGAGGTAGGAGCGCGGGTCGCCGGGGCCCGCGAAATGCTCGCCGCACCCCCTGAGGAATTCGACCCGACGCTTCCCGGACTTTTCGCCAAAGATCCCCCGGCGGATTTCGTGCCGCTGCTCGCCGCCATGGCCGCGGACGTCCGCCCCGCCACCCTCCGACACCAGCTGACCATCATGGCCCACGCCGATCTCAGCGACGTGCTGCCCCGCATCGCCGTTCCCACTCTGCTCATCTGGGGGCGGCTGGATGCGCGCTCGCCGCTCACCGTTGTCCGCCAGTTCGAGGAGGCGATCCCAGATACGGAGCTCGTCTTGATCGGGGACGCAGGCCACCTGAGCAATCTTGAGCAACCCGAGCGGGTGAATGAGGCCGTACGCGAGTTCTGCCGCGCTCACCCACCGCGTTCGGCGTCATGGATGCCGGACAAGCGTCCAGCAAGAGGCCAGGTTTTCCGACGCACAGCACGTCACGTCGAGGACTGAGCGTCGAGAAGGCCTTCAGCCGTCCGGCTGGTTGTCTCGTGCTCCACCCGTGATGTGCCGAAAGATCTGCTCTGGCCGAGGTGCGTCGTACGACAGCGCCTGGTCCAGCGCCGCCTCGACCTCAGCCCGCACCTCTGCCCTCTGGGCGTCGACCGCGGCCGCGTCCAGGAGTCCGGCCCAGACGGCGTACGCGACCAGTCGAGTGATCGGGTCCCGCTCCTCGGCTTCGGCCGGCTCGCTCGGGTGGCGGTAGAGCGACGGGTTGTCGGAGGTGTTGTGGAAGCCGACGCGGTAGGTCATCGCCTCGATCAACGTCGGGCCCTGACCGTCTCGGGCGCGCACGACGGCCTGACGCGTGACCTCGTACATGGCGAACAGGTCGTTCCCGTCGACCGTGACACCGGGAAACCCGTAGCCGAGGGCCCGGTCGGAGAGGCGCCGCGCACGTGTCTGGCGCGAGACCGGGGTCGAGATGGCGTACTGGTTGTTGATGACGACCAGCACCAGCGGCACCTCCATCACGCCGGCGAGGTTGCACGCCTCGTGGAAGTCACCCTCGGAGGTGGCGCCATCGCCGCAGTAGGCCAGCGTGACGGCACGCCCTCCCTGGATCGAGGTGGCCCAGGCGATGCCCGCGGCGTGCGGCAGTTGGGCAGCGATCGCCTGCTGCCGCGGCAGCATCCGGACGTCGTCGGGGATGCGAGCCGCGTCGATGCGACCGAGCAGCGAAGCCAGCAGTCGGTCCAGGGTCCAGCCGTGGCGCAGCATCGCCGGCTGCTCGCGGGAGGCCGGCACCAGCCAGTCGACGGCCGGGTCGATCGCGAGGTGAGATCCCACGACCGCGGCCTCCTGCCCGTGGACCGGCGCGTAGAGGCCGAGCCGTCCCTGGCGGTGCAGGATCGTGCACTTCTCGTCGAGCGCGCGCGAGAGAAGCATCAGCCGCAGCCCCTCGCGCACCACGTCGTCGGGCGGACGGGGCAGGTCGGGACGGATCAGCTGTCCGTCCTGGGTCAGGAACCGCACCGGCTCGTCCTCGCCCCCGGTGGTCCGGCGATCCAGGTCGCTCATGACGCCTGCACCACCTTCAGTGCGGCCTCCACGACGTCTGTCACGGACGGGAGGAAGGCGTCCTCGAGCCGGCCGGGCGGGTACGGCATGTCCGGGGCCGTGACCCGCACGATCGGCGGGGAGAGGACGTCGGAGAGGGACTCCTGCAGCGTCGCGACGATCTCGGCCCCCAGCCCCGCGGTCCGCACGCCCTCGTGGACGACGACGACCCGTCGCCGTACGGCCGCTTCCTCGCAGAGGCCTTCGCGGTCGAGCGGGCTCAGGATCCGTAGATCCAGCACCCCGGCTGCGACGTCGTGTCGCTCAGCGAGCTCGCCCGCGGCCGCCAGACAGGTGTGGACCGTGGGCCCCCAGCCCACCAGCAGCAGGTCCTCACCCTCGCGCCGCAGCCGTACGCCGGCCGGCTGGTCGACCGCGGCACCCACCGGCAGCGGACCGCAGACCGAACGGTAGAGCCGCTGCGGCTCCAGGAAGAGCACCGGGTCCGGGTCCTGGATGGCCGCGCGAAGCAGGGCGTACGCGTCGTCCGGGAAGGCGGGCGCGAACACCCGCAGACCCGGGATGTTCGCGAGCTGCGCCTCGAGCGAGTCCGGGTGGAACTCCGGCATCCGCAAGCCCCCGCCGTACGGCGCCCGGATCGTGACCGGGAGGTGGAAGCGTCCCCGCGTGCGGTACCGGTAGCGGGCCAGCTGCTGGGAGACCTGGTGGAAGGCCTGGTGCAGGAACCCGAGGAACTGGATCTCTGCCACGGGCACGAGGCCGCCGACGGCAAGTCCGACGGAGGCGCCGACAATGCCGCCTTCGGCCAGCGGCGTGTCGAAGACGCGGCCCGGAAAGCGCTCGTACAGGCCCTCGGTGGCCCGGAAGACCCCGCCGAGCCGCCCCACGTCCTGGCCCAGCACGACCACCCGATCGTCGTCCTCCATGCCGTCGGCCAGCGCTTCGCGGATGGCCTGGAGGAGCGTCACGTCCGTGCCGGCCACGGAAGACCTCCTGGACTAAGTGTGATGTGCATCACTATCGTGGCAGAAGTGTCAACAGTTCACGGGGCCGAGTGAGCAGGAGCAGCGGATGTCGATCAAGGTGGCGAAGTTCAAGGACGTGGCTGAGGGAACTCAGCCCGGGCAGTTCACGGTCGGTGACCGGGAGGCGATCACGTCGCTCGAAGGTCTGGATCCGATCTACAAGCGACTCCTCGACGAGGCGGTCACGGCCGTCGTCGCGGTCATCAGTCCGTCCGGGCGTGCCAACCTGACTCCGGTCTGGTTCGACTATGAGGGCGACACCGTCCTTCTCAACCTCGCGACCCACCGCAAGAAGGTGGAGTGGCTGCGCGCGAACCCGCAGGCGACCTTCCTGCTCATGAACCCGGCGAACGCCTACCACTGGGTCAGCATCAAGGCCACGGTCGCGCGGGAGGTCTCCGAGGACGACCCGGAGGAGGGCAAGCGGGTGACCGACCAGCTCAACCGGATCTTCCACAAGTACACCGGCGGCGACGAGTACGCCCTCAGGGACCCGTCGATCGACGAGCGTCGGGTCCTCTTCGAGTTCAGCATCGACGCGATCGCCACCTTCGGTCGACCCTGAGCCCCTGCGACCCGGACGGTGACCTCCAGCGCGACGATGCCCACGGTCGCCGTCGTGGGCGGCTCCCTCGGGGGTCTGACCACCGCGTTGCTCCTGAGGGACGCGGGGTGCGACGTCACGGTCTACGAGCGCTCAGCCGCTGCACTGAGCGCCCGGGGCGCCGGCATCGCCGTCCTCGAGCAGACCCTGAGGTACCCGGTCGAGAGGTTGGGCCTCGCCCCCGAGACGATCAGCACCCAGACACATCAGGTGCGCTTCCTCGACCCAGACGGTTCGACGGCGCACGCCGAGTCCCGGCTGAACCGGTTCTCCGCATGGAACACGATCTATCGCGTCCTCCACGACGCCTTCGGGAGCGAGCGCTACCTCCTCGGCATGGAGCTGGCGGCGTTCCGCGGCGAGGGTCGCCGTGCCGAGCTGACCTTCAGCACCGGCGAGGTCAGGGAAGCAGACCTGCTCGTGTGTGCTGACGGCATCGGCTCCCCGGCTCGCCAACGGTTGTTCCCCCAGGTCGCGCCGGAGTACGCCGGGTACGTCGCGTGGCGTGGCACCGTCCCCGAGGCGATGCTCAGCGAGGCGACCTCCGAGTCGCTGCGCGACGCGATCACCTACCAGGTGCTGCCGCACAGCCACATCCTCGTGTACCCCATCCCGGGGCTCGACGGGTCGGTCCAACCGGGGGAGCGCCTGGTCAACATCGTCTGGTACCGCAACGTGACGGAGGCGGATCTCCCGGCGCACCTCACCGGCCGGGACGGCGTACGGCGCGACGTCTCGATCCCACCCGGGCAGGTGCGCAGCGAGCAGGTCGACGAGATGCGCGGCTTCGCTGCCGACCACCTGGCGCCGCAGATCGCGGAGGTGGTGACGTCGGTGCCCGAGCCCTTCGTCCAGGCGATCTTCGACATCGACGTGCCCCGCATGGCGCGCGGGCGCGTCTGCCTGGTCGGTGACGCGGCGTTCGCTGTCCGGCCGCACGCTGCCGCGGGCACCGCGAAAGCGGCCGAGGACGGATGGGTCCTGGCCGAGGAGCTGGTCCGGGCCGAGGGCGACCTCGACGCCTCCCTGCCGAGGTGGGAGGAGCGACAGCTGGCGCTCGGCGCATCGCTCCTGGCCCGCACCCGCGCCGTCGGCGACAGCTCGCAGCACCGCGATGACTTCCGCGCGGGTGACCCGGCCCTGGTCTTCGGCCTCTACGGGCCAGGGCAGTGAGACAGGACCCCACCGTGGCCACGACGACGTCCGGCAGCCGCGGAGGAGTGCCGCGTGGCCGCGACAACACCCCGGCCATCCGCGAACAACTGCGCGCCGAGATCCTCACCGGCACCCTGGTCCCCGGCGCGGAGATCAGCCAGGCTCGCATCGCGGCCGACTTCGGGGTCAGTCGCGGACCCGTCAGGGAAGCGTTCCGGCTGCTGGAGAGCGAAGGACTCATCGATGCCCGCGTCAACCACCGCGCCCGCGTCCGGGGTCTGTCCGTGCACGAGCTCGAGCACCTCTACTCCTTGCGGGTCATCAACGAGTCCCTGGCGCTGACCGTCAGCGTGCCCTTGTTCAGCGAGCACGAGCTGGCGGAGCTGGACGAGCTCGCCGAGGTGCTGCGGCACCCCGGCGATGAACCCTTCGACTTCGAGGAGTGGGACCAGGTCCACCAGGGCTTCCATGAGCGGCTCCTCGCCCACAGCGGCCCGAGGATGCTCGAGCTGGCCGACGAGTGGGCCGCGCACACGCAGCGCTACCGACGCGCCTATGCCGAGGGCGGACGCGGCCTGCCGCCGGGTGCGGCCGAGCACGTCGCCATGGCCCGCCTGTGCCGTGACCGGGACGCCCGAGGCGCCGCGCACCTGCTGGCCCGGCACCTCTCACGCGCCGCCCTGACCCTCATCGCCCAGATCGAGCCGACGCACGAACCCGTCCTGTTGCGGGCCGCGATCCGCCAGGTCCTCGGTCCTGAGGGACCCTCACGCCCGAGCGAGGAGCACCGCCGTGCTGGTGCCTGAGGCCACGGGAACGCGAGCGGAGATCGCCGTGCGCATGAGCGATGCCGCCGCGGCCTGGATCGCCACCCTCGATGACGGCCAGCGGGACGCGGGCTGGTGGGCGGTGCCCGGCGACGCAACCTCCGAGGCCGAGCGCGTCCGCTGGTTCTACACCCCCACGGACCACGGAGGGCTCCCGCTGGGTGCTCAACGTCCCGCGCAGCAGCGGCTCACCATGGAGCTGGTCTCGACGGGGCTGTCCGCCGCCGGCTACGTGAGCGTCGCGACGATCCTGGGATGGGAGAACGTCCTCGACCTCGTGGAGGACTTCTCGAAGTCCTGGGGGCGCGAACGCGCCCGCGACCCGGGTCTCTACTACCTCCGCGTCTTCGGCGACCCGACACATGACCCGGTCTGGGCCTGGCGCTTCGGCGGTCACCACGTCTCCCTCAACTACGTCGTCGTCGACGGGGAGGTCCGGGCGGTCACCCCGTGCTTCCTCGGCGCCGACCCTGCCAGCGCACCCGGCCTCGGCGGGGCCAGGATCCGTCCGCTGGCCCAGGTGGAGGACCTCGCCCACGACCTGGTGGCCTCCCTCGACGGTGAGCAGCGACACCGCGCGCTGCTGCTGGACCGGGCCCCCACCGACATCGTCGGCGGCAACCGCTCCCGGATCACGGACGGCGACCGGATGCTCCGACTCCCGGACATCTGGCGCGGCCACTTCACCGATCCCGAGCTCGCGAGTCGGGTCCACGAGCTCAGCGCCGCCGCCGAAGCCGCGGGCGGCCTCACCGACGAGGACCACGACCGCCTCGCCCTGACATCGGCTCCCAAGGGTCTTGCCGGTGCGGACCTGACCCCGTCGCAGCAGGAGCTGCTCACGACCCTGGTGTCGACGTACGTCGGTCGGGTCCCCGGATCGCTCGCGCCCGACCTCCGGATCGGCGACATCCACCTTGCCTGGGCGGGGTCGACCGTCCCAGGAGAACCGCACTACTACCGCCTGCAGGCACCGCGCTTCCTCGCCGAGTGGGACAACACGCAGCGCGGCGCCAACCACGGGCACTCGGTGTGGCGCGACCCCGACAACGACTTCGGCCTCGACACCCTCGCGGCCCACCGCAGCAGACACCACTGACCCGGTGGACTGCTGTCAGCGGGAGAAGATCAGGAACAGCAGCACGGTGGCCACCAGGGAGATGAGGATCGACCCTGCGCACCCGATCCGGTTGCTGAAGAGGAAGAACATGCGGCTCCTGGTGACTGGGCGCCGCAGTCGGCGTGGTGCGGATGAGGCGCCCTGACGTCGCGCGAGCAAACGCCCCCAGGAACAACCAGGGTGCGTTGGGGTCCGGCTAGGGTGCGCTCGTGGTCGAGCAGGAGCCCAGGCGCGATCCGGAGGAGCACTGGGAGGAGCGCCTGGCGCTGCCGGTGATCATCGCCGCGCTCGCGTCGGTCCCGGCGGTCTTCCTCACCCTGCTCGACGGTCCGTACGAAACAGTGGGCAACGTCGTCAACTGGCTCAGCGGCGCCGTTCTGGTGGCCGAGACCGCGGTGCTCTTCGCCGTGTCGCGGAACAAGCGGGGGTGGATCAGGCGGCACAAGTGGCTGTTGCTGCTGACTGTCGTCGTCATTCTCGGCGTGGCCCTTGCCATTGGACCGGTGCAGCTGCTGCGGTTGCTGCGGGTGGTCGGGGCGCTGCGCCTGGTCCGCGCCGGGCGCATCCTCAAGGCGGGACGCATCATGCGCGACAAGCTGGGGCTGAGCGGCCGGTGGTCGAAGGTGGCGTCCGCGGCCGCCGCCCTGCTCGTGGCCGTGTTCGTCGGTGTGGTCCTCGCCGATCCCACGTCGCGCAGTCGAGAGCTGTTGGACCAGTGGTTGGGTGGAACCAGTCAGGTGCTCCTCAGCGTGCTCGCGGGCGCGCTGCTGGCCGCGGCGACTTTCCTCGTGGTGCGCCGTCAGCAGCAGAACCGCTCGGACTGACGGTCAGCCGGCCTGCAGGCCATGCGGGACGGACTCGTTGAGTCAGGGGAGAGGACGCTGGTCACGGCGGAGTGGGTGATCCCCTGGGACCTCGACCAGGACGATGTGCACTCCGTCCGGGTCGGCGATCCACATCTCCTCCAGGCCCCACGGCTCGACTCGCGGCTCCCGCACGATCGTCACCCCGGCGGCCGCCAGGCGGTGGTGCTCGGCCCCGATGTCACGCACCTGGATCCACAGCGCGAGCGCGTCCCCGGGCGGCTCCGTCGCCGACCCGCTGACCTCGAGCAGGCCGTTGCCGAGGAAGAACACCAGGCCGGGCGACTCCTCGCTGCCGAACTCTCGGTGAATGGCCAGGCCCAACGTGTCGCGATAGAACGACTGACTCCGGGCGAGATCGGTGGGGCGCAGCAGGACGCGACTGCCGAGGACCTCCATGCCGCACATGATTCACCCCAGGGGCGCCGGCGGTCATCAGCCGGTCGGGTTCTCGGCAACCGGACACACCGCCGTCCCTTTTGAGCGCATGCTCATGCCTATGAAGTTCCGTCGCGCCCTCGCCGCCGTCACCGTCGCCCTGTTCGTCGGATCCGGCCTGGCCGTCGTCACGGAGGTCGCCGCACCGGCTCCCGCGGAGGCTGCCGTGGTGAAGAAGCGGCTGGTGAAGATGACCCGCGAGCTGAAGGTGGCCCGTGAGGTCCGCAAGGGCTACGACCGCGCGAAGTTCAAGCACTGGACCGACGCGGACGGGGACGGGTGCAACACCCGGTACGAGGTGCTGATCGCCGAGGCGCGGGTGAAGCCGACTGTCGAATCGGGCTGCTGGCTCTCGGGCGGTCGGTGGTTCTCCTACTACGACGGCCAGCGCACGACGAACCCCTCCGACTTCGACGTCGACCACATGGTGCCGCTCGCCGAGGCGTGGGACTCCGGCGCCCGCCGCTGGAACGCGGGCACCCGCAAGCGGTTCGCCAACGACCTGCGCGACAAGCGCTCCCTGGTCGCGGTCACCGCCTCGTCGAACCGCTCCAAGTCCGACCGGGACCCTGCCGAGTGGTTGCCTCCGCGCAAGGCCGCCCACTGCCGCTACGCCCGTGAGTACGTCGCCGTGAAGACCCGCTGGCGTCTCACCGTGGACCGGCCCGAGAAGCGCGCACTGCTGGGGGTCGCCCGCAGCTGCAAGAACGTCGTCGTCCGGGTGCGTCACGCCAGGGTGGTCCTGCGCGGGAGCGGCGGAGGGGCCTGAGCACGACTGATCCATCGCCGCCGCAACGACGGCGTCGTCTGCGAGTAGCCCCGGGGTGAGCTCAGCCTGGCTGGTCGACTCGAGGGGCGGAGTTCACCGCGCCGAGGACCATGTCGAGGGTCATCTCCTCCGCGCGTGTCCGTGAGGCGGAATCGGGGAAGGTCTCGCGCTCCAGGTCGGCGAGCAGCGCGAAGACGACGCTGATGATCCCGCGGGTCCGCGGACCGACCATCTCCGGATCGTGCCGGCTCCCGCTGGGTGCGATGCGGCTCAGCAGGAGGGTTGTGGCGGTCCAGTCACGGCGGTCGACCAGGACGACGCCAGGAAAGTCCCGGATCTTCTCCATGAAGCGCGCATGGAAGCTGGGGCTCGATGCCCGCTGGTGCTCGAACGCCGGCCCCAGGAGCGCCTCGAGCAGCTCGCGCTGAGTCCCGCCCCCCGCGGACTCGATCGCCACCAGACGCTCGAGACGCTGGGGCTCGAAGACGGCCTGGCGCGCCTCGACCACGGCGGTGATGAGTTGCTCCCGCGTGCCGAAGTGGTAGCGGATCGCCGCGCTGTTGCGCTGTCCCGCGGCCACGACCACCTGACGCAGCGAGACCGCCGGCCCCTGCTCGGCGATCAAGCGCTCGGCCGCGTCGATCAGGGCGACGCGGCCTTCTCCCTGGCTGCTGGCTTCCACGCCACCAGCGTAGTACGAACGCGTTGGCAACCTAACCCATATGTATTACTGTCGAAGCGTGCGAGAAGCGCACGGCACTGCACGCGGCACGTCACCGAGGAGCTCTCATGTCTGACCTGGGATCGATTCCCACCGAAGCATCGGCGTTCACGCCGGAGCTGCTGGAACGCCTCATCGGCACCCTCAATCCGGGTGTCGGCGTGCGCGACCTGGAGATCCGGCGGGTCTGGCAGTGGGGCGAGGGTGACGCCGTCTCGACCTCGGGCCGCATCGACCTCCACCTGGCGTACGACGACGCGGGAGCCGGTCTGCCCACCGAGCTGGTCCTGAAGATCGCACGACCGGAGCTTCCCGCGTTCCCGCTGTACCGCAACGAGGTCAACGCCTACAGCCATCTCCGGCCGTGGACCTTCATGCGAACGCCGGAATGCATCGGCGCCTGGTTCGACGAGGAGACCGGCAGCTTCGGCCTCGCACTCGACGACCTGACCCTCAAGGGGGCGCGCTTCGCCTCCGCGGTCGACAGCCCCTCGATGTCCTCCCTCGAGGACGGCGTCCGGCAGCTGGCGCGGCTGCACGCCCGAAACTGGGGTGGGCGAGCAGGCTGGGACTCACCGGAGCTGTCCTGGGCACAGACCCACGTGCAGGGTGAGCTGAACGAGCTCTTCAACCACCCCGACCTCGTGCCGGCGCTGATCGTCGACGAAGTGGCGAAGCACCAGCACAAGCGCGAGCTCGTCCAGTCGGTCGACGAGACCACTGACTCCCTGCTGGCGAAGGTCGCGGTGGTCCAGAACCACCAGTCGCAGCTGCAGCAGACGCTCGTCCACGGTGACTGTCACGTCGGGAACACCTACGTCCTGCCCGACGGAACGATGGGGTTCATCGACTGGCAGCTCAGCGTCCGCGGCCACTACATGCACGACCTCTCGTACCTGATGGTCACCGGGCTCACGGTCGAGCAGCGTCGCGCGCACGAGCGCCGCCTGATCGCACTCCACCTCGACGAGCTCGCGCGGCACGGCGTCGACGACGCGCCCACCCTCGACGAGGCCTTCGACGAGCATCGCCGCGCCCAGGCCTGGAACACCTACATCGGTTGGCTCACCTGCCCGGTCGAGAACTACGGCTGGGAGATCAACGTCGCCAACCACATCCGCCTCCTGACCGCCTACCGCGACCTCGACAGCGCACGAGCGATCGAGGAGATCGCATGAGCACCGACGCCCGCCTCCAAGGCCTCCTCGACAAGCAGGAGATCCGCGAGCTGGCCCTGCGCTACTGCCGCGGCGTCGACCGCAAGGACCCCGCGCTGCTGCGCTCGCTCTATACCCACGACGGCATCGACAACCACGGAGACGTCTTCCGCGGCACCGCCGAGGAGTACGTCGACTTCCTCGAAGCCTCGTTCGAGTTCATCGAGATCGGCGCCCACTACGTCTGCAACCACCTCATCGAGCTGGACCCGGACAACCCGGACGAGGCGAGCGGGGAGGTCTACGCGCTCGGCTATCACCTCCTGCCGGGCCCGGAGGGCTCCCAGACCGACTCCCTGGTCGGAGTCCGCTACCTCGACCACTACCGACGCGAGGAGGGTCAGTGGCGGTTCGCCAGACGCGATGTGGTCTTCGACCTCGACCGCTCCCGCGTCGTCGATCGCTAGGGCGCCCGACCCGCCCGGCGCATCGGCGGTGGTCACTCGCGCCGAAGCTGGCGCAGCCCTTCGGCCTGCAGCACCAGCCACGGGCTGACGGCCCACGGGGCGCGCTCGACCAGGGCGAGCAGGTCGTCGACCTCGACCCACTGCAGCGCGGCGACCTCGTCGGGGTTCGGATGCGGCTGCTCGTCGGCGCGTGCGACGTAGACGGGGCACACCTCGTGCTCGACGATCCCGGAGTCGTCGACGGCCCGGTACCGGAAGTCGGGCATCAGCGGAGCCAGGCCGGTCAGGCGGGTGAGCCCCAGCTCGTGGCGGGCGTAGCGGCGTACGGCGTCCTCGATCGCCTCACCCGGTCGGGGGTGTCCGCAGAACGACCCTGTCCAGACCCCCGGCCAGGTGAGCTTGGCCAGGGCCCGGCGGGTCACCAGGACCCGACCGTCGGCGCCCAGGAGGTGGCAGGAGAACGCGAGGTGCAGCGGCGTCTCGGTGGAGTGCACCTCGGAACGCGGCATCGTGCGGCCGGTCGGGGTGCCGCCGTCGTCGAGCAGCACGACCTCGTCGGGGAGGTCGGACTGCTCGGTGGTGGGCGAGGGGCGAGGCACGCCGGCACGGTACCCACTGGCGCGATGTGTGACCCCGGCCACGACGGGGCACAGGCACGGAGGGGCGCCGACCAGGACGCCCCGTCGAGGCGAGGGGCCAGCATGTGGATCGCGGTCACGGGAGCACGGCACCGTCCGTGACCGCCGACCGAGCCCTTGGTGCCCCGCCCGGAGTAGTCCGGGGCGGAACCGCCACCCTGGGTGCCCTCCTCGGCTCCGCCCACCTCGGTCCGGCCCTGGCCGTCACGACCCTCGCGGCCCTGCTCGCGGTGGCTGCTGGCCACCCGCTCCGTACGACGGTCGTGCTGACCGCCGCGGTGCTCGCCGGCCAGCTCACCATCGGCTGGGGCAACGACCTGCGCGACGCCGACCGCGACCGCAGCGTCGGTCGGGCGGACAAGCCGCTGGCCCGCGGCGAGGTGGACCCCCGCCTGGTCCTCGGGTGCCTGCTCGTCGCGGGCGTCCTCTGCGTGGTGCTGTCGGGGGCGCTGGGCTGGCGCAGCGCCCTGGTGCACCTCGGCCCCGGGGTGCTCGCGGGCCACGCCTACAACCTCCACCTCAAGGCGACCCCGTGGTCGTGGGTGCCCTACGCATCGGCCTTCGGCATGCTGCCCGCCGTGGTCTCGCTCGCGGGCCCGGACCGGGCGTGGCCCTCGCCGTGGTTACTGGTCGCCGGGGCCTGCCTGGGGGTGGGCGCCCACCTGCTCAACGTCCTCCCGGACCTCGACGACGACGCCCGCACGGGCGTCCGTGGCCTGCCGCACCGGTTGGGCGCGGGTCCCTCCCGCGTGCTGGCCGCGGTCCTGCTGCTGGCCGCCTCGCTCGCGGCGGTCCTCGCCCTGCCAGGTCCGGTCCCCGACTGGGCCTGGGGTGTGCTCGTGGCGGCCGCGGCGCTCGCGATCGTGGCCGCCGTCGGACGCGGGCGGCTGCCGTTCCGCGCGGCTGTCGCCGTGGCGATGCTCGACGTCGTCCTGCTCGTGGCGGCCGGCCGATGAGCGCGGGACGGGCCGACGTGGTCGTGGTCGGGTCCGGGCCGGCCGGGGCCGCCACCGCCCTCGGCGCGCTGCACGCGGACCCCGCGCTGCACGTCGTGCTGCTCGACCGGGCGGAGTTCCCCCGCGACAAGCCCTGCGGCGACGGTGTCGCCCCGCACGTCCTGGACCTGCTCGCCGAGGTCGGCGCCGGCGACCTCCTCCTCGACCAGGTCCCTGTCCGCCGGCTGCGGCTGGTCCGGGCGGGCCGCACGGTCGAGCGCACGATGGAGCGGCCGGCGTACGTCGTGCCGCGGCGCGTGCTCGACGCCCGGCTGCTCGAGGCGGCCCGCCGGGCCGGCGCCGACGTACGCCGGGCCCGGGTCCGTGACCTGAGGGTGCACCGCGACGGCGTCCACCTCGACGGCGGCCTGTGCGCGCCGGTCGTCGTCGGCGCCGACGGTGCCCGGTCGGTGGTGCGTCGGGCGCTTGGCCGGGACCGCGGACCGCAGGCGCTGGCGCTGCGCGGCTACGCGCCTACGCTGCCCGAGCACGCCGGCCGCCAGGTGATCGCGCTCGGCACGCAGCACCAGCCGGCGTACGCCTGGTCCTTCGACCGCGGTGACGGACGCTCCAACGTCGGGTACGGCGAGCTGCTCGGTCGTGCCTCGCCTCCGACCCGCCGGGACCTGCTGGCGCGTCTCGAAGTGCTGCTCCCGGGCACGACCCGCGGCGGCGCGGACTGGGCCGGGCACCACCTCCCGCTCTCCACCCGCCGCTGGGACCCGCCCCGGGGCCGGGTGCTGCTGGTCGGGGACGCCGCCGGCCTGGTCAACCCGATGACCGGGGAGGGCATCTTCTACGCAGTCGCCACCGGGCTCGCCGCCGGCCGGGCCGCGGCGGCCGCGCTCGCGGCCGGG
>JAUYLL010000011.1 GCA_030698375.1 Nocardioides sp. | reverse complement strand
TCGAGCACCTGCACGGCGCCGAGCCCGACGACCGCCGCGACGGCCGCGGCCACCAGCAACCCCCGCGCCGTACGGCCACCGGCCGGGCGCGCGGGCAGGCTCACCACGGTGCCCGGGGCGTGGTCCGCGGGCCCGTCGGTGAGGTCGGCCAGGCGGGCCTCGAGCCGCGCGGCGACCTCGGGGGGCACGGTGGGGTCGGGGTCGCGGAGCGAGGCCAGGAGCGCGCGCACGGGGGTGTCATCGGGCGCGGTGTCATCAGGCACGGGGCCGTCAGGCACGGGGGTCACCTCCATCGGGGGAGCGACCGGCGGGAGCGGTCGGGGATGGGACGGCCCGGCGGGGCTCCGGGTTCCCCGCGGGGCGGTCCCCGCCCTCCGGTGTCTCGCGCAGCAGCGGCCCGAGCAGCGTGGCGAGCCGGGCGCGGCCGCGGGAGCAACGGCTCTTCACGGTCCCGGGGGCGACGTCGAGCACCGCAGCGGCCTGCTCCACGCTGTGGCCCTCGATGTCGACCAGCACGAGCGCGGCGCGCTGCTCGGGTGGGAGCGTGCCGAGCGCCTGCAGCAGGAGGTCGCGCCGCTCGTGGGCCTCGGCAGTGGTGGCGGGGTCGGCGTCGAGCGAGTCGGCGGCTACGGCGTACCTGTCCCGGGCGTCGAGGTCCTCGGGCAGCGGCTCGGTACGCCGCACCGTCTCCCGGCGCACACGGTCCAGGCAGGCGTTCACGACGACCCGGTGCAGCCAGGTGGTGACGGCGGCGTCCCCGCGGTAGGACGCGGCGCGCCGGAAGGCGGCGACCATCGCGTCCTGGAGGGCGTCTGCGGCGTCGTCGGGGTCGCCGAGCGTGCGCAGAGCGACGGCCCAGAGGCGTCCGCGGTGCCGGGTGAAGAGGATCCCGAACGCCTCGGGGTCGCCCGCGACGTGTGCGGCGAGCAGCGCGCGGTCGTCGGGCTCCCCCGGGGGGCTCACCCCCGGACCACGATCCCGGAGACCGCGGCGCGGAACCCGCCGTCCACCGGGGGGAGGCGCTCGAACCAGACCACGAGGTAGCGAGCGTCGGCCGGCTCGTCGAGGGTGAGGCGGCCCTGCGCGCCCAGTTCGCCGCCCGCGAGTTCGTCGAGCCCCTCGATCGACCCGGGGGCGTCGCCGTCACCGGCGCCGTACAGCGTGATCGTGCTGGGTCCCCCGTCGAGCCGCAGCCGCACCTCGGCGACCTCCTGGACCTCCCCGAGGTCGAGGACGAGGCCGACGCCGGGCTTGAGGGAGGGGAACTGGTCGAAGTACCGCTCGGTGACCCAGGTCGTCGAGGGGTCGCCGTCGATCGCCGCGCCGGCCCGCTCGTCGTTCTCCTCGCCGTTGCCGGCCGGGGGCGGGTCGAGCGGCACCACGTCGGCGACGGGGATCCGGGACAGCGACGGGCTGGTTGCCGTGGGCGAGTCCTCCGGGGTGGGTGCCGCCGACGGGTCGGAGCCGCCGCGACGGCCCAGGTCGAAGGCGATCACCACAGCCACGAGCAGGAGGAGGACCACGGTCACGGCGAGGGCGACCCGGAGCCAGTTGCGGCCGGCGTCCTCGCGTCCGGTGAGCACCCGGTCGTCGTCGCCGTGTCTCCAGGGCCAGTACGCCGGGTCGTCCCCCGGGGCCGCCTCGATGGGGGACGGGGGCGCGGGCAGGCCGCGCGGCGGGGCCAGGGGCTGGTCGGGACGCGCCCCTCCGCGCGGCCCGGAGTCGGGCGCGAAGAGCGGCTTCGGCTCGGGCTCGGGGAGCACCGGGGGCGGCGGCACCGGAGCCGGCGGATCGTCGCTGCGCAGGCGGGACGCGCGTCCGGGGCCCGCCCAGTGGCCCCCCGTGTCGTCGTCGAAGACCGGCACGCCTGCCTGGGTGGCGTCGAGGTCGTCATCGGCGGAGCCTGCCCGGTGCAGCGCGGTCGCCTCGGCGTCCGCCTCGGCCTCCGCCGCGTCCTCGGCCCGGGCCCGTTCGGACTCGTCCGAACGATCGGCGTGGTCGCCGTCGACGGCGCCCGGGTGCGGCATCACCGCCGTGTGCTCCTGGCTGGCGCCCAGATCGCCGAGCATCTCCGGTCGGTGCAGGCTGGTGGGGTCCCCCACGTAGTCGCTCAGGGCAGCGGCCACCTCGTGGGCGGTCTCCAGGGGCACCTGGCCCGCCTGCGCGTCCGCGTGCAGGACCCGTTGGCAGATGGCGTCGAGGGGGCGTGGGATCCCGGCGCGGACCTGGCGCGGGCGCAGGGGGCGCCCGTGCTCGACGGGCGCCGGGGCCACCGCGCTCTCGGAGGTGCCGGGCCAGCGGGCCGTGAGGGCGGCGTACAGCAGGCCGGCGAGGTTGACCACGTCGGACTCGTGGTCGCTGAGCGGCTCGGTGCGACCGCCCCAGTCCTCCTGGCGCCCCGAGAGGACCGCGTCGATGACGAAGCCGACGAGCTTGACCGCGCCCGTCTCGGTGACGAGCACGTTCTCGGGAATCAGCCGGCCGTGGGCGATGCCGTGCGCGTGGGCGGTGCTGATCGCCTCTGCGACCTGCTTGACCAGCCAGGCCGCGCGGCGCGGCGGCAGCGGCCCCTCGGCCAGGAGGTGGTCCAGGGAGATGCCCGAGCCCCACTCCACGACGACGTACGCGACGCCCCCCTGGATGTCGGCGTCGAGCACCCGCAGGAAGTGGCCGTCGGTGATGGCGGCGGAGGTGCGCGCCGCGACGATGACGGCGTCGGCCCGCCGGTCGTCGGCAGGGAGCACGTGGACGGCGACGTCGCGCGCCAGGATGTTGTCGGTGGCGCGCCAGAAGCGGGCACCGTCGCGCTCGGCGAGGAGGTCCTCAAGGCGGTACCGGTCGGCCAGGAGGGCACCGGGGCCCCACGCGTCGTCCGCCGAGGCGGCGGCTGCGTCGTTGCTCACGTCCCTCCTGCCGGCTTGCTCGTTCCGGTGCTGGCCGGGACGGCGAGCTTGCCCTCCCGGTGACGACATGCCCGTTGCGGGGACCGTTCACTCCCTGGCCCGTGCACGAACCTGATCATCGTAGGGCGCCCCGGCCGCTGATGGGCTCAGGGCGAGCGCCGCAGCCGTCCGGGAAGGCGGCGCGCGACCAGACCGACCATCTCCTCGACCTCCGCCACCCGCAGCCGCCGGGCGAGGACCACGAAGACGAGCATCTGCGCCAGCGCCACCGCCACGAGCGTCGGGACCACCACGACCTTCAGGTCGGTGCCCCACCAGGCTTCCAGCCCGACGCGTACGCCGTACGCGGCGGCGGTGGCCGGGACGGCGGCGGCCAGCATGCGTCCCACCGCACCGGCCAGGCCGCGGAGGTCGACGCCCGGACCCTCCGGGCCCGTGGTCCGCCTGCGCAGCACGAGGAACGAGACAATCGACCCGGCCAGGTAGGCGGTCGCGTAGGCGAGCACCAGGCGAGGGGCGGTGTCGATCGGGTCGATGTCGCGGGTGTAGGCCACCGCCGCGGCGATGTTGACGCTGGCGACCACGCACTGCACCCAGAAGACGGTGCGGGTCTGCTCGAGGGCGTAGAAGCCGCGCAGCACGAGGTAGTGGACGGTGAAGAAGAGCAGCCCGGGCGCGAAGAGGGCCAGCGACGGCGCGTAGACCTCGACGTTCGGCGCGGCGGCCCCCCAGCCGTAGACCACCTCGACGACGGGGCCGGCCACGATGGGCAGGAGCAGCACGAACGGCAGGATCAGCGTGAGTGCGGTGCGCAGGGTGTGGTCGACCTCGCGCCCGACGGCGCGCAGGTCGCCGGCCGCCGCCGAGCGGGAGAGCCGCGGCAGGATCGCCGTCGCCAACGACACGGTCGCCACCGAGTGGGGGACCATCATCAGCAGGAACGCCTGGGAGTAGACGGTGTAGCCGGTGCCGGCGTCGTCGACCGAGCCGGCCGCGACACCGGAGGACGCGATCCGCACGACCACCGTGTAGGCGATCTGGTTGACGATGATGAAACCGATCGTCCAGGTCGCCAGCCGCAGGGTGTGGCCCAGGCCGGACCCGCGCAGGTCGAACCGGGGGCGGTACCGGACGCCCGCCGCGCGCAGGAACGGCACCAGCACCGCCAGCTGGGCGGCGATGCCCAGCGTCGAGCCGATGCCGAGGACCATCTCCTGCTGGGTGGAGTACGGGGCGTACGGGTCCGGGGTCGGCCCGAAGACCACCAGGTAGCCGACCAGCACCAGCACCGAGATGAGGTTGTTGGCGATCGGGGCCCACATCATCGGACCGAAGCGGCCGCGGGCGTTGAGGATCTGCCCGACGAGCACGAACATCCCGTAGAAGAAGACCTGCGGCAGGCAGTAGCGCGCGAGGTCGATGATGGAGGCGCGGTGCTCGTCGTACTCGGGGGTGAAGTACTGCTCGCTGAGGAAGACCTGCATCACCAGGGGGGCGAAGATCACCAGGACCGCGGTGACGCCGGCGAGGAACAGCGCCGCGACGGTGATGACGAGGTTGGTGTAGCGCTCGCCCCCGTCGGGGTCGCGCTCGATCGCCCGGACCAGCTGGGGGACGAGGACGGCGTTGAAGATGCCGCCGGCCAGCAGGATGTAGAGCATGTTCGGGATCGTGTTGGCGATCGTGAACAGCTCGGCGTGCAGGAACTGTCCGAGCGCTGCAGCGAGGAGCGCGCCGCGCACGAACCCGCTGAGCCGGGAGACGATCGTGCCGGCCGCCATCACGGCGCTGGAGGACAGGACGCTCGGGCGTCCGCTCTCGTCGGCGCTCACACGGGTGTCCCGTCTGGGGTGGCGGCGGCCCGCTCGGCGCGGCGGGAGCGTCGCCCGCGGACGATGCGCAGGACGAGCGCGACGACGAGGACACCGGCGCCGACGCCCATGACGACCCAGATCACGACCCCGACCTGGCTGCGGCGGACGTTGATCTGGGTGGTGGTCGGGAGCGGGGCGCCGTCGACGGTCGCGGGGGTGAGGGTGACCCCGCTGACGCCGAAGCCCGTGGAGCGGGCCGCCAACCGGAGCGAGGCCCGCGCTCCGGCGTTGAGCGTAAGCGGGTCCGGCGGGGTGATCGTGAGCGCCTCGTCGTCAGTGCCGGGTACCACGACGACCTCGATTGGCTGGTCGAGGTCGTTGACGACCGTCACGGCGAAGAAGCCCTCGCCGCTGGACATGGTGACGAAGTCGGGTCCTTCGATCCGGACCTGGCCCAGACGCCGCTCCACCGCAGCGATCGAGCCGCGGGCCAGGCTGACGGCGTTGCGGGCGGTCCCCCGCGCGGCGGAGGAGACGGTGAGCAGTGCCGTCCTTGCCAGGAGGTTGCCAATCGTGTCGTTCTCGGCGAGCAGGCCCTCGAGAGTCGCCCCCTGGGTGACGAGGTCGAGGGCGGCGTCGACGTTGCGGGCGGGGAGCTCGCGGCGTCGCTCGCGGTGCGGGTAGACCAGCGGCTCCTCGAGCACGGCGTCGCGGCCGCGGTCGGTGGCCACGGTGGTGAGAGGGACGACGCGCAACCAGGGCACGTCGAGGCCCTCGACGAGGACGTCTGCGGCGGCAGGGCCCGGGTCCCAGGCGTCCGGGAGGCCGACCACGAGGGGACCGCCACGGACCTCGCTGGCGGCTCCGACGCCGTCGAGGCGCAGCGCGGCCTCGGCGAGGACCCGCTGACGGACCGCGAGCGGGGTGTGGGCAGGGGCCGGACCGGGACCGCCGTCCCCCGCGGCCGCGTCGGCCAGGAGCACCCGTGACCCGTCGGCGGTACGGGCGGTGCCGCTGGGGGCGTCCGGTGCGGCGGCGTCATCGAGCATGAGCAGCGGTGCGGACTCGAGCCCGGCGAGCTCACCGACCGCGCCCGGCGGCAGCAGCCCCGACGGTGGGTCCAGCAGGGACCGGGCGTCCAGGCCGAGGTCGCCGAGCACTGTCGCGGACTCCTCGTACGCCTGCTCGAGCAGCGGCACCTGGTTGTTGCGCCACAGGGATGCGGCGTCGACGTCGCCGTAGGGCAGCGCCATGACTCTCGCGTCCTCGGCGGCGGTGACGAACTCGGTCAGCCACCCCTGTGCGTCGGCCTGCTCGGCCGAGGGCTCCTCCTCAGGGTCCGGCTCCGTGGTGCCCCCGGTGGTGGGGGAGGGTTCGGCGCTCCCGTCCCCGGCTCCGGTCGTGGGTCCGAGGTCGTAGGTCGGGTTCCCGGCGGCGAGCGAACCGATGGCCTCGAGCACGGCGGGGTCGACGGCCCAGGTGAGCGGCAGGTCCGAGGCGCTCTGCGCCATCGTGAGGAGGCGGTCCAGGCGGCCGTCCTCCTCGACCAGCCCGGCCCAGCGCAGCGGGTCTGTCAAGGCGCCGGACGACAGCCGCTGGACCTGCTCGCGCAGCGGAACCACCAGCGCGGTGTCGACGGGACGGCGACCCGGCTGCTGCCGCCCGGTCGGCGGCACCAGGGGCAGGAAGGTGCGGGCCCGCCCGTCGGCGATGCCGTCGCGGCCGGTCCGGTTGGTGCCGAGCACGTGCACGGCGAGCCAGTAGACGCCGGGTTCGCCGGAGAGCTGGAGCGCCGCGCGCGGCACCCGCACGACGAACGGGGTCGAGGCCCCGGGGGAGAGGTCGCCGACGCTGTCGAACTGCCCGTCCCCGGTGAGTCGGCCCGCGCCCCCGATGCTGGAGCCGGCGGAGCTCTGCGCAGCCTCGGTGAGCTCGGCCGCAGTGGTCATGGGGGACGCGGAGGTGAGCAGGTGGACGTTGAGGTCCTGCCAGCGCTCCTCGGAGACGTTGGTGACGGTGCCGCGCACGGTGACCGTGCCGCGGGCACGGAGGGTCGAGGGCGTGACGTCGTCCAGGGTGACCTCGAGGGGGGCCACCTCCTCCTCGGCCGCGTCCTCGCCCGTCGGGTCCTCCGGCGGCGTCGGGTCGGGGGCCGGGCCCGCCACCGGGGGCTGCACATCGGCCACCGGCGGCGCCGCGGAGTGCGACGCGGTCGCGGGTCCGACGCCGACCGCTGCCGCTGTAGCGAGGAGCCCGGTCACCACTCCGACCGCGAGGCAGCGGAGGGGGCGCCGCGGATTCGGGCGCCGCAGGCGGCGGGAGGTCACGGCGCCCAGGGTAGAGCGTCATCCGCGGAGGGGCGCGCGACGTCGAGTCGCCCGGACGGGCGCGGACTCCCTAGACTCGCCCCCCATGCCCATCCCTGTTCCCGACCCCGTCCGCGCCGCCGACGTCCCGGCCCTGGTCGCGACGGCGCTCGACGCGATGGGTGACGTGCTCGACGAGCTGGGCGCGCTGTTCGCCGGCGTCGGGGAGGAGCTCGCCCTGGTCGGCGGCCCCGTCCGCGACGCGATGCTCGGCCGGGCCCACCACGACCTCGACTTCGCCACGTCGGCGCGCCCCGACGTCACCGAGGGTCTGCTGCGCCGCTGGTCTGGCGGGGGCACCTGGGACATGGGCCGGGCGTTCGGCACCATCGGGGCCCGCCGGGGGGACTGGGTCGTCGAGGTGACGACGTACCGCTCGGAGGCCTACGACTCGACGTCTCGCAAGCCGACGGTGGCCTTCGGCGACACCCTGGCCGGCGACCTGGGCCGGCGCGACTTCCGCGTGAACGCGATGGCGGTGCGGCTGCCCGGGCGGGTCGTCGAGGACCCCTTCGGGGGCGTCGTCGACCTGGTCGAGCAGGTGCTGCGCACGCCCGGGACGCCCGAGGACTCCTTCGGCGACGACCCGCTGCGGATGATGCGGGCCGCCCGCTTCACCGCGCAGCTCGGGTTCAGCGTCGCCCCCGACGTGGTCGCCGCGATGCGGGCAATGGCGGAGCGGATCACGATCGTCTCCGCCGAGCGGGTCCGCGACGAGCTGGTGAAGCTGGTGTGCGCGCCGTACCCGCGGCGCGGGCTGGCGTTGCTGGTCGAGACCGGGCTGGCCGAGCACGTGCTCCCCGAGCTGCCGGCGCTGGCGCTGGAGCGCGACGAGCACCACCGCCACAAGGACGTCTACGAGCACACCCTGACGGTGCTCGAGCAGGCGATGGACCTCGAGCACCGGCTCGGCGACGGTCCCGACTTCATCGCCCGGTTCGCCGCGCTGATGCACGACGTCGGCAAGCCCCGGACGCGACGGTTCGCCGACGACGGGACGGTGACCTTCCACCACCACGACGTCGTCGGCGCCAAGATCACCCGCAAGCGGATGAAGGCGCTGCGCTTCTCCGGGGACGAGATCGACGCGGTCGCGCTCCTGGTCGAGCTGCACCTGCGCTTCCACGGCTACGGCTCCGGTCAGGGGACCGACTCCGCCGTGCGCCGCTACGTCCGCGACGCCGGGGACCAGCTCGAGCGGCTGCACGTGCTGACCCGCGCCGACAGCACCACCCGGAACAAGCGGAAGGCCGACCGCCTGCGCCGGACGTACGACGACCTCGAGGCGCGGATCGCCCATCTCTCCGAGGCCGAGGAGCTGGCCTCCCTCCGGCCCGACCTCGACGGCAACCAGATCATGGAGATCCTCGGCGTCGGTCCCGGCCGCGAGGTGGGCGAGGCCTACCGGTTCCTGCTGGAGCTGCGGATGGACGAGGGGCCGCTGGACACCGACCGGGCGCGCACCGAGCTGCTCGCTTGGTGGTCTGCCCGCGAGGGCGACGAGGCGTGACCTCAGGCCCCGCCGGCTCTGCCACCGACCGGTGGCGGACCTGGGGTGTGCTCGGGTGCCTGGCGGGGTCCGCGCTGGCTTTGGGCCTGGCACCCGTGCTGATGCCGGAGGGGTATTCCTGGCTGACCCACACCACGAGCGAGTCGGCCGCACAGGGGGTGTCGGGTGCGTGGCTGGCCCGGCTGGGGTTCCTGCTGTTGGGGTCGGCCGTGCTGTGGCTGAGCGTGCAGGCGGTCGCGTGGAGGCGCCCGGGTCGCGTCCTGCACGGGATGTTCGCGGCGTCGCTGTGCGGCGCCGCGGTCTTCTCGAGCCGCTCGTTCGACCCGGCCGCGGCCTTCGACGCGACCGAGGACCTGCTCCATTCGGTCACCGCGACCACGATGGGGTTCGCGTTCGCCTTCGGGGTCGTCGCGGTCGGGTGGGCCCAGCGGTCACGGCCGGGTCGACTCCGGGCGCTCGACCTCCTCGCCGTGGTGGCTGCGGTGGTGCTCCCCCTCGGGATGCTCGCCCTGCCCGACCTCGCCGGCCTGCTGCAGCGCATGATGTTCTTGGTCGCCTACGTCTGGTACGCCGTGGAAGCTTGGCGGCTGCCGGGCCACGGGGCCGGGCGTGGAGATTGCCGCGACTCCCGATCCTGGGCATAGTTACCGACCGGTACCCATCCTTCCCCTCCCCAGGAGCACCTCTGATGACCGAGACCACCGCCACCCCGCTCGAGGCCACCACCCAGATCGCGGCCCCGCCGGAGAAGGTCTGGTCGCTGGTGGCCGACCCGCGCAGCATGGCGCGCTTCAGCCCGCAGGTCGTGCGGTCCTTCGTGCGCGGGGGCGGTCCGGTCGGGATCGGCACCACGTTCGTGAACGTGAACCGGCGCGGGCTGCTCGTGTGGCCGACCCAGGCCAAGGTCGTGCGGTACGCCGAGGGCAAGGACTTCGCCTTCCGGGTCAAGGAGAACTACACGGTCTGGAGCTTCGAGCTCGAGGCCGTCGACGGCGGCACCCGGGTGACCCAGCGCCGTGAGGTCCCGCAGGGCATCTCCAACCTCTCGCAAGGCCTGACCAAGCGGGTGCTGGGTGGCGTGGACACCTTCACCGCCGAGCTCCAGCAGGGCATGACCGAGACGCTGGCGAAGGTCAAGGCCGAAGCGGAGCGCTGAACCGCAGCGCGGACCGCGCCCAGATGACCGCGGTCAGCAGGTAGCCGAGCGCGCACGCCATCAGCACCGGCACCGACTTCCCGTCGGCCGGGAGGACGAGGGCGGCCACCGCGGCGGCCGCGGTGAATGCGACGTTGAAGAGCACGTCGTACAGGCTGAAGACGCGGCCGCGGAAGGCGTCGTCGACGCCCGCCTGCACCAGGGTGTCGACGCAGATCTTCACGCCTTGGCTGACCACGCCCAGCAGGTAGGCGGCCACCAGGATGGCCGGCTCGGTGTAGAGGATGCTCGGGAAGATCTGCACGACCGCAGCGACGAGGAGCAGGACGAGGATCCACCGGTGCCGGCCGAGCCGGGGGGTCACCAGCGGGGTGACGACGGCTGCGGAGACGAAGCCCGCACCCGCCACGAGGATCGCGGTCGCCAGGCCGGTGAACGCGGCGTCGCTGTCCCCGGGGTGGAAGGTGCCGCGGTAGAGCAGGATCAGGCCGACCGTGGTGATGCCGTAGAAGAACCGGTGCGCCCCGATGACGGCGAGCGCGTACGCCGCGTCTCGCCGTTCGCCGAGGTGGCGCAGCCCGTCGACGAGTCCGCTGATCACGTGCCGCACCGCGGCCCGCGCGGCGGGGCGGGCGGGGTCGAAGTCCGGACCGAGGTGGTCGCGGGGGAAGCGCGTCGCGAGGGCGGCCGCGGCGGCGTACCCCACGGCTGCGACGAGCACGGCGGCGACGTCCCCCGCGTCGCTCGCGGCGGGCACCAGGTTGTCGCCCACCCCGCGCACGAGCGTCCCGAGGGCCGCACCGATCAGGAAGGCGCCGGTGCCGGCCGTCGGGGTGATGGCGTTCGCGAGCACCAGCTCGTCGGGATCGACGACGTGCGGGAGCGAGGCCGACAGCCCGGCGAGAAGGAAGCGGTTGACCGACAGGGAGGCGAGGACGAGGCCGAACAGCAGCGGTCCGGACACGCCCGCACCGAACGCCACCGCGAGGAGCAGCAGCATCGGGATGCGCAGCAGGTTGGCGCCGACCAGGACCTGGCGCCGGGACCACCGGTCCAGGAGCACCCCGGCGAACGGCCCGAGCACGCTGAACGGCAGCAGCACCACGGCGAGGGCGCCGGCGATGCCCCACGCCGACGGGGCCCGCTCGGGCGCGAAGACGACGTACGACGCCAGGGCGATCTGGAAGACACCGTCGGAGAACTGGCTGGTGAAGCGCACGGCGAAGAGCCGGCGGAACCACCGGCCGCGGAGCAGGTGGCGCAGCTGCCCGATGCCGGTGCGGGGTGCGGCCCCCGGGGTCGGCGCGCTCACGCGCGGCGGTGCCGGGCGGCCCACATCCGGGCGACCGCCGCGACCCGGGCACCGTCGACCAGCGACGGGATCCAGAGCTGGTCGGGGACCTGGGCCTCGGTGTGGACCGCTGCACCGACGGCCGAGGGGTCGACCCGCAGGACGACGTGGAGCAGCGGCGTGCCGGGGGCACCCGGGCTCGGGCTCGCGGCGTGACCGGCGGGCTGCCAGGAGGCCCCGCGCACGGCCCGCCATGGGACGACGACCTCGTGCCACCCGGTCGGACCCGGGTGCAGGAGGTAGGCACGCTCGGTGGTGAACCGCACCCGCGGGTCCGGGCCCCACCAGACGACGGCCTCCTCGGCTGGCACCGGCTCGGCCAGCAGCGGGGAGACCCCCGTCCAGCCCTGGGTGGAGACGTGGTCGGTCCAGATCACCCCGCTCCACCAGCGGACCTCGAAGTCGTCGCTGGGATCGGGGTACCAACCCGGCGGCGGCGCGGAGGCGGGCTGGGGTGCCGCGGTCTCCTCCACGGGTGCGTCGCTCATGGGATCACTGTAGGCCGGGGTCGAGCGGTGCTCGATGTCGCGGCGCAGTCACCTCGAAGCACCCCTCCGCGACCCTGCTTTGAGCATCCTCAGTGTCGGTGCCGGGTGGTGGACTGTGTCCATGCTCGACAGGGACCGCCTTGATGATCTCGGCAAGGCCGAGGTCTTCGCGGTCATGCGGGAGGGACGGGCGGTGGCGCGGCGGATCGCGGTCGATGAGCTGGTCGCTGCCGCGCATCTCGCGGTGCTGTATGGCGCCCCGTCGTTGCCCAAGAGACACGGGCGTTGAGCCTCGAGGCCGTCGGGGTCTTCCTCGAGCGCCCCGGTCCCGCTGGCACCAGGGTCACGACGCGGGTGGCGATGGTGCTCGACACCCCCGACGCCGCACTGCTGGACGCCACATGAACGACCTGGCCACGGTCCACGCGGTCCTCGGTGACAAGTCGCCACTGCAGGTGCGCCGCGCCAAGGCCGTGGGGACGTTGACGAACCCGCAGCTGGCGATGGACCTGCTGGCCGGCGAGCTGACCACTCACGCCACCACCAAGACCACCGGTGTGACGCCGTCGAAGGGGGTGCGGGGTCGGTCGGCGGTGGTCTACCTGCACCTGCAGGCCTGCGACGTGTCCGCGATGGTCCAGGAGGGCCTGGATGGTGGCGGGAGCATCGAGCGTCTCGGGCCCGCCACCCTCGACCTGCTCGGTGAATGGCTGAGCCGCCCCGGCGGGATCGCCCGCGACGGCATCACCCTGAGGCCCGTGCTCGAGACGGCCCGCACCGAT
>JAUYLL010000151.1 GCA_030698375.1 Nocardioides sp. | reverse complement strand
GCCGGCGGTGGGCTCGCCGCCCGGGCTCTCGGGGGCGCCGCTGCCGCCGGGGACCGCGCGGGGCTGACCCTGCCCTCGCCCACCGACGCCGGGCCGCCGGTGCCCCGGGGCGCCGAGCTGGGCATCGACGGGCTCACCCGCTACATCACGCCGAACAAGGAGTTCTACCGTGTCGACACGGCGCTCCAGGTTCCCGACGTGCCCATCGAGGGCTGGTCGCTGCGGATCCACGGCATGGTCGACAACGAGATCAACCTGACCTTCCAGGAGCTGCTGGAGATGCCGCTCGTGGAGCGGCGCATCACGCTCACCTGCGTCTCCAACCCGGTCGGCGGCGAGTACGTCGGCAACGCCGCCTGGCTCGGCGTCCTCACCCGCGACCTGCTCGAGATGGCCGGGGTGCAGGACGGCGCCGATGCGGTGAAGTCGACCAGCGCCGACGACATGACGATCGGCACCCCGCTCACCGCGCTCACCGACGACCGCGAGGCGATGATCGCGATCGGGATGAACGGCGAGCCGCTCCCGCTGGTCAACGGCTTCCCGGTCCGCATGGTCACCCCCGGCGTCTACGGGTACGTCGGCGCCACCAAGTGGCTGGTCGACCTCGAGGTGACGCGGTTCTCCGACTTCGAGGCCTACTGGACCCCGCGCGGGTACTCCGAGGAGGCGCCGATCAAGATCTCCTCGCGCATCGACGTACCCCGCTCCTTCGCGCGGGTGGCGGCCGGCACCGTCACGGTGGCCGGCGTCGCGTGGTCCCAGGACCGGGGCATCACCGACGTCGAGGTCCGGGTGGACGACGGCCCCTGGGAGGCCGCCCGGCTGGCCGAGGACGACAACATCAACACCTGGCGCCAGTGGGTCTACGAGTGGCCGGACGCGCAGCCGGGCGGCCACACGCTCACCGTGCGCGCGACCGACGCCACCGGGACCACGCAGACCGAGGAGCGCGCTCCCATCGCCCCGGACGGCTCCTCGGGCTGGCACAACGTCCGCGTCACCGTGGAGGGCTGACCAGCTCTCCCCGGCCCCACGAGCCACGAGACCCCGCTGCCCCCTGCAGCGGGGGTTTCGTGCGTGAACCTCGACATAGTGTCGAGATTTATTCCGAAAACTTTTCCCTATCGACCCATCCGGCTCCCCCGGGCAGCCGAACACCTCGTGTCACCACCCAGCAAGACCCCAGCCCCCGCCTCGGAGCACGATCCGATCGCCCACCTTGGGACCGAGGCTCCGATGAAAGGAAACATCATGCGTTCGCTTCGCAAGACCACCCTCGCCGTCGCCGCCGTCGCGGCTCTCTCCCTGACCGCCGCCTGCGGCTCTGACGGCTCTGACGCCGACGACACGTCGTCGGCCCCCGAGTCCTCGGAGACGATGGACTCCGACGAGGACATGGAGGCCGAGGGCGACATGGACCCGGCCGCCAACCTCGTGGGCCCCGGCTGTGGCGACTACGCCGAGGCCGTCCCGGACGGCGAGGGCTCGGTCGAGGGCATGGCCCAGGACCCCGTCGCCGTGGCCGCGTCCAACAACCCGCTGCTCACCACCCTGACCGCTGCGGTCTCCGGTGAGCTGAACCCCGACGTGGACCTCGTCGACACCCTGAACGGTGACGAGTTCACCGTCTTCGCCCCGGTCGACGACGCGTTCGCGGCCCTCCCGCCGGAGACCGTCGCCACGCTCCAGACCCCTGAGGGCGCCGACACCCTGAGCGCCGTCCTGACCTACCACGTGGTCCCCGGCCAGATCGCGCCGAGCGACATCGCCGGTGAGCAGGAGACCGTGCAGGGCGGCACCGTCGAGGTCACCGGCGAGGGCGACAACCTCCAGGTGAACGGCGCCAACGTGATCTGCGGCGGCGTCCAGACCGCCAACGCCACGGTGTACCTCATCGACACGGTCATGATGCCGTGATCTGAAGGGTCCTGATCGACACGGTCCTCCAGCCCGTGTCCAGGACCGGGAGCCGGACATCGACATCGTCCGGTCCCCTCACCGAGCTCGGTTCACGCCGAGGTGGGTGAATCAGGAGAAGGGCCCCGTACCGCAAGGTACGGGGCCCTTCTTCGTCTTCGTGCGCTCAGGCCAGCGTCCGGCCGACGATCCAGGCGATGGCCTCGGCGGTCGACTCGGGTGTGCCGCCAGGCTGCATGACGTGGCTCAGGACCAACCGGACGACGACGTCGATCGCCATCTCCAGCTCGTGCTCGTCCAGGTCGAGGTCGAACCGGACCAGGCGGGCGCGCACCACCACCGTCGCCGCCTCGATCAGCGACGCGGAGTGGCTGGTCAACAGGGGCAGCAGGTCGTTGCCCGCGCCGTGCGAGGCCGAGAGCACCGCGTGCAGCAGCCGGTTCTCCCGCGCCAGCTCGAGCACGGCCCGCGCCGTACGGCGGATCGCGTCGACGACGTCGTCGCCCGCGGTCAGCTGCTCCTCGACCACCGCCAGGAAGCGCGCCAGCTCGCGCATGATGAGGGCCTCGGCCAGCCCGGTCTTCGAGCCGACCTCGTTGTAGACCGTCTGCCGGCTCACCCCGGCGGCGTCGGCGAGCTTGGCCATCGTGATGGTCGACCACCCCGGGCCCGAGGTCAGCTCGGCCGCAGCGTCGAGGACGCGTTCGCGCACCGGACCCCGGCCGTTCGCCGCCGCACCTTCTCCCCCGGTCATGGCGGCCATCGTAGGCACTGCCGGGAAAGTGCCCCTACTCGTGCAGCGTGAGGGCCAGCACCGGGCAGGACTCCACGGCGGAGTGCACCTGGTCGCGGTCGGCGGCGTCGGGGGTCTCGTTGAGGATCTCGACGGTGTCGTCGTCGTCGACCTCGAAGAAGTCCGGCGCCATCGACTCGCACATGCCCAGGCCCTCGCAGGTGGCGCGGTCGACGCTGATCCGCATCAGGCCACCGCCCCGGTCCGCGCAGCGTCGGGGTCGTAGGCGACGAAGTCGACCTTGTCGCGCACGCCGCAGTCCGGGCAGCACCAGTCGGCGGGGATGTCCGACCACGCGGTGCCGGCGGCGAAGCCCTCGCGCTCGTCACCCGCGGCGACCTCGTAGACGTAGGTGCAGTTGGGGCAACGCGCGGCCATGACGTCGTCGACGTCCTGCGCGTCCTTGTCCTCGAGCACCCTCTCGCCGGCGGGGGCCGCCGGGGCGGGGTAGCGAGCGAGGATCTTGGCGCGCTTGCGGGGCTGGATGTTGGCGCGGGTGACGTCGCCCTCGAAGTGGTCGAGCACGCGCTGGTCCATGACCCGGCGCCACAGCGGCGGGAAGAGCGCCAGGACGATCATCCCGGCGTACCCGGTGGGCAGGACCGGCGACTCCTCGAAGTCGCGCAGCGTCTGGTAGCGCCGGGTGGGGTTCGCGTGGTGGTCGCTGTGGCGCTGCAGGTGGTAGAGCAGCACGTTCGTGGCGATGTTGTTGGAGTTCCAGCTGTGGCTGGGGTCGACCCGCTCGTAGCGCATCCGGCCCTCGCGCCCGACCTTCTGGCGCAGCATCCCGTAGTGCTCCATGTAGTTGACGACCTCGAGGAGCGAGAAGCCGACGACGGCCTGGATCAGCAGGAACGGGACGACCATCCAGCCGAAGGCGACGATCATCGCGCCCCACAGCACCACCGACATCACCCAGGCGTTGAGCACGTCGTTGCCGGGGCGGAAGGGGTGCTGGTCGCGGCGGGCGTAGCGCTTCTTCTCCACGCGCCACGCGCTCTTCAGCGAGCCGGCGACGGTGCGCGGCCAGAAGGCGTAGAAGCTCTCGCCGAGCCGGCTGCTGGCCGGGTCCTCGGGGGTGGCGACACGGACGTGGTGGCCGCGGTTGTGCTCGATGTAGAAGTGGCCGTAGAAGCTCTGGGCGAGAGCGATCTTGGACAGCCAGCGCTCGTGGCTCTCCTTCTTGTGGCCGAGCTCGTGGGCGGTGTTGATGCCGATGCCGCCGATGGCGCCGATCGAGATCGCCAGGCCGAGCATGCTCACCCAGCCGAGCTCACCGTTGGTGAACATCCACGCTCCGCCGACGAAGCCGGCGTACTGGATGGGCAGGAAGAGGTAGGTCACCCACCGGTAGTACTTGTCGTTCTCGAGCCGCTCGATGACGTCGTCGGGCGGGTTCGACCGGTCGAGGCCAGCCACGAGGTCGATCAGCGGAACGACCCCGAGGATCACCACCGGACCGATCCAGAACCAGGCACCGGAACCGGTCAGCGAGTAGAGGCCGTAGGCGATGAATGCCAGCGACGGCACGACCAGGCCGATGAGCCACAGGTAGCGCTTCGAGTCCTTCCAGGTGTCGGTGGACCCCTGGCTGACCGTGGAGTTCGCGATCGTCTCCGCCATCGTTCTGACCTCCGTTCGAGCATGCTCACCAATGAGCACGTTTTACAAAACCATACGGAATGTAAAGCATGGTGGCAAGAGGTCGGCCCTGGAAATCTTCAGCGGGGTTCAGCGGCGCAGCACCGCCAGCTCGAAGTGCATCGGGTCCGGCACTCGCCAGGCACCACCCCAGCTGAAGCCCCAGCGGCCGAGGATGGCCACCACCCGCCGGTCGATCGCGCCGACGGTCCCCATCTGGTTGCTGGCGACGTTGAGGTCGACCGCGATGCCCCACGTGTGCAGGGACAGGCCCCGGGAGGGGTCGCGCCCGATGAACCGCGGCACGTAGCACCCGCCGTGTCACCGGCGTCGACAGATCCGGCCAGTCCGGCGTCGACGATCTCCTGCAGGGCCCCCCGCAGCTGCGGGAGCATCACCCGGTGACAGGTGACCCGGCCGAGGATCGGCACCGTCTCGGTGCGGATGTTCGCGGAGACCCACGCCGGGTCCGGTGCGACGGTGCCGTCGGCGAACCACTCGTAGCGGAACGAGCCGGCCGCGGTGGCCACGGAGCCGCCCACCAGCTGGGCGGCGTACACCCCACCCGACGACGGGGTGAGGTCGGTGACGGCGAAGCGCTCGCCGAGCCGGCCCGCGAGTGCGGTGCGTACGTCGGATGCGTCGGCGTCCTCGCCGAGCGTGACGACCAGCCCGTTCGACGTCGGGATGCCCAGCTGGGCCCCCCGGGGCCGGTTCACCACCAGGTCGGCGGCAGGCACGGTCGTGGCGATCGCGCCGACCCGGACGGCGGTCGCGCCCTCGGGCGGGCCGACGGCGGCCTCGGCCCCGAGCTGCAGCTGGAGGCCCTGAGCCATGTCGTGGGTGGCCGCCAGCTCGCCGCGCGCGACCGCGGCCCAGACCGCGTCCATGGCGGCGGTCTGGCGCGGGGCCAGGCGGCGGTACGTCGACGGGTCGACCGACAGGGCGGTGACCGACCGCCCCATCATCACCAGCGAGCCGAGCCCGACGGGCTCGACCGAGGCGACCCCGGGCTGCCGCGAGACCAGCCGGACCGGGGCTGCGCCGTCCTCGGCCACCACGAGCAGCGAGGGCGTGCGCAGCCCGCCGCGCAAGCCACCGGGCGCGGCCACGACAAGATCGCCCGTCGCGGGGCTGGGGGCGCCGAGGGCCTGGGCAGCGGGCAGTGTGGGCGGCGCTGCGGTCCGCTCGCTGTTCGCCGCCATCGCGACCAGGAGGCCGACCAGCACGACGACGAGCGAGGACAGCCCGGCCATCCGGGCTCGTTCGGCGGAGGGTGCTTCCCGGGCCCCCACCAACCAGCCCGGGAGGAGCCTCACGCGTAGGAGGATGCGATCGCCGGCGGGTTGCACACCCGGCACGGCGCGAGCCCACGGGCGACCACCTGCTCGATCGGGACGAGGTGCGCCTCCTCCCGGGCTGCGGGCAGGCTGCACTCCATCCGGTGGTACGACGCACCGCCGGCCAGCACCATCCCGGCGCTGGCGGTCGGAGCGGCGCTGCGGCCCGGCCCGGCGTTGTGCTCGACCGCGGTGATGAGCCGCTCGAGCATCGCCTCGAGCCGGACCCTGTCCTCACGTGCACTCTGCACGACGAGCATCGCTGCGCCGATGACCACGACCGCCAGGCCGGCGATGCCACCAGAGATGAGGAACGGGAACTGGCCCATGATCACGTTCCTGCTCGCGGCGCCGTTCCAGCCGAAGAAGATCGTGATGAAGCCGATCAGGCAGAGCAGCACGCCGAGCTGACCGCCGAGCCGTCCTAGGTTGAGCTGCATGATGGTCTCCTTCTCGTCGGGTCGTTCAGACGCCGAGGTAGGCCTCGCGGAGGTTGACGTTCTTCACGTCGTCGCCCACGGCGGTGTGGATGAGGGTGCCCTTCTCCATGATCAGGGCTCTGTCGGCGAACGGCAGCGCGCCGGCGTTCTGCTCGACCATGAGCACGGTGGTGCCGTCAGCGGCGATCCGGGCGGTGGCTTCCCACACCACCTTCGCGAGGGTGGGACTGAGGCCGAGGGACGCCTCGTCGATGATCAGCAGCCTCGGGCTCGACATCACTGCCCGGCCGACCGCCAGCATCTGCTGCTCGCCACCGGAGAGGGTGCCGGCCAGCTGGTGCTCGCGCTCCGCGAGCCGGGGGAAGTAGTCCAGCACGAGCTCGGTCTGCCGCTTGACGACCCTCGGCTGGCGCCGCTGCGACCAGGCACCGAGCCGGAGGTTCTGCCCGACGGTCATCCGGGGGAACACCCGCCGCCCCTCCGGGCTGAGCGAGATGCCGGCCTTGACCCGGGCGGAGGGGGACTTGCGGCCGAGGGACTTGCCCTCGAACAGCACCTGGCCCGACGACGGCTTCAGCAGGCCGGCGATCGTCGCGACGGTGGTGGTCTTGCCGGCGCCGTTGAGCCCCAGCAGCACGCACACCTCCCCCTCCTCCACGACGAAGTCGATGCCGTGCAGCACCGGGAAGCTGCCGTAGCCGACGACGAGGTCGCTGATCTCCAGGACCGCCATCAGGCGTACTCCTCGCTGCGATGGGCGCCGGGCTGGGGAGTCGCCGGGCTGCCGGCACCACCGGCCTCGCCTGGCTCGTCCGTCTCGTCGGTGCCCATGTAGGCCTTGACGACCTCGGGGTGCCGCCGTACGACGTCGGGCGTGCCCTGCGCGAGCACCTCGCCAAAGTTGAGGCAGTAGACGTAGTCCGAGATCCGGGTGACCAGGGGGACGTGGTGGTCGATCATCACGATGGTCAGACCGAACTCCTTGCGCAGCGTGAGCAGCAGGTCCCCCAGGTCGTGTGCCTCCTCGGGGCCCATGCCGGACCCGGGTTCGTCGAGCAGCAGGACATCGGGGTCGGTGGCGAGCACGGCCGCGATCTCCACCCTCTTCTGCATGCCGTAGGGCAGGTCCGCCACCCGCTCGAGCGCGATGTGCTCGAGGCTCATCAGCTCAAGGATCTGCCGGGCCCGCACCGCGACACGGGACTCCTCGACGAAGGTGGCCGGGAGGCCGAGGATGCCGGAGACCGGGTCGTACGCGACCTGGAGGTGCTGGGCCGTGCAGAGGTTCTCCAGCACCGTGGTGTTCTTCACCAGCCCGACGTTCTGGAAGGTGCGGCCCAGGCCGAGCGCCGTGCGCGCGTGCACCGGCAGGTTCGAGATGTCCTTGCCGCGGTAGCGCACCGTCCCGGAGGTGGGCGTGTAGAAGCCCGTGATGCAGTTGAACAGCGTGGTCTTGCCGGCACCGTTCGGGCCGATGATGCCGACGATCTCCCACTCACCGGCGCGCAGCGCGATGTGCTGGAGTGCCTTGACCCCACCGAAGTGGATGCTGACGTCGTCGATCTCAAGCACGGACATCGTTGACCTCCACCTCGGTGACCTTGCCTGCGTGCCTGTCGAACCTGCGGCCGAGCATCCACTCCCGGATCGGGGCGATCTGCTGGCCGATGCCACCGGGGTACATCGTGATCGTGAGCAGCAGCAGGATCGGGCCGATCACCAACGCCACGAACTCGATCGGCAACCCGATGGTGCCCGTGATGAAGTCCACGAGGCTGAAGCGGAAGATCGTCTGCGTCACGGGCTCCAGCAGGCTGAGCAGGTGTCCGCTGTGGAGCAGCGCGAAGAACGCCGAGCCGATGACCACGCCCGACCGGCTGCGCAGGCCGCCGACGACCGTCATCAGCACGAAGAGCAGCGCGAGCTGGAAGCCGAACTTCTGGTTGACGATGACCTCGTCGTGGTGCGCCATGAGCGCGCCGGCGAGCCCCGCGAAGAGGCCCGACACCGCGAACGCGAGCAGCGTGTAGGCCTTGACGTTGATGCCGTACGACGAGGCGACCCGTGGGTTCTCGCGCAGGGCCTGGAGGGCTCGGCCCGCCTTGCTCCGGGTCAGCCGCCAGTCGAGGAACAGCACGACGGCCAGGAAGCCGAGACACAGGAAGTAGTAGCTGTAGTCGCTGTCGAACATCGCGGGCCGCGGGGCCTCCTTGCCGCCCTCCCCGCCGGTCAGCTCGGGGATCGCGAACACCGTCTGCTGGGCGAAGTTGCCGAAGGCCAGCGTGACCAGCGCGAAGTAGAGGCCGGTGAGGCGCAGCGAGACGGCTCCCAGGATGGCCGCCTGGACCAGCCCGAGACCGCTGGCCACGGCGACCGCGAACCAGAAGCCCATCTCGAGGTCGACCACGACGTACGCCGAGGTGAAGGCGCCGATTCCCACGAAGGCCTGGTGCCCCAGGGAGATCTGCCCCGCGTAGCCAAGCAGCACGTTCAGGGAGAGCCCCACGATCGCGAAGATCGCGGCCTCCGAGGCCGCCGAGACGTCCGAGACACCGAGCGTGAAGGGCGAGAGGAAGTTGACGGGGAACGCGAGCACGAACCAGGCGAGCACGAGCCACACCGCCGATCGCGCGGCCCAGCCGGCCCGGCTGGGTCGGAACGTGGCGTCCCGGTCCGCCTGGGGCTCGAACTCCTCGTCCTCGAGGACCGGGACGTCGATCGGCGGCAGGGTGGTCGTCTCGTCGGCGCCGTCCTGCGCGGGCACGACCGGGATGACCGTGGTCTCCTCGGCGGCGTCCGGCCCCGGGGATCCGCTGCGGGATGAGATCGTCATGCGGTCGCCACCTTGCCCACGAAGATGCCCTGCGGACGGACCAGCAGCACGCCGAGCAGGAAGACGAACAGGACGAGTGCCCCGGCCCCGGGGACCGCGCCGTCGAGGATCGACAGCGAGCTGAGCTGCTCGATGCACCCGACGAGGAGCCCGCCGGCGACCGCCCCGGGCATGCTGCGCATCCCGGCCAGCACCGCGGCCATGAACCCGGGGAGCAGGGCGCCGACGGCTCCGAAGCTGAGGAACCCGGCGCTGAACGTGAGGTAGGGGCCAGCCAGGATGCCGGCGAGACCACCGAGAGCCGCCGCGATTCCCCAGGTCAGCATGGACACCCGGCGGACGCTGATGCCGACGAGCTCGGAGGCGACCGGTTCCTGCTGCGCGGCCTGGATCGCCAGGCCCGACGGGGACCGGAAGAACAGGGCGAGCCCCACCGCCACCACCGCGAGCACGCCAAGCGTGATCAGCTCCTGCACCGTGACCACCGCGCCCCACGGGGTCATGAAGAAGGCCTCGTTGATCTTCGGCATCGACATCACCAGCGTCTCGTTGAACCACCAGAACTGAAACCCGATGGCGGCCAGCGCGACGCCGGCAGTGCCGACCAGCAGCGTCACCCGGGACGAGTCTCGGAGCGGGTGGATCACCAGCCGCTCGGTGAGCAGACCCAGTGCGATCGCGACTCCCATGCCGAAGAGGAACGACGTCGGGTAGCCCCACCCCTTGATCTCCAGCGCCCAGTACGCCGCGAACAGCCCGGTCGTGCCGAACTCCGCCTGGGCGAAGTTGAAGATCCCGCTGCCGCGGAACACCAGCACGATGCCGAGCGCGACCAGGGCGTAGACGGCGCCGCGCAGCACCCCGGCGGTCAGGGCCAGGGCGAGCTGCTCGTAGAGGGGCAGGTTCACGGCCGGACGTTCACTTTCTCGGTGACGAACTCCGACTTGCTGCAGTCCGCACGCAGCAGGTGCATCGCGGTGCCGCCGAAGCGACTCGAGAAGTTGGTCGACGGGTAGATGCCGGTGTCGAACTTCTTGACCCGTCCGATGGTCGCCATGAACGACTCGCGGGAGAGCGACTTCCCGGTCGCCTGCAGCATCGTGCCGACCACCTTCTCGACGCCGTAGATCGCGGCACCGAGGTCGTCGGGGTTGCTGCCGTTCTTGCTGCGGTAGGCGTTGACGAACTCGGAGTTCTTCCGCATCACGTCCATGCCGGGGAACGGGGAGTAGAACCGGGCGTTGTTCACCGCGTTGCAGCCCACCTGCGTGACGATGTTCAGGCCGTTGGTCAGACCGGGGCCGATGAAACCGACCTGGCAGGTCATCACCTTCGCGACGTTGAGCAGGCTGCTCGGGCTGGCGTTCCAGACCACGGCCTTGGCGCCGCTTCGGCAGATCTCCGCCGCCACGCCCGCGGCGTCACTGGTCGTGTTCTTGGGGATGCGTCGCTCGTAGGCGAGGTTGTTGCCCGCCGCCTGCTTGACGGCGCCGACCGCCTTCGCGTGATAGCCGTTGAGCGAGTCGTTGTCGGCGGTCAGCACCGCGACCTTCTGGCCGTTGAAGCGCTCCCGGTAGGTGCGCGCGAGCAGCGGCGCCTGCTGCTCGTAGGTGAGCGACAGCGCGAAGTAGGTCTTCAGGCTGCCCATCGGAGCCTGGCCCGGCCGAGCCTCGTGGACCCCTGCGGACAGGTAGGGCACCCCGGCAGCCGAGGCGTAGCGCGCGCAGGCGTCGATCTGGTCCGCCCCGGCGCCACCGATCAACAGGAAGACCTTCTGCTGCTCGGCGAGCTCCTTGCACCGCGCCCGGGCGGTGTCAGGACGGAACTGGTCGTCCTTGAAGATCACCTCGACCTTGCGGCCGTTGATGCCGCCCTTCTTGTTGACCATGTCGAAGTAGACGCCCACCGCGTTCTGGAACGAGTTCTGCGGGATCGCCGCAGCGCCGGTCACTGGTGCGTGCACGCCGATCTTGATGGTCTTATCGGTGACGCCCGTCGTGTTGCCCCGGCCCGAGGGAGGCTGCGCGGTCGGGGGGGCTTGACCGCCGCCTCCGTCACCGCCACCGGTGCCGCCACCACCTCCGTCACCGGCGCCCCCGCCACCGCCCCCCGCGGTGCCGCCGGTACCCCCGTCACCGGCAGCGGTGCCCGCACCGCCTTCGAAGCTCGCGGGGTCGCCGTCAACACCGTCAGCGCCCGGGAACGTGCCGTCGGCACCCGGGACCCCGGGAACGACGCTGCCGTCCGCGGCGACCTGGCCGGGCCCGCCACCGGCATAGACACCTTCGACTCCTGCCTTCTGGCCGCAGGCAGCCGCCGTCAGCGCAAGGGTGGCGGCCATCGCGACGACCGATGCTTTGGTGCTTGGCTTGAACATCAACGTCCTACCTCCGAAGCGATTCCTGCGTCGGCGAAGCGCAGCTTGTCGAGTGCCCGGCTCACACCACGGCGGTTCGTGACCCCTGCCGGCTGGGCGTCCGGCCCCATCGCGAGCATCGCGAGGTAGGCCAGCAAGAGCACCAGCGGCATCAGGAGGACCCCGGGCTTCATCAGGCCGTCGTGCCACGGCAGCTGGACCGCGGCGACGGGGGCGAACTGCCCGGCCTGAGCGGCGGCCTCGGGGGCCGCCCCGGCTGCGTCCGGTGCGGTGAGCGCGGGGTCGTCGCTGCCGAGATCACCCGCTCCGAGGTCAGCGACGCCACCCCCGTCGTCGCCGAGATCACCCAGGTCACCGCCACCGCCACCGCCGGCCGAACCGAAGTCACCGACGGCGCCTGAGCCTCCGGAGCCCCCGGCTCCGGGCGCGGGGGCACCTCCGGTGCCGAAGTCCGTGCCGGATCCACCACTAGAACCGGTCGGGGCCGTCGTCTTGGCGCGAAGCCCGATGCCCTTGGCCTTGACGCCGTCGAAGACGACCTGGAAGTTCAGTGGCTCACCGTTCTCGCCCTCGGCCGCGCCGACCAGGACCACGGACGGGGATCCGAAGAAGTCGTCGGCCTTCCAGTCCGCGGCGAGACCCGTCAGGTCGAAGGCCCAGATCCCGGTCTTGGCGTTCCGCACACCAGGAGCCGCGCCTGCCTCGCAGTCGTACTCGGGGCGGTTCTTCCACGGGTTGTTCTCCCCGCCGACCCAGAACGACTCGGTGACAGCGCAGGCCAGGATCACGGCACCGTCGGCATTCGCCGTCAGGTTCCGTTCTTTGCTCTCCTTGAGCGAGAGCTCGACCGAGTCCACGGTCGCGCCCGGCTTGCCGTCCAGCGCGAACTCGATGGCGCTGATGCGGCGGGGGTCGCCGGTCAGCACGGTCACCGGCAACGCGCCCTCGGGAACGTCCGGTGCCGGCGGGGGCGGCGGCGGGGTCAGTGGGTTGTCCGGCGGCGGCTCGTTGACCGAGTTCCACCAACCCGTCTGGGAGACCTTGCCTCCCTGCTGCTTGCCCGGCTCGGGGGCGGCGGCCTGTGCGGCTCCCGCCGCCAGCACGGGTGCAGCGACCAGCCCTGCCAGCAAGACAGCGGCGCGTGCTCGGTAACCCATCGTTTTCCTCCGATGTGACGTGCATCTCCCCTGAGAGGGGCAACGCTCGCCGCGCCCGGAAGTTACGCGCTGGTATCGGACGTCTGGTCAAGGGCGCCGACCGACGTCCCGAGCCTGCGCCGGGGCTCAGCCGCCCCCGCCCAACCCCGCCAGCAGGGTCCGGTCGTCGGCGTACGCCGCGAGCAGCGCCGCGGGGTCCTCGTAGACCTCCTCGGCACCCGCCACGCGCAGCTCCTCGGCGGCGAGCCCGCCGCAGGTCAGCCCGATCGCGGGCACGCCCAGGCGGGTCGCGGCCTCGACGTCCCACACCGTGTCGCCGACGATCGCGGCCGACCGGAGGTCGACGCCGTGCTCCTCGGCCGCGGTGGCGAAGATGTCCGGCGACGGCTTGGACGACGACACCGACGACGAGGTGGTCGCCCCGGTGACGGCGTCGCGCGCCCCGAGGGCCGGCAGCATCCACTCCAGGTCCTCCTCCGCCCCGGAGGTCGCCAGCGCCACGACCAGTCCCTCGTCCGAACAGAGGCGCAGCAGGGCCGAGGCGCCCCGGGTACGTCGGGGCTCGACGCGGCCGCGCAGCTCGTCGTAGCGCCGGGAGTGCGCCTCCACGGCCGCGTCGTCGGGGTGCCCGAGCAGCTTCTCGACGAGGGCGTCGCTGGAGAGCCCGATCGCACGGTGGATCCGCGCCATGTCGGGCAGCTCCTCCACCGGCGAGACGTCGCGGAACGCCCGCGCCCAGGCGACCGCGTGCAGGTAGTTGGTGTCGAGGAGGGTGCCGTCGACGTCGAACAGGACTCCGGGTTGGCTCATGGAGGAGCCGTGCCCCCGGCGCAACGGCACGAAACCGCAGGGCCTCAGGCGATCGCGCCGCCGGGGAGCGGGAGGTCGTGGGGCACGTCGAGCGCGGTGCGCACCACGACCCGGAGCGCGTCGGCCTGCGCCTCGACCGGCAGCACGGCGGCCGCAGGGAGGTGCACGAAGCCCGCGGCCGGACCGTCCCGCCCCTCGAGGTGGTGCAGCAGCGCGTAGAAGACGTGGTTGCACACGAACGTGCCGGCCGAGTGCGACAGCGCGACGGGGTGCCCGACCTCGGCCAGCGCGGCGCCGATCGCCTTGACCGGGAGCGTGGAGAAGTACGCCGCCGGTCCCCCCGCCACCACCGGCTCGTCCAGCGGCTGGGCCCCGGCGTTGTCAGGGATCCGCGCATCGGCGAGGTTCACCGCCACCCGCTCCGGCGTGACGGCGTCCCGGCCGTCGGCGAGCCCCGTGGCGACGACCAGGCACGGGTGGTGCTCCTCGACGAGGGCGAGCAACGTCGCAGCAGCGTCGGCGAAGGTGACCGGGAGGACCGTGGTCACCAGCGGCTCGGGACCCGCCCACGTGCGGGCGAGCCGGCGTACGGCGTCAGCAGAGGGGTTGCTGCTCGCCCCGCCGAACGGCTCGAAGCCGGTGACGAGGACCGGCGCGCTCAGCCCTGCCTCAGCAGCAGCGGCCGAGAGCCTGCCCGGCGCTCAGCTCGTCGCGGCGGCGCTCGAACTGGCCACGGCTCATCGGCGGGTGCCCGGCCGCCCCGCAGTGCGCGAGGTAGGCCTCCCAGTGGGCCCCGGCGTCGAGGCCACGCAGCAGCCAACCGACCCCCGGGAGGGCGCGCAGCAGCGCCGGGCGGTCAGTGCTCAGAGGGGTGATGGCGGACATCGGGTCCTCCCAGGTCGCGGTGGTCCGGCCGTGGTGACTCACGACACAGATCGGCAGCCAACGTCGCCGTCTTACCCGATCCGAGGAACGGGAAACCCAGGACCTTCGCGGCACTCCCCGCCTCACGCCCTCCGGGCGCGGTACGCCTGGGCTGCGAGCCGGTTCCCGCAGCCGGCCTCACAGAACTTCCGCGAGCGGTTGCGGGAGAGGTCGACCACGAGCGCTTCGCAGTCCTCGGCGGCGCAGACCGAGAGCCGGTCCCGTTCCCCTCCGCGGACGACGTCGACCAGCGCCATCGCTGCCTCCACCGCCAGGCGCATCGCCAGCGGGGCATCGGAGCGGTGGGCGTGCAGGTGCCAGTCCCACCCGTCGTGGCGGACCAGCTGGGGCAGCGCGTCGCCCTCACGGAGGAGCGCGTTGACCCCCTCGACGAGCACCTCCTCCTCGGCCAGCCACAACCCGGCGAGGCGCGGGCGCAGGTCCCGGACCGCGGCGAGCTCGGCGCCGTCCCGGTCGCGGCGACCGCTGACCTCCCACTGCGCGCAGAACGCGTCCAGGTCGGCGAGCGTCGTCAGCGAGTCCTCGTCAAGGCGGCTGTTGACCAGCGCCGCGACGGTGCGCAGCGACGCCTGCGCGTCATGGGTGAAAAGCACGTTGACTCCTGACGGGCGGAACCCCTAGCGTCATCATCGTCAAATCACTTTACCCATGACGTACCCCCCGTGAGGAGGACCCGTGACCAGCCCCATCCGCACGACGCCCCCCCGCCCCGTCGTCCCGGACGTGGCCCACCCGCAGCTCGGCCTGCTGCTGGCGCTGGTCTCCGCCGCGGCGTTCGGAACCTCCGGCACCCTCGCCAAGCCCCTGCTCGAGGCCGGCTGGAGCTCCGGAGCTGCCGTCGCCGCCCGGATCGGGGTCGCCGCCCTGGTCCTCCTCGTGCCCGCGCTGCTCAGCCTGCGCGGCCGCTGGCACCTCCTGCGCCGGCACGCCGGCTTGATCCTCGCCTACGGGCTGGTGCCGATCGCGGGCTGTCAGTGGGCCTACTTCAACGCCGTCGAGCGCCTCGACGTCGGCGTCGCCCTGATGCTCGAGTACCTCGGCCTCGTCCTCGTCGTGGGCTGGTTGTGGATCCGCCACGGCACGCGGCCGCGGCGGCTCACCGGGATCGGTGTCGTGCTCGCGCTCCTCGGTCTGGCGCTCGTCCTCGACGTCCTCGGCGGGGTCACCATCGACCTCGTAGGCGTTGCGTGGGGCCTGCTCGCCGCGGTCGGGCTGGCGGCGTACTTCCTGCTCTCCGCACGGGAGATCGACGACCTGCCCCCGATGGTCCTCGCCACCGGCGGGCTCGCGGTGGGGACGGTGGGCATCCTGCTGGCCGGCCTGGCGGGGCTGCTGCCGATGGCGGCCACGACCGATGCGGTCCGCTTCGCCGGGGTGACGACCCCGTGGTGGGTCGCGGTCGCCGGCCTCGCGGTGCTCGCCGCGGCGGTCGCCTACGCCGTGGGCATCGCCGCCGCCCGGTCGCTCGGTTCGAAGGTAGCCTCGTTCGTCGGGCTGACCGAGGTGCTCTTCGCGGTCCTCTTCGCCTGGCTGCTGCTGGGTGAGCTGCCCGGCGTCCTGCAACTCGTGGGCGGGCTGTTCATCGTGGGCGGTGTGGTGGCGGTCCGGCTCGACGGCGACCCAAAGCCGGCGCTCGTCCCCGACCACCCCTGAGGCACGCCTGACAGGGTGGACCCGTGAAGTCACCGATCCCCGACTACCTTGCCGAGGTCCTCGAGACCTGCGGGGCGAACGACGAAGGCGTGCTCGCCGACTACATCCCGCCGCTGGCCGAGGCCGACCCCGACCGGCTGGCGCTCGCCCTGGGCACCCTGGACGGCGAGGTGTACGCCGTCGGGGACGCCGACCTGGAGTTCACCATCCAGTCGATCTCCAAGCCGTTCGTCTACGCCCTGGCCCTCGCCGACCACGGCCTCGAGGCCGTGCTCGAGAAGGTCGACGTCGAGCCGTCGGGCGAGGCCTTCAACGAGGTCTCGCTCGAGGCCGACTCGGGGCGCCCGCTCAACCCGATGATCAACGCCGGGGCGCTGACCACCCACACGCTCGTCGGGGCGCCCGACCTCGACGAGGAAGCCCGCTTCGAGCGGATCCTCGCCGGCCTGAGCGCCTTCGCCGGCCGCGATCTCGCGGTCGACGAGGAGATCTGGCAGGCCGAGCTCGAGGTGGCCCACCGCAACCACGCGATCGCCTACATGCTGCGCGGCCACGGCGTCTTCGCGCTCGACCCGCGCGAGGTCGTGCGCGGCTACATCCGGCAGTGCGCCGTCCTCGTCACGGTCAAGGACCTCGCGGCGATGGCGGCGACGCTCGCCAACGGTGGCGTGCAGCCCTTCACCGGCGAGCGGATCGTGTCCCGCGAGGTGGGGCGCCAGGTGCTCAGCGTGATGGCGACCTCCGGGATGTACGACTCCGCCGGCGACTGGCTCTCCACCGTCGGCATCCCCGCCAAGAGCGGCGTCTCCGGCGGGCTGATCGGCGCGCTCCCCGGCCAGGTCGGCATCGCGACCTTCTCGCCGCGGCTCGACGAGCACGGCACCAGCACCCGGGGCGTCCGGATCTGCGAGCGCCTCTCCAGTGACATGGGGATGCACCTCATGGAGGTCCCCGCACCCGCACGCTCCCTGGTCGGGAGGCGCACCACCCTCCCGAACGTCGACGGCGCCGGCGACGGCGAGTCCGACGGGTGGACCTACGAGCTGCAGGGCTCGATCAACTTCGTCGGCATGGAGCGGGCGCTGCGCTCGATGGTCGAGGACCCGCCCGGGGAGACCGCCGTGGTGCTCGACCTGACCCGGGTGCACGAGGTGCGCGACGTGGGGCGACGGATGCTGCTCGAGGGGGTGCGCCGCCTCGTCCTCGACGGCCACACCGTCACCCTGGTCGACCCGGACGGGCTGCTCGCCGAGCCCGGCACGATCGACGCCGGCGAGGGCACCGAGGCCCGCGTCATCGACCACCGCTGAGCTCGGCGGCCATGGCGGCGATGAGCGCCTCCAGGCCCTGGACCGGGCGGACCAGGACGGTGAAGTCGGTGATCCGGCCGTCCGGACCCCAGGTGACCATGTCCACGCCGTGCACCTGCTTGCCGCCGACGTCGGTGGTGAACTCCAGGACGGCGGAGTCGTCGGCGTACCACTCCCGGTGGTAGGTCAGGCCCGGGCCGAGGACGACGAGCGCGGCTCGGAGGTAGGCGGTGGTGACCTCTTTGCCCTCCTGCGGCGTGTGCACCGCCGGCGACCGGAAGACGACGTCCTCGGCGAGCAGGGCGTCGAGCCGATCGTGCGCGGCGGCGCGGTCCTCGCGGCCGAGCACGACGAGCTCGTGCCAGGCGGTGATCGGGGCGGGGACGGCGGGTGTGGCGGTCATCGCCCGACCCTAGACGGGCGGGCGTCCGCGGACGCCTGACGAACATCTGTGTCACAGGCAGTTGCACTACGCTGGCGGTCATGGCCCCCACCCCCGGTCGTACGACGGCCGCCGCGCGTCGCCGCCAGCGTGAGCAGGAGATCCTCGCCGCCACCCGCGCCCTCTTCGACTCCACCGGGATCGGCGACGTCCAGATCGAGGACATCGCCCGCTCGGTCGGGATCAACCGGGCGATCATCTACCGGCACTTCAGCGGCAAGGACGAGCTCTTCGCGCTCACCGTCGAGGGCTACCTCGCCGAGCTCCAGCAGCGCCTCGAGGCCGTGGCCGGCACCGAGGGCACTCCGACGGAGCGGCTCGCGGCGGTGGTCGGGGCCTTCGTCGACTACGGACTGGAGTTCCCGGCGTTCGTCGACTGCGCCCAAGCGCTCATGCGGCTCCAGGGCTCCGAGCTCGAGGAGCAGCTCAGCGAGGCGGCGCTGTTCCGGCTCGGCCGAGGGCTGTCGTCCTGCCTGCGCTCGGTCGTGCGCACCCTCGACGAGGGCGTCGAGGTCGGTGAGTTCGAGGTCGCCGACTCCACGATGCTGGCCAACTACATGTACGCCTCGGCCCTCGGCGCACTGCAGCTGGCCCGGATCGGGATGCTCGTCGGCGAGGTCAGCCCCGGAGTGCCGACGGTCTCCCGGATCACCGGGGGCGACGTCCGCGGCTTCATGACCGAGTCCGCCCTCGCCCTGGCGGGGCGGCTCAGGGAGCGCTGACGGCGCTGCGCGGGTCCACGAGGATCTTGGCGTGCCGCTCCGGGTCGCCCAGGGCGTCGAAGGCCGCGGCCACACCGTCGAGCCCGACCGTGGCGGTGACCAGCGGCGCGACGTCGACGCGGCCGTCGGCCATCAGGTGCAGGGTGTCGCGGAACTCGGCGGGGTCGTAGGCGAAGACGAAGCGGAGGTCGACCTCCTTGTTGATCGCCAGGGTCGGCCGGATGGTGTCGTCGCCCATGCAGACGCCCACCACGACCACCCGGGAGCGCATCGGCGCGGCGGTGACGACCTGGTCGATCATCCCGGGCACGCCCACGCACTCGAAGACCACCGGCCCGCGCGGAACCTGGCCGAGACGCTCGGCCAGCGCGAAGACCTTCCACCACGGCAGGCCCGGCACCGCGCGGAGCCGACGGGTGGTGTCGAGCGCCATCTCGAACATCGGCGGGGCGGTGGTGAAGTGCTGGCGCCGGCCGCCGTACGCCTCCCAGGGCGACTCCTCGCGCGGGTCGACCACGACGTCCGCGCCGACCGCGCGGGCCAGGTCGCGGCGCGCGGCAGAGAAGTCGCTGGCGACGACGGTGCGCACACCCTGGGCCTTGAGCATCAGGACGACCGCGAGGCCGATGGGCCCGCAGCCGATGACGATCGCGACGTCGCGCTTGCCGACCTGTCCCCGGCGTACGGCGTGCCGCGCCACCGCCATCGGCTCGGTGAGCGCGGCCAGCTCCGGGGAGAGACCCTCGGGCACGGGCAGGGTGACCGCCTCGCTGACGAGCACCTTCTCGGCGTACGCCCCCGGTGCCTTCGGGGTCAGGCCGGTGAGGTGGATGCCCTCGGGCGTGCCGAGCAGGGGCATCGCCGCGACGGGGGTCCCGAGGTCCCACCGCTTGCGTGTGCCGGGACCGTACTCGAGGACCGTGCCGCTGAACTCGTGGCCCATCACGGTGCGGTCGCCGTGCCGCATCAGGTGCGGGTAGCCGATCTCGGCGGCGCCGTCGGCGACCTGGTCGGCGTGGTGGCGGGCGTGCAGGTCAGAGCCGCAGATGCCGGCCCGGGTGACCTCGAGGACCAACTGGCCCTTGCCGGGCACGGGGTCGGGGACCTCGGTGACGTCGAGCTGGCCTTCGTGGCAGGTGACGGCGCGCATGGGGGTCAACCTACGGCTGCAGGTAGCCGACGCACAGGTCGGTCACCTCGTCGAGGAAGTCCTCCCGGGCGATGGGTGGCTGGTCGAGGACGTAGCGGACCGCGAGGTTCTCCAGCGCCATCACCAGCACCCAGGCGCTCGCCGCCGGTCGGGTGATGCGCGTCGTGCCCGGCCGGACAGCGAGGTAGGCGGTCATCAGGTCGGTGACGCGGCGCTCGAGGGCGGCGTGCCGCGGCCGGTGCTGTCGGTGCGGGAGCTCCTCCATCACCACCCGCAGGAGGGCGGGGCTCTCCTCCAGCGCAGCGAGCAGGGCGTCGGCGGTCGCGCGCACCATCGCCGGACCCTCCTCCCCGAGCCGGTCGGCCAGCGCCGCGGCGACCTTGTCGTCGATGTCGTCGGACCACTGCTCGATGATCGCGGCGACGATCGCCGCCTTGTTCGCGAAGTACTGGTAGAGCGACCCAGGGCTCACCCCGGCCTCCTCGGCCACCCTGTTCGTGGTGAAGGAGTCGTAGCCGTCGCGCTGGAGCACCTCCCGGCCGGCATCGAGGAGGCGCTCGACCATCGCGCGGGAACGGGCCTGCTGGGGCGCTTTTCGGGGCACACGCGAATTGTATGCGAGTAAATACTCGCATCATGCTGGCGGCATGACGACGACCGCAGACATCCGCCGTACGCCCGCCCGGTTCCGCGCCGGGGAGGCCCGCGCCGCCCGGATCGGCCGCCCGCTCCGCCTGGTGGGCGGCGTACGCCGGGTCGACGAGGTGCTGATGACCCGCATCGGGAAGGCGCTCACCGAGCGCGACGAGCCCGGGGCGGCGCTGGCGGATGCGATGCGGTTGCGAGCCGGCACGCCCGGACGGGTGTCGATGGCCGACTTCCGGACGGCGCTGGCCGACGGCGCCGAGGCGGTGCGGGACGCTCCCGCCGCGCTGCGCGACTTCTTCGCCGTCGTCGAGGAGGTCCCCGCCTGGGTGGACTGGGAGGTGCTCGAGCAGGGCGCGGCGGTCTACCGGCGGTTCGGGCAGAACGCCGCCGACGTCCTGCTCCAGCTGTCCCTCGTCGGCGGGTACCGGTTCGGGGGTCCGCCCGACCTCCTCGTCGCGACGGGCGGCCTGACCGGAGGCACGGCCCGCCGCCGGCTCGCCGAGACCCAGACGTGGACGACCTCGCTGTCCGAGCCCGGAGCGCTGCGGCGCGACGGGGAGGGCTGGCGGCTCACCGTCCACGTCCGCGCCATGCACGCACTCGTCAACGCCGCCTTCGAGCGCTCCGACCGATGGGACGTCGACCGTTGGGGGCTGCCGATCAACCAGGCCGACCAGGCCGCCACCCTGGGCCTCTTCGACGCCGCGGTGCTGCTCGGCGTGCGGACACTCGGGGTGCCGGTCTCCACCGCCGACTCCCGGGCGGTCATGCACCTGTGGCGGTACGTCGGGTGGCTGCTCGGCGTCGACGAACAGTGGTTGGTCACCTCCGAGCGCGACCGCCACCGACTCAACTACCACCTGCTGCGGGCGCAGGACGACGTCACTCCCGCGGGGCCCGAGCTGGCTGGAGCGATCGTCGGCGTCCTGCGGGGCCAGCGCCACGGCCGGTTCCGCGCCGAGCGGGCGCTGAGCATGCTCACCGTCCTCCTCGGGCGGCGGTCGATGCACGATCTCGGGCTGACGGTGCGTCCGCCGTGGGCGCTGGCGTACCTCTGGCCGTTGAACACCTGGCGGTACCGGCTGCTCGGACGCACCCCGGTCGGGCGCCGGCGGCTCGAGGCCTGGGGCCGCCGGGTGATTGACCGCACCGCCCGCGACCACTTCGGCGACGCCCCTCCCACGGTCGGCCCGCTGCGCGCGGAGTAGGTGCCGGGGGTCGGTGGGTACTCGGGACGCGGAGGAGGTGCCCGTGACCCGCTGGCTGATCGACGACCGACCCGCGACGAGGTGGACGCGCGCCTACGTGCGCGGCATGTGGCTGGCGCGTGACAAGCGCGCGTTCGAAGGCGCCGCGCACACCCTGCGGACCGCCTGGGCACGCCAGCAGGGCGGCGATGCTCCCCCGACGCGCTGGACCCGGGCACGACGACGAGCGACCCGTCGCGAGGTCGCCGGGATGGCGGTGTGGTCGGTGGCCCCGCGTCGTACGGCGCCCGCGGTGCGAGTGGTCTACGTGCACGGGGGTGGCTACGTCCACCCGCTGACCTCCGACTACTGGCGGCTCGTGCGCGCGCTCTCGTCGGCACCCGCCGAGGTGCTCGTGCCGGCGTACCCGCTCGCCCCCGGGGCACGCGTCGACGAGGTCCTCCCGCGCCTGCTGGAGGTCGTCCGCTCCACGACCGAGCAGCAGCCGGACCTTCCGCTGGTGCTCATGGGCGACTCCGCGGGCGGCGCGCTCGTGCTCGTGCTGGCTCGCCTACTCCAGGACCGGCACGGGCTCCGTGCGGACGCGGTCGTCCCACTCTCCCCGTGGCTCGACGCCCGGCTCGACGAGGAGCGGGTGACGGAGCTGGAGGCGACCGACCCGATGCTCGCCGAGACCGGGTTGCGGGCCGCCGGGCGCTGGTGGGCCGGGGTCCGCGACACGGGCGATCCGCTGGTCAGCCCCGTCCACGCCTCCCTCGCCGAGCTGCCGCCGGTCGAGCTGTGGATCGGGGAGCACGACATCCTCCGGCCGGCCGTCGACACGCTCGCCGAGCGGGCGGACCGCGACGGCTGCGACCTCACCGTCCACGAGGTGCCGGCGATGTTCCACGTGTGGATGACACGCGCCATCCCCGAGGCCCGCCGCACCCGGCAAGCCCTCGTCGCCCTGCTCCGGCGAGTCAGCGGCGCCGGCGGACGGGGAGCCGGACACTGAGGGTGGTGCCCGCGCCGGCCACCGAGTCCAGCGCCACGGTCCCACCGTGCCGCTCGACGATGGTGCGGGTGATCGACAGGCCCAGCCCGGTGCCGGGGATCGCCCGGTGCAGCGCCTCGCTCGAGCGGAAGAACCTGCTGAAGAGCCGGTCCTGCTCCTCGACGGGGATGCCGATGCCGGTGTCGGCGACGGTGAGCTCGACGTGGTCGGGGCAGACGGCCAGGCTTACGTCGACCCGGCCGCCGTCCGGGGTGAACTTCACGGCGTTGCCCACGAGGTTGATCACCACGCGCTCGAGCATCTCGGCGTCGCCGCGCAGCGCGACCGGCTCGGTGGGCAGACCGGTGCCGACGGTGAGGTCACGGTGCTCGAGCGTCGAGGTCACGACGCCGACGCCGCTGGTGACGACGTCGCGCAGATCGAGGTCGCGGTCGGCGAGATGAACCCCGTCCTCCTGGAGGCGGGCGAGCGTAAGCAGGTCGCCGATGACCGCCAGCAGTCGCGCGCTGTTCGCCTCGACGCGGCGCACGGCGTCCCGCTGCAGGGGCGCCAACGGTCCGTACGCACCGTCGGCCAGCAGCTCGGTGTAGCCGAGGATGCTGGTGATCGGCGTCCGGAGCTCGTGGCTGACGTTGGACACGAAGGCGTCCTTGGCGGCGTCGACGTCGCGGAGCCGATCGGCCGCACGGCGCTCGGTCGCCAGCGCGTCGCGCAGGTGGTTCTCGGCCGCCAGCCTCTCCGTCACGTCCTCGGAGGTGCTCACGTGGCCCGTGAGCTGGCCGCGGTCGTCCACGACCGGGTTGAGGGTGATCAGGTGCCTGCGCTCGCTGCCATCGCGGTGCAGCAGGGACATGGTGGTCGCCCCGTGCCCGGCCATGGCCTGGAGCACGGTCACGTAGTCGTCCTCGACCCCGTAGTCCTTGGCTTTCTCGCTGACGGCCGCCGCCGTGTGTAGGTTGCGGGTGGGCCGACCGAGCACGTCTCGAGCGTCGTAGCCCAGGAGCCGCTCGGCCCCGGGGTTGAAGAGCGTGACCCGACCAGCCGCGTCGCTGCCGATGATCGCGACACCGAGGGTGCCGTCGACGATGTTCTGCACCCGGTCGCGCTCGGCGGCCGCCTGGCGGGTCAGCTCGCGCTGCTCGCCGACGCTGACCACGAGCGCGAGGACCACGACCGCGCAGATCGCGACGAACATCGCCAGCAGCACGCCCCGGGTGTCCGTGGCGAGTCCGGCGGTCCTGGCCGCGGCGGCGAACGGACCGCTGCCGTAGGTGGTCAAGTGGATCACGAGGACCGACGCGACGACCAGCTGGGCGAGCGCCTCCAGTGCCCCGCTACGCAGACCGCCCCAGACGAGCACCGGGATGACGAGGAACACCGCGGCCGCCATGTCGTCCGTGGCGAAGACCGCGGTGGGGACGACGACCACCAGAGCCCACTGCGCCACGCGCTCGCCCGCGGCGACCACCGGCGCCGAGCGCCGCAGGTCGCAGAAGAACGGGAGCAGGATCAGCTGGGAGGCTAGGCCGGAGACACCGACGGACAGGGCCAGGGACACCGGCGTCCCCCAGCCGAGCGCCAGGCTCGTCGCGCCGGCCCCCAGCGCGGCGACGACCGCACCCGCCGCGGTCGCGACGATCAGGCGGCCGAGGTCGGGGGCTGAGCGCAGGGACGGTCGAGCACGGCGGCCGCCGGTGAGCAGGCGCCAGGCCACCAGGGTCTCCGCGGTGAGGGCGACGGCGAAGCCGGCCGCCACGGCCGGGGGTCGGCCGCCGAGCACGATCGAGCCGAACGCCAGCACCGCGATCACCGCGGCCAGCCCGGCCGTGCGGGGCCGGGTGGTGACCAGGAGGCAGGCCGTGGCGACGCCCACGGGCCAGATCCCGACGGCGCGTCCGCCCTCCGGGGTCGCGAGGACGGCCGCGACGCCGAAGAGCGTCATCAGCCCGAGCAAGATGCCCAGGCGCAGCCAGGCAGCGCCTCTCACGGTCGGTCCCCTTCCCCCGCGTCCCCCGGAGAAGGATCGCGCACCGCGCCGGTCCGCGCGGGCGGATCGGTCCAGGTCGTGGTCAGCGCCGGCAGGCGGTGAGCGCCCCGCGACCGGCTCGGGCGGCCTCCCGCTCGGCGGCGAGGTACTGCTCGGCCCGGGTGAACGGCTGGTCGCGGAAGATGTAGACCTCGGCATGGCCGGACTCGACCTGGGCGAGGTTCACGTCGAGGTCGTCGGAGTCTCGGTGCACGAAACGCAGCGGCCGGTCGTAGACGTCGCGGTCGTCCTGGGTCGGGTCGCCGACCAGCCGCACGTCGGTGCCGTCCGGCAGCAGCGACCGGAGGTGCTCGGTCGCGGCCGCCGCTCCGCACTCGGGCCGCTCCCCGGCCTCGGGGGTGTCGATGCCGAGCATCCGCACCCGCTCCTCGCCGCCGTCGTCGAGGTCAGCGATCAGCGTGTCGCCGTCCACCACTCGTACGACGACCGCCGGCGTCCCCTCGGACCCGGCACCGTCCGTCGTGCCGGTCCCTCCCCCGCCACAGCCGGTGAGGATCAGGGCCGCCAGCAGGGCCCCGAGGCCGCGAGCTGCGGATGGGTGCGCCGTCACGATCGACCTCCTCGTGGTGCCCCGGCCGCACGCAGTCGGGGCGCAACCGGGAGGGCGATCGCGCCGATGACTGTGGAGGCAGCCACGAGCACGAGGATCGCCGGCAGCCCGACGACGGGGATGAGTGCGCCCGTCGCCGCAGGCACTGCGATCGAGGTGATCCCGCCGACGACGAGCGCCACGGTGAAGCCGTCACCGGGACGGTCCGGAACCACCTGCGCCGTCCAGATGGCCAGCAGTGACGAGCCCACCATGAAGCCCATCCCGAACAGGACCGCGGACGCCAGAGTCAGCGGAAGCGATGTGCTTCCGAGCCCGAGCAGGAGGAGCGCGCTGCCGACGACACAGACGCTGCCGACGCCGACCGCCCGGGCGCCGACCGCGTGGGTCATCCGACCCGTGCGTACCGCGACGAGCCCGCCGACACCGATCAGGGCGAAGAGCAGGGGCGCCGCCGAGGCGGCCAGCCCGCCGCTCCGGACCGCCTCGCTCGCGTAGGTGAAGTAGACGGTGATGGCGGCGAAGTAGAGCACGGCATACGTAAGGGGTGGGATCATGGCTCGGCGCCACGGCGACCGCCGTGGAGGCTGCCCGTCGCTGCGACGAGCCGCCGGCCGCGGCACGGTGCGCAGGTTCACCACGGTCGCCACTGCGGCGGCCACCGCGATGCCCGCCCAGGTCAGCCGCCACGACACCAGGGCGCCGAGGAAGCCCAGCCCGGCCAGCGCGACCAACCCGAGGCTGGTCCCGGTCGTGATCGCCGCCAGCAGGGTCGGCTGTTGGCGGCGCGGCGCCACCCGGGTCACGATGTCGGAGTAGGGAGCCCACACCCAGCCGGCGGCGCTCCCGGCCAGGACTGCGCCAGCGGCGAGGATCCAGGGCGAGGGTGCGAGCGCGACGGTCGCCGCTCCGACGATGCCGCACACACCCCCGACAGTGGTTGGTGCCCGCGGTCCTCGACGGGCGGACAGGACCGGAACGGAGACCAGTCCGAGGAGGTAGCCGGCGAAGGTGCCACTGGCGATCAGGCCCAGGAGCAGCTCGGACAGCCCGAACTCCGCCCGCACGTCGGGGAGGGTCAGCCCGTAGGCGTAGCGCGCCATGCCGAACGCGACTCCGACGACCGCGGCTCCCCCGACTCCGACGCCCATCGTCCGCTTGTCCACACACCGCAGCATGTCACTGGGTCCCGACCGTCGTGGCGGTGTGCCCCGGCCCGAGAACGAACGGAGCCCCAGGTCGATGACCTGGGGCTCCGTTGCTGGTGCGCGAGGGGGGAGTTGAACCCCCACGTCCTTTCGGACACACGGACCTGAACCGTCCACGGTTCCCATTTCGTCGGATCACCTCCGATCCTCTCCGATCGCGTTTCCGCAGGTCACGGGGCCATTTGGCCGTCGCGTGCGGGCCTCTCCGGACCTCACCGCTTCTCTCCGATTACGTGTCACTTGTGTCAGGCCTGTGTCACACCGCGCCACCGGCCGCCACCGGTGCCGGGCCGTAGAGGGACGCTTCCATCGCGGCGGCGATGAGACTGTCGTCCTCGCGGACGACATGCGCGTAGAGCCGGAGCGTGATGGAGATGTCCTCGTGGCCCGCGATCTTGGCGACCGTGGCGACCGGTACGCCGCTCCGTAGCCATGAGGTGATCGCGTAGTGGCCGAGGGAGTGGACCCCCAGGCCGGTCTTGTGGAGCCCCGCCCGCTTGGCGGCGGCCGTGAACCTCTTGCTGATCCGGTCGGGGTGCACCGCCTCGCCGTCGATCTCGGTGAACACGTGGGTCGCCCCCGGGGCCTGCGCGATCTTGTGCGCCCGGAGGAGTGCCACGGTCGAGGGTCCGATGGGCACGTCACGGTGGGCCGCGTGTGTCTTGCCCGCCGCCTTGCCCTTCCCCTCGGTCGTCACGGCCCGCCCGCGCACCGCCGTCGTGGACCGCCGGACACGGATGACCCCTGCGTCCAGGTCGACGTAGCGCCACATGAGCCCAGCGAGTTCGGCCCTGCGGAGACCGGTCGCGAGGGCGACCTCCCAGAGTGCCGTGAGGGGGGTCGTGGGCGCTCCTGCACGTGTCGATGAAGGCCCGGGCCGCCGCGCTGCTCCAGTAATCGTCCTGGGTCACCTGGTAGTCGTCCTTGACCCGCTCGGGGAGGTTCTTCCGGACCCGACGCTCTTCGCACGGGTTGACCACGATCACGCCCTCCTCGATGAGCCATGCGAAGAGGCCACGGAGCGCGCCGTGGACGTGAAGGCGGCTCTTGCCCGAGAGGCCCCGGTGTCGGTCGGGCGCCCATGCGGGGAAGTTCCGACACGTCACGCCCGAGGTCCGACACCGGCCCGCCTTGCCATGGCCGACCGCCAGGCCGTGGTCGCGGAGGTCCCGGTAGAGCGCCACGATGTGCCCTGCGCGCACGTCGATCGCCCGCATCCGGCCGAGGGTGCGGGGGCCGACGTGGACCCGCAGGCTCACGGTGAGGTTGTGGAGGGAGGTAGCACGGAGTCCTTCGGCTTCCTTCTCGGTCAGCCACCGGTCGATCGCGTCGGTGACCGTGAGCGTGTTCCTCGCGTCCGGTGTGATCCGGCCGCGCCGGTCAAGGTCGACGGGCGGCGGACACACCGGCACGCGCCCAGCCGGATTCTCCGTTCCGACCACAGTGTCGGAGCGATTCACTACCGTCGGAGGTGCTCTTCAGACCAGGGCCGCCGACAGTCCAAGGGGGACCGATGCGCGGGATCGTCACCATTGATCGCCAGCCGGATAGCGACCAGATCGCCGTGTGGGTGACCAGTCGCGCCGATCCGAGCAAGACCACGCACGTGAACGCGGTCGTCATCGACGCGGCGGACGACCCGGACGCGGTACGGAAGGTGCGATCGCTCACCCGCGCCTCCGTTGTGCTGGTGACCGATGGGACGGACCTACCTGACCTCCCCATCGAGGGGGACCCGCTCACGGTGGCCGACATCGAGGACCTCGTCGCGGAGACCGACCGCACGCAGGCGGCCATTCTCGACGCGATCGCCGACTACAAGCGGCGCACTCGATCGAAGAACCTTGTGGAGCCGGTGTTTCCCATGCCTCCCACCCCAGCCGACTTCCGGCCCGAGGCCAACACTCCCCCGGCCCGTGCGCTCGCCACGGCGAACTACGCAGGTCGGGCGTGGACCCGCTGGCTCCAGACCGATGAGGAGCGGCGGCGTCGGACCACTCACCCCCGGACGGGCGAGACCCCGTGGATGATGCCGGACGCGATGAACTCGCCCGCACTGGAGCCGTTCCCCGCCGAGTTCGCCGGCCGACTCCACGAGCAGGCCCTGGTGTGACCATGCTCGACTACTGCGCGATCGACTTCGAGACAGCCAACTCCTACCGGGGTTCGCCGTGCGCGGTCGGCCTCGTCCGCGTCCGGGGCGGCACAATCGTGGACGAGCGCCGTTGGCTCATGCGGCCCCCCGAAGGTGCCGACTGGTTCGACCGATTCAACGTGTGGGTGCACGGGATCACGGCCGAGATGGTCGAGGACGCGCCGCGATGGAGGGACGTTCTCCCGGCGATAGTCGAGTTCATCGGCGACGACGTTGTGGTCGCTCACAACGCGGGGTTCGACATCGGCGTCATCCGCTACGCCTGCGGGGTGGACAACATCGAGTGGCCGGAGATGAGGTTCCTGTGCACTCTCGTCGTCGCCCGCCGTGCGTTAGCACTTCCCTCCTACCGGCTTCCGTTCGTGACGGAGGCCCTCGGCCACAGCATGGGGAGCCACCACGACCCCCTCGATGACGCCCGGGCCGTTACGGAAGTCGTCGCCCGCCTTGCCGCCCAGGAGGGCGCGACCACGATTGATGAACTGGCGGCGGCACACCGTGTCTATGTCGGTCGCATGGAGCGCGGCATCTACAAGGGCTCGGTCGCCGTGAGTGGGAGCACGGGGCTCGCGGACCCGGAGGTCAACCCCGACGCGGATTCGGACGGGTACCTCTACGGCCGCGTGGTCGTGTTCACGGGGAAGCTGTGGGCGATGGTGCGACAGGACGCCTGGAACGAGTGCGCCCGGGTCGGCGCCCTGCCGGAGAAGAACACGACGCAGCGGACCAACGTGCTTGTGGTCGGTGACCTCAATCCCGCCTACCTACGACCTGGGGAGAACCTCTCTTCCAAGGCACGTAGGGCCTTCGCGTTGCAGGATTCCGGGCAGGCGATTGAGGTGATGACGGAGGACGACTTCCTCCGGTGTCTCGACGGGAAGTCCCTGGCTGATGTCACCGCGCTCCTGGAAGCGACCGACTAGCCCGACGCTCCGCAGGTCGGGCAGACGGCTTCGGTCGCCATAGCGGCGACCGGACGGTCGAAACGGTGTCCGCAACTGGGTCCGACCCACGACACGACTTTCTTGGCGGCCGGGAACACGGCGGCGAACAACGGCTCCGGATTCCGGTCGTGATCCCACCACCCAACGGCGGGAAGGCCAGAGGTTGCGAACGACTTGGCCACCCCGCTAGTCGGCGGCGGCTCGACGTAGCCTCGCCGGGCGTGCTTCTTCGCGAGTCGGGCCGCTTTCTCCTCCGCCCGCCGCTTGGCACGGGAGCACTCGCACCCCCAGTGGATATCGAGGACACGGGAGACCTTCAGTTTGTCGCAGGTGCGACACCGCAGGACGACCGGTTGGTTGAGTCGCGTCCGGGGGAGCACCAGGGCCGCTACGTCGTAGTCGCTCTCGTCCGCGAGGGTGCGGATGTGGCCGTCCGGAACTACCTCGGACCGGGCATCGCTACCGGCCCACGCGATCCAGTAACACACCCGGCACGTCGGCTCGGCGGAAGCGTTCTTGTCGAGGACGTACTCCAGTCGGTAGTCCGCGACCACGGCACACCTCGTGCACCGGGTTCGCCAGTAGAGCGTCGTCTTGCCGGGGAAGGGGGCGACCGGCGAGAGACCACCCATCGCCAGCGTCTCGACCATGCACGGCTCACACCAGGCCGGGCGGCTCCGGGTGGTGAACGCCGCCGGTCGGTCGCACCTCGGAGTGGAGCACATCTGAATGTCAGCCACGATCGGCATCTTGCCCCGCTATGCGGCCAGCGGGGCCGGAATGTGGCACCCATGTGGCAATCGGCCCCGGACATGACGGAGGCCCGGCCCCCTTGCGGGAGCCGGGCCTCTGCGTTTCCGCAGGTCACCGACCTACTCATTCACTGTGCGCGAGGGGGGAGTTGAACCCCCACGTCCTTTCGGACACACGGACCTGAACCGTGCGCGTCTGCCTATTCCGCCACTCGCGCCAGAAGCGGGATCAGGCTATCCCACCCGCCGAGTGCGGTGAAATCGCGGGCCGCGCCGCCCGCCGACGCAGCGGTTCCGAGAGCGGCCGATACGATGCAGGCCCATCTGGGTAGACACCCGGCGGAACGACGCTGCCCACGCACCATCGCGGCACGACGACGGAAGGAGGAACGATGGGCAAGCTCCAGGACTTCGAGAATCGCCTCGAGCAGATCATCTCGACGGCCTTCGCCCGCACCTTCCGCTCCGCGGTGGAGCCGGTGGAGATCTCCTCTGCGCTCCAGCGCGAGCTCGAGAACTCCGCGCAGATCCTCTCGCGCGACCGTCGGCTGGTGCCCAACCAGTTCCACGTCGAGCTGTCCCCGGCCGACTCCGACCGGCTCTCGCCGTACGGCTCGACGCTCTCCTCCGAGCTCACCGAGATGCTGCGCGACCACGCCAGCCAGCAGTCCTACGTCTTCACCGGGCCGGTCCAGATCACCTTCGAGACGTCCGAGGACCTCACCACCGGACGGTTTCGGGTGCGCAGCCAGGCGCTGTCCTCGGTGACCCCATCGTCACGACCCGGCGCCGGCGCCGCCGGCCGCAAGAACGGGGCGGTGCTCGAGATCAACGGGGTGCGTCACCCGCTGGAGCCGCCCGGCCTGGTGATCGGCCGCGGCAGCGAGGCCGACCTGCGCGTCGACGACCCCGGGATCTCGCGACGCCACGTCGAGATCCGCGTCGAGGCCGACGCCGAGGGCGAGCTGCCGCACCTGACGGCCATCGACCTCGGCTCGACCAACGGGCTGCTGGTCGACGGCGAACGGGTCAAACGCGCCCGGCTCTCCGACGGCACGCACGTGAAGGCAGGCAACACCACGATGGTCGTGCGCACCGTCCGCGGGAGCAGCGGCGGACCCGACGAAAGGCGGTCGCATGTCTGAGCTGACCCTGATGCTGATCCGGTTCGCCTACCTCGCGCTCCTCTGGATCTTCGTCCTCTCGGCCATCTCGGTCATCCGCTCCGACATGTTCGGCGCCCGCGTCGACTCCGGCAGCCGCAGCGAGCGCCGGGCCCAGAAGGAGGCGGCCAAGAGCCGCCCCAAGCCGGTACGCCGGCGCGGCGCCCCCACGCACGTCTACATCACCGAGGGGGCCAACTCGGGTGACAGCGCCTCCCTCGACGACGCCCCGCTCCTCATCGGCCGCGGCAACGACGCGGCCCTGCGCCTCGACGACGACTACGTCTCCACCCGCCACGCCCGCATCGCAGCCTCCGGCGACACCTGGTTCGTCGAGGACCTCGGCTCCACCAACGGCACCTACCTCGGCAGCCAGCGCCTGAGCCAGCCCACGACGCTGCAGCTCGGGAGCCAGATCCGGATCGGGAAAACCATCCTCGAGCTGAGGAAGTGACCGGCGTGGCCCTGACCCTCCGCTATGCCGCCCTGTCCGACGTCGGCCGCGTCCGCAAGGACAACCAGGACGCCGGCCTGGCCAGTGAACACGTCCTCGTCGTCGCCGACGGTGTCGGCGGCGCGGTCCGCGGTGACCTCGCCAGCAGCACCGCCGTGCAGGCGATGCGGCGGCTCGAGGCCCCGGTCGGTGGCGACATGCTCGAGGCGATGGCCGGCGCCTTCCACCGCGCCCACGACCGGATCGCCGAGCTCGTCGAGGAGGACCCCGAGCTCGAGGGCACGAGCACCACCGTCACCGCGGCTCTCTTCGACGGTGCCCGCCTGGCCATCGGCCACCTCGGTGACAGCCGCGCCTACCTATTCCGCGATGGTGAGATCTCCCAGCTCACCAAGGACCACACCTTCGTGCAGAGCCTGGTCGACGAGGGTCGGATCACCGAGGAGGAGTCCCGCACCCACCCGCACCGCAACCTCATCCTGCGCGCGGTCGACGCCGTCCACGAAACCGACCCGGACCTCTTCTACGTCGAGCTCCAGAGCGGCGACCGGGTGATGCTCTGCTCGGACGGCTGCTCCGGGTCGCTCGACGACGCCCGCCTGGCCGACATCCTCGGCACCGGCACCGTCGACTACTCCGCCGTCGAGCTCGTCCGCGCCGCCCTCGACGCCGGCAGCTCCGACAACGTGACCGCGGTCGTCGCCGACGTCATCGACCCGGCCGCCGCCGCGGCGGTCGACCCCGAGACCGACGCGGCCGCGACCACCGGCGCGATGCTCGTCGGTGCTGCCGCCGAGCAGCCCCGCAAGCCCGGCCCACGCGGCCTGTTCCGCGGCCACCGCGCGGGCGACACCGGCGAGCTCGAGCCCGTCCCCGGCTCGGAGTCCACCGGCCGCGGGCTGCCCTTCCTCGCCCGCGGCGACGACGCCGAGCCCGGCCACGACGAGGACGAGGAGGTCGACCCCGAGGAGCTGCGCTACGCCCCGCGTCCTCCCCGCCGGCTGACCTGGCTGAAGCGGCTCGCCCTGGTCGTCGTGCTCCTCGCGCTGCTCGCCGGGGCCCTCAAGATCGCCTACGACTGGAGCCAGGAGCAGTACTTCGTCGCCGCCGACGGCGAGCAGGTGTCGATCTACCGCGGCATCACCGCGGAGCTCCCGGGCGTGGACCTCTCCTCGGTGCACGAGCCCACCGGCATCCGTCTCGCCTCCCTGCCCGAGTACCGCGCCCGCCAGGTCCGCGAGGGCATCGAGGCCAACAGCCTCACCGACGCCCGAGCGATCGTGAGCCGTCTCGACGACCTCGCGACCGAGTGCGAGCGGGCCGTGCAGGAGGACGCCACGGCCAGCCCCCAGGAGCCCGACGGCTCCCCGACCGCCGGAACGCGGACCCGCACCGCCGAGCCGAGCCCCACCCCGGAACCGAGTCCCACCGTCGCGCCACAGGCCGGCGACTGCGAGGACCTCCCGTGAGCGCGCCCGCCACCTCCCGCCGCAACGGCAGCGGCTCGGTCAGCAGCGGCTTCACCCACCGGCGGCGCCGCGGCGCCGAGCTCGTGCTGCTCCTGCTGAGCCTCGCCGTGGGGATCGGGGGGTACGCCGCCGTCGGCATCGGCGTCGACGGCGAGGTGCCCACCAACATCCTCGGGTACGGCGGGTGGCTCGCCCTGCTCGTCCTCGGCTGCCACGTCGTCGTCCGCCGCACCGCGCCGTACGCCGACCCCGTGCTGCTGCCGGTGGTGAGCGCGCTCAACGGCCTCGGGCTGGCGATGATCTACCGCATCGACCTGGCCCGTGACGGGTCGCTGGCTCCCAACCAGCTCGTCTGGATGACGCTCGGCGTCATCCTCTTCATCACCGTGCTGCTGGCCCTGCCCGACCACCGCCGTCTCCAGGCGTTCACCTATACCAGCGGGTTCGCCGCGATCGTGCTCCTGCTGCTGCCGCTGGTCCCCGGGCTCGGCAACGAGATCCGCGGTGCGCGCATCTGGATCAGCCTCTTCGGCTTCAGCTTCCAGCCCGGTGAGGTCGCCAAGGTCCTGCTGGTCATCGCCTTCGCCGGGTACCTCGTCCTTCACCGCGACGCGCTCGCGCTCGCCGGCCGCCGGCTGCTCTTCGTCGACCTCCCCCGCGGCCGCGACCTCGGGCCGATCCTCGGCATGTGGGCGATCAGCCTCGCGATCCTCGTCCTCCAGCGCGACCTCGGCTCGAGCCTGCTCTTCTTCGGCCTCTTCCTGGTGATGCTCTACATCGCCACCGAGCGGCCCGGCTGGCTCATCGTCGGCGGACTGATGTTCCTCGCCGGGGCCGCGCTCGCCTACCAGCTCTTCGGCCACGTCCGCATCCGCGTCCTGACCTGGCTCGACCCCTTCGCCTACGACAGCGGCTACCAGATCATCCAGGCGATGTACGGCATGGCCTGGGGCGGGCTCGTCGGCCGCGGCTGGGGCCAGGGCAACCCGACCCAGACGCCCGTCCCGGAGTCCGACTTCATCGTCGCCGCGCTCGGCGAGGAGCTGGGCCTCACCGGGGTGATGGCGATCATCCTGCTCTACGGTCTCATCGTGGAGCGCGGTCTGCGCACCGCCCTGGTCTGCCGCGACGCCTTCGGCAAGCTGGTCGCCAGCGGCCTGGCCTTCGTCGTCGCCCTCCAGGTCTTCGTCATCATCGGCGGCGTCACCAAGCTGATCCCGCTGACCGGCCTCACCTCGCCGTTCATCTCCTACGGCGGGTCGTCCCTCGTGGCCAACTGGGTGATCATCGCGCTGCTCCTGCGCATCTCCGACCAGGCCCGTCGCCCGCTGCCGGAGTTCACCGGCGTCACCGACGACGACACCCAGGTGGTGAGGACCCGGTGAACAAGCCGATCCGCCGGATGGCCTTGGTCAGCATGGCGCTCTTCCTCGGCCTGCTGCTCAACGCGACCTACCTGCAGTACTGGACCGCAGACGACCTCAACGCCCGCGCCGACAACAAGCGCGTGCGCGACGCCGAGTTCTCCCGCGAGCGGGGCGCGATCCTCGTCAACGGCCGCCCGATCGCCGAGAGCGTGGCCGTCGACGGCCAGTACGAGTTCCTCCGCGAGTACGCCCAACCGGTCAAGTACGCCCCGATCACCGGCTACTACTCCTATACCTACGGCCGCTCGGGGGTCGAGCAGACCGAGAACACCATCCTCTCCGGCTCCGACCCCCGGTTGTTCGTCACGCGGGTCATCGACATGCTCGGCAACCAGCAGCCCAAGGGCGGCAGCGTCAGCCTCACCTTGAACCGCAGGGCCCAGGACGCCGCCTGGGAGGGTCTCCAGGCCCTCGGCCAGGGCACGAAGGGCGCGGTCGTGGCGATCGAGCCGGCCAGCGGCAAGATCCTCGCGATGGCGACCTCCCCGTCGTACGACCCGAATCGGCTGGCCTCCCACGACTTCCGGCAGGTGCAGCAGGCCTGGGGCGACCTCGCCGACGACGGGGCGCGGCCGATGGCCAACCGCGCGGCCCAGGAGCTCTTCCCCCCGGGCTCGACCTTCAAGCTGGTCACCGCGGCGGCGGCGCTGGAGAGCGGCCAGTACCAACCCGGGTCCACGGTCCCCGGCGGGTTCAGCCTCGACCTGCCGCAGACGACGAACACCCTGCCCAACGACGGTGGCGGGAACTGCGGTGGCGACCGGATCACGCTGACCCAGGCCATGCAGACCTCCTGCAACGTGACCTTCGGCCACCTCGGGCTCGAGCTCGGACCCGAGGCGATCGCCGAGCAGGCCGAGGCGTTCGGGTTCGGCGAGCGGCCCTTCGAGGAGCTGCCCGCCGTGGCGACCAGCGACTTCCCGACCGGTGACGCCACCGACGGGCCGCTGGCCGCCTACGCGGCGATCGGCCAGGGCAGCGTCCGGACCAGTCCCCTGCAGATGGCGCTCGTCACCGCCGGGATCGCCAACGGCGGCGACGTCATGCAGCCCTACCTCGTCGACGAGGTCCGCTCCCCCGACCTCGACGTGCTCGACAAGACCGAGCCGACGGCGCTGCGCAGCGGCGCGGTCAGCCCGTCCGTGGCCCGCGACCTCACCCGGATGCTCGTGGCCACCGTGGACTCCGGCACCGCCACCGCCGCCCAAATCCCCGGTGTCGAGGTGGCCGGCAAGACGGGCACGGCGCAGTCCGGCGACGGGCCCCCGTTCGCCTGGTTCGTCTCCTTCGCCCCGGCCAACGACTCGCGCGTCGCGGTCGCGGTGATGATCGAGGACGCCAACATCGCCCGCACCGACATCGCGGGGGGCCGCCTCGCCGCACCCATCGCCAAGGCCGTGATGGAGGCGGTGCTGCGATGAGCCCCCGGTACGCCGACCCGCGCGACCGCTACCGCCTGGACCGCCGCATCGCCACCGGAGGGATGGGCCAGGTCTGGCAGGCCACCGACACGCTGCTGGAGCGCGGCGTCGCGGTGAAGCTGCTCAAGCCCGAGCTCGCCGACGACGCGGTCTTCCGCTCGCGGTTCCTCGCCGAGGCCCGGCTCGCCGGGGCCGTCCACCACGACGGGATCGCCTCGCTCTTCGACTTCGGCGAGAACGCCCAGGACCCCGACGGCGTGCCGTTCCTGGTGATGGAGCTCGTCGACGGCCGTCCCCTCTCGGACCTGCTGCGTCAGGGCCCGATGGACCCCGACCGGGTGCGCGACCTGCTCGGCCAGGCCGCCGTCGCGCTGGGCGTCGCCCACACCGCCGGCATCGTCCACCGCGACGTGAAGCCCGGCAACATCCTCGTCACCGCCGAGGACCAGGTGAAGCTCACCGACTTCGGCATCGCCCGGGCCGCCCAGAGCGCCGACCTGACGATGACCGGCCAGATCATCGGCACCCCCGCCTACCTCGCCCCCGAGCAGGCCGACGGCGCCAGCGCCAGCGCGGCCAGCGACGTCTACGGCCTCGGCGTGGTCGCCTACGAGGCCCTGGCCGGGCGCCGGCCCTTCGTCGGCGACACCCCCGTCGCCGTGGCGATCGCGCACCTGCGCCAACCCGTCCCCCCGCTGCCCGCAGGCATCCCCGACGACCTCGCCCGCACCGTGCAGGCCTGCCTCGACAAGGACCCCGCCCGACGTCCCGCGGACGGCACCGCGGTCGCCCGGCTGCTCGGCCACCCGGTCGGAGGCTTCTCCCTCGACCGTGCGGCGGACCACACTCGACCGGTCTCCGTGGCCACCGACCCGGACCTCGGCCCGCCGACCGAGCCCCACCCCGCTCCTCGGCCCCGGGTGGTCACCACGCCGCCCCCCACCCGCCACTTCACCCCACCCACCCGCTGGTGGCCGGCCGCCGTCGCCGCGCTCGCGCTCGTCGCGGTCGGCGCCGCCCTGGTGCTGCCCGGGGACGACGGCGCCACCTCGTCCGCCGAGGCGGGGGTGCAGACCAGCAGCAGCGCCGGCCTGGTCCGGGTGGACGCCAAGGCCCTCGTCGGCCTGCCGGTGGCCGAGGCACGGCGCCTCCTGCGCGGACTCGGTCTCGACTCCGAGCTCCGGCGCCGGCCCATGGCCCGGGACACCACCGGCGAGGCCGTGGCCGGCACCGTCGCGCGGGTCAGCCCCTTCGGGCGGGTGGCCGAGGGGACGACCGTGAAGCTCGTGGTGTGGCGGCGCGCCACCCTGGAGCCCACACCCGCCCCCGAACCCAGCAGCGCCCCGGCTGACAGCGGGCCCCAGGGCGACAAGCCCCCACAGGCCGGCCCCCCGGAGAACAAGGGCCCGGGTGCGAACCGTGGGCAGGGGCCCGGAGGCCCGGCGAACGACAACCCGAGGGGCGACGGAAGGCCATGAGCGACGCAGACGGCAGCGCGAACCGCGTTGGTGGGCGCTACGAGCTGGGTGAGCTCCTCGGCCGCGGTGGGATGGCGGAGGTCCGCAAGGGCACCGACGTCCGGCTCGGCCGGGTGGTCGCGGTCAAGCGGCTGCGCACCGACCTCGCCAGCGACCAGACCTTCCAGGCACGCTTCCGCCGGGAGGCGCAGTCCGCGGCCTCCCTGAACCACCCCTCCGTCGTCGCGGTCTACGACACCGGCGAGGAGCTCTCCACCGATGGCACCGACGTGGCGCAGCCCTACATCGTCATGGAGTACGTCGCCGGCCGGACCCTGCGCGACATCGTCCGGGAGGGCCGCAAGATCCTCCCCGAGCGCGCCCTGGAGATCACCGGGGGCGTGCTCGCCGCGCTCGACTACAGCCACCGCGCGGGGATCATCCACCGCGACATCAAGCCCGGCAACGTGATGCTGACCCCCGCCGGGGACGTCAAGGTGATGGACTTCGGCATCGCCCGGGCCGTCTCCGACGCCTCCTCGACGATGACCCAGACCGCGGCCGTCGTCGGCACCGCCCAGTACCTCTCGCCGGAGCAGGCCCGCGGCGAGACCGTCGACTCGCGCTCCGACGTCTACTCCACCGGCTGTCTGCTCTACGAGCTGCTGACCGGACGTCCGCCGTTCATCGGCGACAGCCCGGTCTCGGTGGCCTACCAGCACGTCCGCGAGCAGGCCGCACCGCCGTCGGCCATCGACGGTGACCTGCCGCCCGAGGTCGACGCCATCGTCATGAAGGCGCTGGCGAAGAAGCTCGAGGACCGCTACCAGAGCGCCGCAGCGATGAAGGCCGACATCGACCGCTACCTCGCCGGGAAGCCCGTCCAGGCCCCCGCGGCGGTGGCCGCGGCCGTGCCCGACGACGCCACCAGCGTCCTGCCGGCCGGCGCCGCCCTCGCGGGGATGGCCGCCACCAACGCCGGCACCGGGGCCCTCCCGGTGGTCGAGGACGAGGAGGAGCGCAAGAAGTGGCCGATCGTGCTGCTCGCGCTAGCGATCCTCGCCCTGCTCATCGCCGCGGCCGTCTTCGGGCCGCGGCTGCTCGACCAGGGCGTCGACGACGTCTCCGTCCCGACCGTCGTCGGCCAGCAGCAGCGCGAGGCCGTGCGGACGATCCGCGGCACCGAGGGCCTGGTGCTCGGCGAGATCACCGAGGAGGCCTCGGAGGAGATCGAGGCGGGTCGAGTGATCCAGCAGGACCCCGAGCCGGGCGAGTTCGTCCCGCCGGGGACCGAGGTCGACCTCGTCGTCTCCTCCGGGGTCCCGCAGACCCAGGTCCCCAACCTCCTCGGCCTCTCCGAGGACGACGCGCGGGCCGAGCTCGACCGCGCCAACCTCGTGGGCGAGTTCCGGCGAGTCACCAGTGACGAACCGCAGGGCACCGTCGTCGGCTTCCGGCCCGGGCGCGGCACCGAGCTCGACTACGGCTCCACGGTCCGCGTCCAGATCTCCTCGGGCCCCGCTCAGCTGCCCGACGTTCGCGGCCGCGACATCCAGGAGGCCCGGCGCATCCTCGCCGAAGCAGGCTTCGAGAACGTGCAGACCCAGCAGGACCCCGACACCCCGTCGGAGCCGGGGACCGTGCTCAAGCAGTCCCCGCAGCCGGGCTCCGAGCAGCGCTCGGACACCCTGGTCCTCCTCACGGTCTCGACCTACGAGGAGCCGGAACCCGAGCCGGAGCCCGAGCCCGAACCGGAGCCCGAGCCGACCACCGAGCCCGAACCGGGCGTGCCTACCCCGACGCCGACCGAGGAGCCCCCGCCCGAGGAGTGACCACCGGCCCGTGGACGGACCTCCATGTCAGAGGTCGTTGTCGAGCACCGCGATGTCGGCAGCACCGGCGGAGCGGGCGTAGTCGAGGGCCACGCTGCCCTCGAACGCCGGCATCTCCAGCATCGGGTCGACGCCGAAGGTGTAGACCAGGCCGAGTTGGTCGACGTAGTCGCGGTAGGTGGCGATGTAGTCGTTGGTCGACAGGCTCGCCGCCATCGTGCCGGGGTCCCCGATGGCCGAGATCCGGTACGGCGGCGCGTACGGGACCCCGTGCAGGATCACGGTGTTGCCAACGCACTTGATGCCCGTGGTGGAGATGACCCGCTGACCCTGGACCGTCATCGCCTCCGCGCCCCCGGCCCACAGCGCGTTGACCACGGCCTGGATGTCCTGCTGGTGGACGACAAGGTCGTTGGCCTGGACCATCTCGCCGTCGATCAGCTCGCGCGCGCTGGAGGGGGCGTCGTCCAGGGTGACGGTGACGCCCGATCCGGCGACCTCCTCGAGGCCCGCCGGGCCGCGGAGCAGGTCCACGACCTCCTCGAGCTCGTCCAGCCGGCTGTCGTCGACCCCCTCGGTGAGGGTCTCGACCTCGGTGGTCAGCGCGGTCACCCGCTCCTGCAGGTTCTGGACCTGACGGTTCTGCTGGCGCGCGAGGCTCTCCAGGTCGCCGTACCGCTCGGCACGCAGGTCGGTTCCGTCGGAGCTGATCGCGCTGGTGACGACGAGCACGCCGACGGCCGCGAAGACGCCCGATACGCCGGCCCGCCACCCCCACGAGCGGTGCTCACGGTTCTCGCGGCGCTGGGACCAGGCGGTGCGCAGCCGGGCGACCCAGCGCGCGCGGCGCGGGAGGTGCGCGCCTGGTCCGGCGCTCTTTCGCGGTTCCGCCATGTGCTGCCTCCCTCCCCGCGCTCCGTCCCGACTACGCTATCCGACGCCTGGACAGCGCCTCCGCGCTCGACGGGCCGCGCCCTCCCGGTCCCGCCGGCCGATCCACCCCCCGCAAGGAGCTCCCGTGCCCGACGCCCCGCGCAAGACCCCGACCTCGACCGTCCCCGGTAAGACGTCGACGTCGATCGTCCGGACCGGACTGGCCGCGCTGCTGGCCGTGGCGGGCATCGCCTGGATCGCGGTCTACATCAACGTCGCCCAGGACGGCCAGAGCCTGACCTGGATGGGCGACCTGGGCCGCTGGAACTTCTTCATCGGCATCGCGCTGGTCTTCCTCGCCCTGATCATCGCCTCGCACCCCTCGGCCCCGCTGGGTCGTGGCCGCGGTGTCGTGGTCGGGATGCTCGGGTGCTTCCTCATCGGCCTGCTGTGGATCATCGTCTACTACATCGCAGGGCCCGACAACGCGCTCCCGGTACTGCGCAACCTCGACCAGTACAACCTCCTGGTCGGCATCGCCTTCATGGGCGTGGGCTTCGTGTTCGCCACCAAGTGGGAGTGACGCTGCTCCCGGTGCCGATCGACCCGTTCACCGGGTGCTGCGGCGGCCGAATCACACGCGTGTAGTTCTCCACAGGAGTTATCCCCAATGTGGAGAACTCTCCCGGCGGGCGACGCTCAGCCCACGGTGAGCGCCGCCGCGACGGTCGCCGCGACCAGCACCAGGGCCAGCACCCCCAGGCCGACGGCCTGCCAGACCCCGCGCCGCGCCCGGGGAGCGAGCACCAGCAGGCCCGTGACGAGCACGCCGCCGAGGAACCCGCCGAGGTGCGCCTGCCAGGAGATGAAGCTGGCCCCGGCGATCGTGATCACCACGTTGATGCCCAGCCACAGCAGCAGCTGGCGGGGGTCCGCGCGCACCTTCAGCACGACCACGAGCAGCCCGCCCAGCAGGCCGAACACCGCGCCCGAGGCGCCGATGGTCATCGCCGCCGGCGCCGAGAAGGCCACCACGAAGAGGCTGCCGGCCAGGGCCGACAGCAGGTAGAGCGCGAGGAACCTGGCCCGCCCCATCACCGCCTCGAGCTGGGGCGCGAGGAACCAGACCGCGAGCATGTTGACGCCGATGTGCCAGATGTCGACGTGGGTGAAGGCGCTGCTCAGCAGCTGCCAGACCGCGCCGGAGGCCACACCGTCGAGCCAGATCGTCGGGTTCCCGGTGACCATCGTCGCCTGGGAGCATTCCGCCGCCGAGCCCAGCTCCGGGAAGTACCGGTCCGTGAACGCCACCTCGCAGCGGCCGGCGGGGATCAGCCCCAGGCGGTCCAGCCAGGCGCTGGCCATCCCCCCGGTCGTCGTGATGAGCAACCACACCGCGGCGTTGAGCGCGATGATCACCTGCGAGGTCAGCGCGGGGTTCGCGCTGCGCCGCCCGCCGTACGGCGCCCGCGGCTGGCGTACCGACCGGGCGCCCTCCTTGACGCAGGACGGGCACTGGAAGCCCACCGCCGCGGGGTGCATGCAGTCGGGGCAGATGGTCCGCTCGCAGCGCTGGCAGCGGATGTGTGCCTCCCGGTCGGGGTGCACGTGGCACGCCGGAGCGGCCCCGCCGCCGGAACCGGGGGCGGGGCCGTCGGGAGCGCCCGGTGGAGGACCGGGCGGAGGCGGGGTGCTCAGCTGCGCTCCACCACGAGCGACTCGATGACCACCGGCTCCTTCGGGCGGTCCATCGCACCGGTGGGCAGGTTGGCGATGGCGTCGACGACGTCGCGGCCGGCCTGGTCGGCGACCTCGCCGAAGATGGTGTGCCGGTTGTTCAGGTGCGGGGTCGCGCCGACGGTGATGAAGAACTGCGAGCCGTTGGTGCCCGGACCGGCGTTCGCCA
>JAUYLL010000146.1 GCA_030698375.1 Nocardioides sp. | reverse complement strand
GACCTCGGCAGCTACCTGCTCTACGGCAGCAAGCGCGACTTCGTCGCCCGCGGCGCCAGCGGGCTGCTCGGCCTCGACGGCAAGGAGGCCGTCGTGCTCGCCGACCGGCCCAGCCCCGACGCCGACTTCACCGCCACCAGTGCCGGGCGCGGCTTCCGTCTCGGCATCGACGGTCGCCGGGTGACCGTGCGCCCCGACGGCGCCCTGGCCATGGGCGACGGCAGCACCTTCCAGCTGCGCACCGTGAGCGGCTGCGCCCGCTTCCCCGAGGCCCGGGTGAACGTGAGCGGGGCGCCCCACCGCGGCAAGGCGCCGTACCAGGGCGTGAAGGGGTACGTCGACGCGCACACCCACCAGATGGCCTACGAGTTCCTCGGCGGCCGCGCCCACTGCGGCCGGCCCTGGCACCGCTTCGGCGTCGCCCGGGCGCTCGTCGACTGCCTCGACCACACCGTCAGCGGCGGGTACGGCGCGGTGCTCGAGGCGTTCCTCTCCGGCAACCCCAGCCACGACCCCGTCGGCTGGCCCACCTTCAAGGACTGGCCCGCGCCCGACTCCCTCACCCACGAGGGCACCTACCACAAGTGGATGGAGCGGGCCTGGCGCGGCGGGCTGCGCGTGTTCGTGAACCTGCTCGTGGAGAACAACAAGCTCTGCGAGCTCTACCCGCTGAAGAAGAACTCCTGCGACGACATGGACTCCATCCGGCTCCAGGCGAAGCGGATGTACGAGTTCCAGGACTACGTCGACGCGCAGTTCGGCGGCCCGGGCAAGGGGTGGTACCGCATCGTCAAGAACCCGTTCCAGGCCCGCCGCGTGATCAACGCCGGCAAGCTCGCCGTGGTGATGGGCATCGAGACCAGCGTGCCGTTCGGCTGCACGATGAAGCTCGACGTCCCCCAGTGCTCGACGGCCGAGATCGACCGCCAGCTCGACGAGATGCGCGCGCTGGGCGTGCGCCAGATGGAGCTCGTCAACAAGTTCGACAACGCGCTCTCCGGCGTCGCCGGCGACGCCGGCGAGACCGGGTTGCTCGTCGGCGGCGCGAACTTCCTCGAGACCGGCTCGTTCTGGCAGATGGAGCAGTGCACGCACGAGGACCCCGAGGTCTCCGACAAGACCCAGAGCCTGGCGCCGCCCTCCCCCGGCCAGCAGGACGCGCTGTTCGGCGCCATCGCGAAGCTGAACCTGCCCACGCAGCCGGCGCCGGTCTACCCGGCGGGGCCGCACTGCAACAAGCGCGGCCTGACCGACCTCGGCCAGCACACGATCCGCGGGCTGGCGAAGCGGAAGATGCTCTTCGACCCCGACCACATGAGCGTGCGGGCCCGGAAGTCCGCGCTGGACCTGATCGAGAAGATGGACTACTCCGGCGTCCTCTCCAGCCACTCCTGGTCGACCCCCGACGCCTACCCGCGGATCGCCAAGGCCGGCGGCTTCATCGCCCCGTACGCCGGCGACAGCACCGGGTTCGTGCAGAAGTGGCGCCGGCACCAGACCTGGGCCGACAAGCGCTACCTGTTCGGCATCGGCTTCGGCGCCGACATCAACGGGCTGGGCGCCCAGGGCAACCCCCGCGGGGCGGACGCGAAGAACAAGGTCACCTACCCCTTCAAGGGCCTGGGCGGCGTCACGGTCCGCAAGCAGCGCTCCGGGCAGCGGGTCTACGACGTCAACGTCGACGGCGTGGCCCACTACGGCCTCTATCCCGACTGGATCGAAGACCTGCGTCGCCTCGCCGGCGACGCCATCGTCAAGGACATGGCGCGGGGCCCCGAGGCCTACCTGCAGATGTGGGAGCGCGCGGTCGGCGTCTCCAACAACGGCTGCCGGGACCGCGCGAGCCGCACGCCCCTGCGCGCGTTCAAGCGCCTGGGCCGCGGGGTCGGCGTACCGCAGCTGCTGCAGCGGGTCGGCCAGCCACACGTCCGCACCGCGAAGGCCTTCCGGTACTGCGCGAAGCGACCCAATGGGCGCACGGTGAAGGTCGTCGTCGAGCTGACCCGCGCCGGGAAGGTGGCCCGCGTCCGCACCTGAGACACAATGCTCCCGTGTCCAACGTGCGTACCCCCGACCCCAACCCGGGCTGGCTCTCCGACTTCGCCCTCGACGAAACCCGTTCGCGGGTGCCGATCCTCTACGTGGAGGCGGTGCCGGTGCGGATCGATTCGCACGGGCAGGTCGAGCACGTCGGCGTCCTGTTGCGGGCCTCGCCGGCCGGCACCATGACCCGCTCGCTTGTCTCGGGCCGCGTGCTGCACGGGGAGTCGCTGCGCGACGCCCTGCTGCGCAACCTGGAGAAGGACCTCGGCCCTACGGCCTTCCCGCAGCTCCCGGTGAGCATCACGCCCTGCACCGTCGCGGAGTATTTCCCGCTGCCCGGCGTCACCCCGCTGCACGACCCGCGCCAGCACGCGGTCTCGCTGGTGTACGTCGTCCCCGTCACCGGGGACTGCGCCCCCCGCCACGACGCGCTCGAGCTGACGTGGCTCACGCCCGAGGAGGCGGTGCACCCGCGGGTGGCCGACGAGATGGAGGGCGGCCGTGGACTGGTCGTGCGCCAGGCCCTCGCGCACGCCGGCGCCCTGCCCCGGTGACACCGACGTTACTGTTGAGTAGGTAACCTCATATGGACGGTCGGTGACGCGCCACCCGGCGTGGCCCTAGGCTCGTCCGACCCGCCCCCCTGGTCGCGCCCGTCGACCCTCGGACGAGGAGAGTGCATGTCCGCCTTCCAGATCGTGGCCATCGTCATCGCGCTGGGCACCACCGCTGTCGCGGTCGCGCTCACCGCTCGTGCCGTCGCCTCCATGGTCGCGACCATCCGGATGGGCCAGCCGGCCCTGAAGCGGTCCGACGACCCGGCCCGCCGCACCGTGACGATGCTGAAGGAGACCTTCGGCCACACGCGGATGTTCCAGTGGCGCTGGGTCGGCATCATGCACTGGTTCGTCTACTTCGCCTTCCTCTTCCTCGCCTCGGCCGTGCTCGCGGGGTACTTCCAGCTGTTCAACCCCGAGTTCGCGCTGCCGCTGATCGGCCACTGGTTCGGCTACGAGTGGATCGCCGAGGCCATCGGCCTGCTGAGCACGATCGGCATCGTCGCCCTGATCATCTACCGGCAGAAGAACCACCCCCGCTCGCAGGGCCGCAAGAGCCGCTTCTACGGCTCCAACTTCTGGCAGGCCTACTTCGTCGAGGCCATGGTGCTCCTCGAGGGCTCTGCGATCCTCTTCATCCGCGGGGCGGAGTACCGCCTCGGCGCGCTCGTCAGCGACGACCCCGAGCGGTTCGCGCGCTCGCACTTCCCGATCAGCGGGTTCGTCGGCGACGGCCTCTTCGGCGGCCTCGGCGTCGAGGGCCTGGAGACCGCGATCATCGCGATCGCACTCGTCAAGATCCTCGCCGCGATGATCTGGCTGATCGTCATCGCCAGCAACCTGACGATGGGCGTGGCGTGGCACCGCTTCACCGCCTGGCCGAACATCTGGTTCAAGCGCGAGTCCGGCGGCGGCACCGCGCTGGGCGCCATAAAGCCGCTGACCTCCGACGGCAAGGCCATCACCCTCGACGACATCGACGACCTCGACGAGGACTCCACCCTCGGCGTCGGCTCGATCGAGGACTTCTCCTGGAAGGGCATCCTCGACTTCACGACCTGCACCGAGTGCGGTCGCTGCCAGAGCCAGTGCCCAGCCTGGAACACCGAGAAGCCGCTGTCGCCGAAGCTCCTGATCATGGGGCTGCGCGACCACGCCTACGCCAAGGCGCCGTACCTGCAGGCCGGTGGTGAAGGCAGTGAGGCCGCCACCGCGCTGCTCGAGGGCGACGAGAACCTCGCCCGCGAGGCGCAGCGGCCGCTCGTCGGCGACACCGGGGACGACTGGTTCTACATGCCCGACTCCGGCGCCGCCGTGATCGACCCCGAGGTGCTGTGGAACTGCACCTCCTGCGGTGCCTGCGTCCAGCAATGCCCGGTCGACATCGAGCACGTCGACCACATCATGGACATGCGCCGCTACCAGGTGCTGGTCGAGTCGAACTTCCCCACCGAGCTCAACCAGCTCTTCAAGGGCCTGGAGAACAAGGGCAACCCCTGGAACATGTCCGCGAACGCGCGGATGGACTGGGCCAAGGACCTGCCCTTCGAGGTCAAGGTCGTCGGCGACGACGTCGAGGACCTCGACGAGGTCGAGTGGCTGTTCTGGGTCGGCTGCGCCGGCGCCTACGAGGACCGCGCGAAGAAGACCACCCGCGCGGTCGCCGAGCTGCTCGACATGGCCGGCGTCTCCTTTGCCGTCCTCGGCAAGGGTGAGACCTGCACCGGTGACCCCGCCCGCCGTGCCGGCAACGAGTTCGTCTTCCAGGGCCTGGCCCAGCAGAACGCCGAGGTGCTCACCGAGACCAAGGCCAAGAAGGTCGTCTCCACCTGCGCCCACTGCTTCAACACGCTGAAGAACGAGTACGCCACGTTCGGCGTCGAGCTCGAGGTCGTCCACCACACCCAGCTGCTCAACCGCCTGGTGCGCGAGGGGAAACTGACCCCGGTGAAGACGAACGGCGCAGCAAAGCGCACGGTGACCTACCACGACCCCTGCTACCTGGGGCGCCACAACCAGGTCTACACGCCGCCGCGGGACCTGCTGACGATCATCCCGGACGCCGAGTTCACCGAGATGCCCCGCAACTCCGAGCGCTCCTTCTGCTGCGGTGCCGGTGGCGCGCGCATGTGGATGGAGGAGAACACCGGCGAGCGGATCAACATCAACCGCACCAAGGAGGCCGTCGAGACCGGCGCCGACCAGATCGCCGTCGGCTGCCCCTTCTGCCGCGTGATGCTCTCCGACGGGCTCACGATGCAGCAGAGCAAGGGCGAGGCCCGCGAGGAGGTCGAGGTCCTCGACGTCGCCCAGATGCTGCTCGCCTCGATCAAGGGCGAGACGGCCGCGCCGGCCAAGGCGAAGGCCAAGGTGGGCGCCGGCGCCGGCGCGACGGCGAAGGCCGCCTCGACCGAGACCAAGGCCGAGCCGGACGCCGGTGACACCACCCAGACCGAGGAGACCGTCACCAAGACGGAGGACGTCGGGCCGCTCGCCAAGGCGTCCGGGGGCAGCTCGCTCTTCGACGACGAGCCCGAGGAGACCAAGCCCGCTGCCTCGTCCGGGGGGAGCTCGCTCTTCGACGACGAGCCCGAGGTCGCCGTCACCGGTGCGGACAACGAGCAGGACGTCGCTCCTGCGGACGAGAAGCCCGAGTCCTCGGTCAGCGGCGGAGGGTCCCTCTTCGACGTCGCGGACGAGGCCCCCGCAGCAAAGGCCGAGCCCGCACCCAAGCCCGAGGTCACCGACACCGGCGCCGACAACGAGCAGGACGTCGCCCCGGCCGAGGAGAAGCCCGAGTCCTCCATCACCGACGGTGGATCGCTCTTCGACATCCCCACCGACGAGCCCGCCCCCAAGGCCGCACCCAAGGCGGAGACCACCAAGGACGAGCCCGAAGCCACCGTGACCGAGAGCAGCGACATCCCGTCGCTGCACGACGTCAAGGCCAAGGCCGCCGGAGGCACCACCAAGCCTGAGGCAGACCAGGCCGAGGCGGCTCCCGAGGCGCCCGAGGCGAAGGACGAGGCACCTGCCGAAGAGCCGAAGGAGAAGCCCGCTCCCCCGGCCGCTCCCCCCGCGTCGTCCGGCAAGGGCATCGACGAGGCGGACTCGCTCTTCGACCTCTGACACCAGAGTGGCGCCACGGTGACACCACTGTCTCTTGACAGTGACGTCATCGTGGTGTCACCATGGTGCGCATGGACATCACGCCGTACGTCGACCGGCTGGCCGAGCAGCTGACGGCGGCCACCCGGGGCGCGGGCCCCGAGACCGAGGCCGCCGCGCAGCGACTGGTCGTCGGGCTCGACCCGGCGATGCGGCTGGCGATGATGGAGGCGCTGTCGCAGGCAGCGGCCGAGATCACCGCCGAGCTGCCCTCGGGCAGCGTCGACGTCCGCCTCGCCGGGCGTGACCTGGACTTCGTCCTGGAGCTCCCCGCCTCGGCGGTCCCCCCGCAGCCCGAGCCTCCCGCAGCCCCTGCTCCCCCGGAGCCCGAGGAGGTCGCGGAGGGCGACGTCGTCCGCATCACCCTGAGGCTCCCCGACTCCCTCAAGACACGTGCCGAGGAGCTCGCCGCCACGTCCGGTCAGTCGCTCAACGCCTGGCTGGTCTCCGCCGTTCGCCGCGCCGCCCACGAGCGTGCGGTCTCCATCGACATCGACCTCAGCTCCGTGCCCTTCGAGGGCTTCCCCGGACGCGGCCGCCCCGGCCGGAGGATGTCCGGCTGGGCCTGACGCCCGCCCTCACCCACTCACCCATCACCGACGGCCCCCGGCCGGTCGGGCGGACCGACACACCCTGGAGACGCCATGCGCGACCACCCCACCGAACAGCACTTCCCCGGCAGTGCCCCCCGCCCCCTGACCATCGAGATCGGGTCCGGCAGCGTGACCGTCACGCTCCACGACGACGCTCCTGGCGTCAGCGTGCAGCTGCGCGGAGCCGGGGCCCCGGACATGACGATCGAGGAGCGTGACGGAGCCGTCGAGATCCTCCAGCAGCGGAACCGGGTCGGCTTCCTCGGCGGGTCCCGGTCCGTCGACGTCCGCGTGGACGCTCCCGCCGGGTGCGACCTCTGGGTCCGCACCGGGTCCGCCGGCACGACCGTGAGCGGGGACGCCGGAGACATCCACGTCGCCACCGGCAGCGGCACGCTCCGGGTCGCGCAGGTCTCGGGCGCCTTCCGTGCGAAGAGCGGCTCCGGCACCGTGCGGGCCACCCGGGTCGCCGGGGACACCGAGGTGACCACCGGGTCCGGGGACGTCGAGTTGGGCAGCACCCACGGGCCCGTGCGGGTCAAGACCGGGTCCGGCGACCTCTCCGTCGGCACCGCGCACGACACCGTCGCGTACAGCACCGCCAGCGGGGACCTGCTGCTCGACACGATCGACGGCGGCGCCGTGCACGCCAAGGCCGCCTCGGGGGCGGTCCGCGTGGGTGTCGCCGCCGGCACCCCCGTCTGGACCGACATCACCACCGTCTCGGGCACGGTGCACAACGACCTCGAGAGCCTCGGAGCTCCGGTGGAGGGCCAGTCCCACGTCGAGGTGCGCGCCCGCACCGTCTCCGGCTCCGTCCACCTCCACCACGTCAGGAACAGCTCATGACCGACCACACCCTGTTCAGCGGCGACTCCGCCTTCGCCGCCCAGCGCGAGCGCACGACGTACCTGGCCTCCCGCGGCGCGCGGCGCCCGAACCGCCGCAGACGCAGCGGTGCCCGGGACGACGACGTCGTCCCGGGCACCGGAGCTGGTTCCGTGCTGCGCAGGCTCAGCCCTTGAGCGAGTCCACGAAGTCCGGGTTCTCCTCGAGCCACGCCTGGGCGGCCTCGTCCGGCTTCCCGTCGTACTCGTTCACGACCAGGTCCTCGAGCGTGCCGAACTGCTCGTCGTCGAGCTCGAAGTTGGCGAACATGTCGGCCAGCTCCGGGAAGTCGTCGCCGAAGCCGGTCCGCGCGAGCACGTGCAGGCCCTCGGGGTCGCCGAGCGCACCCTCCGGGTCCTCGAGGTCCTTCACGGGGAAGGACGCGTTGGCCCAGAACGGACGCCACAGGGTGACGACGATGTCCTCCTCGGCCTTGACCGCGCTCTCCAGCTCGGTGAGCATCGCGGTCGTGGAGGACTCCACGAGCTGGTAGTCACCCTCGAGGTCGTAGGCCGGCATGACCGACTCCTTGGTGACCCGGGTCAGGCCGGCGCCGGGCTCGATGCCGACGATGCGGCCGTCGAAGCGGTCCGCCTGGCCCTGCAGGTCCTCGATGGAGTCGATGTCGACGTACTCCGGAACCGCGAGGGTCAGCTTGGCGCCGCCGTAGTAGGTGGCGAGGTCCTCGATGTCGTCGCCGTACTCGTCCATGTAGTCCGAGTGCGTGGCCTCGGACCAGGCGGACGGGTAGATGTCGACGTCGCCGTTGGCCAGACCCGTGTAGAGCGGGGCGGCCTCGGAGAGCTCGGTGATCTCGACGTCGTATCCCTCGTCCTCGAGGACGTTCTTCCACAGGTACGCCGTGGCCAGACCGTCGGTCCAGGCCGGCAGGATGCCGAGCGTGATGGTGCCGCCGGCCTCGCCGCCGTTGCCGCTGGCCTCACCGTTGTCACCGTTGTCGCCGTTGTCCGAGCCGCAGCCCGCCGCGACCATCGCCAGCGCCACTGCGCCTGCGAGCCATCCGGCTCGCTTCATCGTCCTCGTGTTCCTCATGCGTTGCTTCCTCTCTTTGTTGCTTCTTGCCCGGTAGCGGGCTCGTCCCGAGAATTCGTGGCGGCTGCGCGGCGCGCAGCCGATCGGTCGCGCAACTGTCGGAGCTTGCTCTTGCCGCCGAGCCTGCGGCGGCCCAGCGCAGCGGTGACCCGATCGAGGTAGATCGCCAGGACCACCACCGACAGCCCGGCCTCGAAGCCGAGGCCGAGGTTCAGCCGGGAGATCGACGTGACGACCTCGCTGCCCAGCCCGCCGCCGCCGACCAGGCCGGCGATGACCGCCATCGACAGCGCGAGCATGATCACCTGGTTCACGCCGGCCATCACCGTGGGCATCGCCAGCGGCAGCTGGATCCCGCGCAGGATCTGGCGTGGGGTGCCACCGAACGCGTGGCCGGCCTCGACCACCTCCGCGTCGACCTGGCGGATGCCGAGCTCGGTGAGCCGGACCGCCGGCGGGAGCGCGAAGATGACGGTGGCGACCAGGCCGGGCGCGACCCCGATGCCGAAGAGGGTCACCACGGGCACCAGCCACACGAACGCAGGCATCGTCTGCATCAGGTCCATCGCCGGGCGTACGGCGCGACTCACCCGCTCCGACCGGGCGGCCAGGATCCCGATGGGGATGCCGATCACCAGGGCTGCTCCTGCGGCCACGAGGACCAGCGAGAGGGTCGCCATCGCGTTGTCCCACTGGTCCATCGCGATGATGAGGGTGAGGCCCACGGCCGCCGCCAGCCCGATCTTCCAGGTGCCGACCGCCCAGGCGAGCAGCGCGAGCAGCGCGACGAGCACCAGCGCGGGGGGCGCGACCAGTAGGTCGGTCAGCCCGCTGACGGAGCTCCGGATCCCGGAGCCGAGGGCGTCGAAGAACGCCTCGAAGTTGTCGTTGAGCCAGTCGAAGCCGTCGTCGATCCAGTCCCCGAGCGGCAGGCGAGGGACCCCGGAGTCGGCGGTCTGCGCGTACGTCGTGCTCATCAGCGGGCTCCTTCCATCGCGCCGACCGTGTCCGGGCTGACCGTCCGTGTGACGTCCGGCTCGGAGGCCGCGCCGAGCGCGGCAAGCAGGGTGACCCGGGGGATCACGCCGAGGAGCCGGCCGTCGTCGTCGACGACGCCGAGGGCCACCGGGTTGTCCGCGGAGGCGGCGAACAGGTCGGCGACCGCGACGTCACCGCCGACGGTGACCGCGGGGCGCACGAGCCCGGTGAGGTCGGTGCGGCCGGCCTCCATCGCCACGCGCAGGTCGTCCTCGACGACCATGCCCTGGAGTCGGCGGCTCCGGTCGACCACCATGAGCCCGGGCACCTGGTGCTCCCGCATCAGCTTGTGGGCCGCGCGGGGGCCCTGCTCGGCGCCGAGGACCGCGACCGGGGCCTCCATCACCGAGGAGGCGGTGAGCACCCGGGTGCGATCGACGTCCTGCACGAACTGGGCGACGTAGTCGTTCGCGGGGTCGTTGAGGATCTGCTCGGCGGTACCGGTCTGGACGATCCGGCCGTCCCGCATCATCGCGATCCGGTCACCCAGGCGCATCGCCTCGTTGAGGTCGTGAGTGATGAAGAGGACGGTCTTGCCGAGGCGGTGCTGGAGCTCGACGAGCTGGTCCTGCATCTCCCGGCGGATCAACGGGTCGAGGGCGCTGAACGCCTCGTCCATGAGCATCACGTCGGTGCCGGCGGCCAACGCCCGGGCCAGGCCCACGCGCTGGCGCATGCCGCCCGAGAGCTCGTCGGGCATCGAGCCGCCCCAGCCCTTCAGCCCGACCATCGACAGCGCCTCGTCAGCGCGCTTCTCCCGCTCGGAGCGGTTCACGCCCTGCAGCTTGAGCCCGTACGCCGCATTCTCCCCGACCGTGCGGTGCGGGAGCAGGGCGAAGTGCTGGAAGACCATGCTGACCTGCTTGCGGCGTACGGCGCGCAGACCTCGGGCGCCGAGACCGCTGATCTCCTCGCCGCCGACCTTGACGCTGCCGGCGGTGGGCATCAGCAGGCCGTTGACCATCCGGATGAGCGTCGACTTGCCGGAGCCCGACAGGCCCATGACCACGAAGATCTCGCCGGCGTCGACGTGGAACGTCGCGTCGATGACCGCCGCGGTCGTCCCCTCCGCGAGGAGCTCCTCGCGGGTCGCACCGGCGCGAAGCCGTTCGACGGCTCGCTCGGGCCGTCGTCCGAAAACCTTGTAGGCCTCATGGGCCTCGATGACTGGCACGTATCGACTACTCCTCGACCGTGGACGCCGACTCGGCTGTCGGCACCGCTCGCCACGGCGGAGCTGCCCCATCCCGGGGCGCCGAGCCGGACCGCCACGCGGTCCCACGCCCACGCCGTGTTTTTCAACGTAACGAAGTGCCCGGTCCAGGGTCGAATTACAACGCTCACCGAGACCAGAACGTGACCCGACTCTCAGGTGGTGGGGGTGCGGTGGAAGCTCTGTGCCGACCGCGACGGCGTGGGCCCCCGCTGGCCCTGGTAGCGGGAGCCGTACTTCGCCGAGCCGTAGGGGTGCTCCGCGGGGGAGGAGAGCCGGAAGAAGCAGAGCTGGCCGATCTTCATGCCCGGCCAGAGCTTGATCGGCAGGTTGGCGACGTTGGCCAGCTCGAGGGTCACGTGGCCGGTGAACCCGGGGTCGATGAAGCCCGCGGTCGAGTGGGTCAGCAGACCCAGCCGGCCGAGCGAGGACTTCCCCTCCAGGCGGGCCGCGACGTCGTCGGGCAGGCCCACGACCTCGAGGGTCGACCCGAGCACGAACTCGCCCGGGTGCAGGATGAACGGGTCCTCCCCCTCGGGCTCGACCATCCGGGTGAGGTCGGGCTGGTCCTCGGCCGGGTCGATGTGGGGGTACTTGTGGTTCTCGAAGGTCCGGAAGAACCGGTCCAGCCGCACGTCGATGCTCGACGGCTGCACCATGCCTGCGTCGAAGGGGTCGAGGGTGACGCGGCCGGCGTCGATCTCGGCGTGGATGTCGCGGTCGGAGAGCAGCACGCGCACAACCTATCCGGCTCTCCGGGCCGCTGCCCGCCCGTCGCGGACCTCGGGCGAGAATGCCGACCATGACCGCACCGACGTACCGCCGCTTCGTGGCGCTGGGTGACTCCTTCACCGAGGGCCTCGGCGACCACGACCCGACCCGACCCAACGGGTGCCGCGGCTGGGCCGACCGGGTGGCCGAGGTGCTCGCCGTGCGCACCGACGAGTTCGGCTACGCCAACCTCGCGATCCGTGGTCGCAAGCTGCTCGGCGTCGTCGAGGAGCAGGTAGAACCGGCGCTGGCCCTCGAGCCCGACCTCGTCACGCTGTACGCCGGCGCGAACGACATCCTGCGGCCCAGCGTCGACCTCGACGCCCTCGTCGCCCGGTACGCCGACGCGGTCGGCCGGCTCGCGGCCACCGGCGCGCAGGTGGTCCTCTTCACCGCCTTCGACCCCGGGGCGACGCGGGTCTACCGCCCGGTGCGTGGTCGGTTCGCGCTCTACAACGAGCTGGTCCGCGAGGTCGCCGACGACCACGGCACGCTGCTCGTCGACTTCTGGCGGATCCGCGACCACCGCGACCAGCGGCTCTGGGACGTCGACCGGATGCACATGGGCCCGCTGGGCCACCACCGCGTGGCCATCGAGGTGCTCGACGTCCTCGGCGTCGAGCACGCCCTCGTTCCCGAGGTCCTCCCCGACCCCGAGCCGCTCGCCCGCGCCGCCCGGCTCCGCGCGGACCTCGCGTGGAGCCGTGACCACCTGCTCCCGTGGGTGCACCGCCGGGTCACCGGACGCTCCTCGGGCGACACCATCAACCCGCGCCACCCGTCGTACGCGCAGCCGGGCGCGGTCGAGTAACATGCTGCCGACGTCGCCCCGGGCGGCGTCGTGCGGACGTAGCTCAGTTGGTAGAGCGCGACCTTCCCAAGGTCGATGTCGCGAGTTCGAGTCTCGTCGTCCGCTCCACTTCCTCTCGCCGCCTCACAGCTGCGGCATGACCTCCGAGGCCACCAGCTCGAGGTGGTCCAGGTCGGCCAGGTCGAGGAACTGCAGGTAGACCCGCTCGGCGCCAGCCTCGGCGAAGGCCCCGATCTTCTCGACCGCCTCGGCGGGCGTCCCGGCCACCCCGTTCTCGCGCAGCTCGTCGGGCTTCCGACCGATCGCCTCGGCACGGCGCGCGACCTCGGCGTCGTCCTTGCCGACGCAGACGACCAGCGCGTTCGACCACGTCATCGTGGCGGGGTCCCGGTCGATCGCCTCGCAGGCCGCACGGACACGGCCGAACTGCTTGCGGGTGAAGTCGAGCGAGACGAACGGCAGGTTGAACTCGTCGGCGTACCGCGCAGCGAGCGCCGGCGTGCGCTTGGGCCCCTTGCCGCCGACCAGGATCGGCGGGTGCGGGCGCTGCACCGGCTTCGGCAGCGCCGGGGAGTCGGAGATCGGGTAGTGCTCGCCGGCGTGGGTGAACCGCGCACCCTCCGGGGTCGTCCAGAGACCGTGCACGACGGCCAGCTGCTCCGCGAAGCGGTCGAAGCGCTCACCGGTGTCGGGGAAGGGGATGCCGTACGCCGTGTGCTCGCCCTCGTACCACCCGGCGCCGAGGCCGAGCTCGACCCTGCCGCCGCTCATCTGGTCGACCTGCGCGACCGAGATCGCCAGCGGGCCGGGGAAGCGGAAGGTCGCCGACGTCATCAGCGTCCCGAGCCGGATCAGCGAGGTCTCCCGCGCGATGCCGGCCAGGGTCACCCAGGCGTCGGTGGGGCCGGGCAGGCCCTCTGTGCCCATGCCGAGGTAGTGGTCGGAACGGAAGAACGCGCCGTACCCACACTCCTCGGCCGTACGGGCGACGGCCAGCAGGTCGTCGTACGTCGCGCCCTGCTGGGGCTCGGTGAAGACTCGCAGCTCAGTGGTCATGGCCCAAGCCTGCCCACGCGGGGTCGGGGTGATGCGTCGGGGCCGGCTGCCAACCTGGGCCACGGAAGAGATAGCCCGCGCGGTCGCGCCAGGTGCGGGCGTGCCGCAGGTCCCGGGCGATCGCGGCGAACTCGTGGAAGGCGACCTTCACCGGCTGGTAGGTGCCGATGTTCTTCGTCAGCCCGTAGACCACCCGCTCGCCCTCGGGCTCGAAGGTGCCGAAGAGCCGGTCCCAGACGATGAGGATGCCGCCGTAGTTCTTGTCGAGGTAGCCCGGGTTGGAGGCGTGGTGGACGCGGTGGTGCGACGGCGTGTTCATCACCAGCTCGACCGGGGACCAGAGCCTGCCGACGCGCTCGGTGTGGATGAAGAACTGGTAGAGCAGGCTGATCGACTGCTGGAGCAGGATCATCCACGGCGGGAAGCCGACGGCCGCCAGCGGCAGCCAGTAGGGCAGCGAGGTCATCGGCGTCCACGGCTGCCGGAGCGCGGTCGAGAGGTTGTAGTACTCGCTGGAGTGGTGGACCACGTGGCTGGCCCAGAAGACCCGAACGGTGTGGTGGGTGCGGTGGTACCAGTAATAGAGGAAGTCCTCGGCGAAGAAGAGGACCACCCACACCCAGGGGGAGGTCGGGTCCACCGCCAGCGGGCTGAGCAGGTAGACCGCCGAGTACACCGCCACCACGACGAGCTTCCAGCCGATGTTCACCACCACGCTGCCCAGGCCCATGGTGATCGACGTGGCGGTGTCCTTGCGCTCGTAGCCGCGCTCCTCGTCGTCGGGGAGGACGTAGAAGGAGACGGCCTCGACGACCAGCATGAGCACGAAGACCGGGATGGCGGTCTGGATGAGGTCGAACATCACGGGCTCCGGGGTCAGCGGGGGGTGGACGTGGAGAGGGGCAGGCCGAGGAGGTGCGCGGCCTGGTCCCGCGCGGCGCGGGCGTCGCGGGCGGCGATGACGTCGGCGAGGGCCACGTGGGTGTCGCGGTCGGCGTACTCCTCGAGGAGGCCGGCGAAGTGGTCGGCGCCGATCTGGGCGATGCCCCCGGCCAGGGTGTTGAGCCCGAGCCGGTAGGCGACGTTCTGGGAGCCGTCGACGACCGCCGTCCAGAAGACGAGGTCGACCGCGACCAGCTGCTCCGGGGGGCTGGGTGTCTCGGGGTAGTCGGCGGCCGCGCGCTGAACGGCGTCGACCTGCGCGGGCGTCGCGACCTCGGCGCAGAGCCGGGCGGCGTCGGCCCCGACCGCGGCCCGCATCACGAGGATGTCCTCGACGAGCTTCGCCGGCGGCACCGCGCCGCTGAACGAGAGCGCGACGAGCGACTCGAGCCCCGCGTGCTGGCGCCAGTCCTGCACGCGGGTGCGGCCGCCCTGGCTGATCGCGACGAGGCCGGACTGCTGCAGCCGCTTGAGCGCCTCGCGCACCGCGTGCCGGTTCACCGCGAAGCCCTCGGCCAACTCGCGCTCGCTCGGCAGCGGATCGCCGGGGACCAGCCGCCCGCCGAGGATCTCCTCGAGCAGACCGGCGAAGACGGCGTCGCTGACCGCGGTGCGGGAGACGGGACCGATGGCCATGAGAGGAGGATGCGGGCGGCCCTCCTGCCTGTCAACTGGTTGGACCAGTTCATTTCGTGTCAAGAGGAAGCTGTGCACAACTCTTCTGAACTTCGAACACATGTGCGATAATCAAGCATGGACGAGTTCGAGAGTGGCCCCGAGATGGGGTACGACGACGGGTCGGGGGACCTGGCGGAGTCGCTCGTGCTCGACACCCGTGAGCTTGCCTCGCTGGCCGCGGATGACCTGCTCGATGTGGCAGGGGAGCAGAAGGGGCTGGCGCGGCTGCTGGCGACGAACCAGCTGGTGATCGCTGCCCGGTACGCCGCCACCCACGTCGACCGTCCGGGTGCGCCGGGGTTGAGGTCCGAGCAGGTGCGGCAGATCCATGTCGCGGGCGAGGGCTCGGCGTTGGTCTCGGAGTACGCGCCGCTGGCGCTGGCCCATGCGTTGGGCACGACCGCGGAGTCCGCGCAGGTGTTGATGGCGCACGCCCTGGAGCTGCGCGACCGGCTGCCGGTGCTGTGGGCGCGGGTCACGGCCGGTGAGGTCGAGGCGTGGCGGGCCCGGCAGGTCGCAGCGACCACGCTTCCGGAGTCGCCCGAGGTGGTGGCGCTGGTCGATGAGGACCTGTCGAGCACGACGCGGGCGATCCACACCCCGACCGCGACCGACGCGGTGACGGCCGCGGTGGCGCAGCTCGACGCCGCGGAAGCAGAGCGTCGCGAGGCGCTGCGGGCGGACAGGCGCGGCGTGCACCTGGACCGCGAGCGCCTCACCGGGCTGCCGGAGCGGTGGGCCGACGTCCACGCCCGTCTCGACACCCCGGACGCCGAAGCCCTGGACGCGACGCTCGACCGGCTCGCCGATGTGCTGGAGCGCAACGCCATGGTGGAAGCACCGCACGACCCGGACCTGGCGATGACGCATCGGCACTGGCGCGCCCGCGCCCTCGGCCTGCTCGCGGACCCGCATCTCGCCGCTGAGGTCCTCGACTCCGCCGCGACCGGGGAGCAGGTCGAGACCCGCCGCGGCGCGGGCGTCCTCTACGTCCACGTCCGCGCCGACGGCGACGATCTCGCCCCGGCCGTGGATCTGGAGCGGTACGGCACCACCACCCTCGACCTGGCGCGGGCCTGGCTCGGCGAACGCGCCAAG
>JAUYLL010000137.1 GCA_030698375.1 Nocardioides sp. | reverse complement strand
GTGCGTCAACCTGGCCTACACCGACCGCGACATCGCCCGCCAGAGCGAACGCCTCAACGTCCTGGATGCCGCCGCCGACGACCCGATGACACCGGCCCCGCTGCGCGACCGCGCACGCGCCCAAGCCGACCAGATCCGCGCCGTCCTCACACAACACCAGTCAGCACCCAAAGAAGGACGCACACCATGACCCGCAAGCGACGCGACCTTGACGCCGAACGCCGCGACCTGACCGCCGCCGCGGAACGTCTCCTGGCCGGCACCCCGCTGCGGTCGGCCAGCGGGAAGCTCACCAACAGCGAACTGATCACCGAGTCCGGCGTACGACGTGACATCGTCTACGGCGACCACAAGGACCTCGTCGACGACTTCAAGGCCCGCGTTAGAGCCCAGGACGCCACGCCCAGCTCGATCGCAAGAATCTCCGACGAGAACCGCACGCTCAGGAACGAAAACGATGCTCTCAAAAAGCAGCTCGCCGAAGAACACGAGACCACCAAGACGCTGACGAAGATCGTCGCCGAGCTCTCCCTCGAACTCCACCAAGCACGCGAAGAACTCGCCGCGCAACGACAGGTAACACATATCGGCACGCATTCGCCGCACGACCGGCTGCCAGGAACGTAGCGGTGCCCCGCTGGATCAGCGCCGAACGGGCGGACCGGGCCAGGCAGCCCACCGGCCCACCACCCGAGCTGATCGGGGGCTGCGTCCCAAATGCCGATCCGCTTGTCGTGACCATCTTTGATGCCCGGCCCCGGCGCATCGGCTCTCGTACTTCGTTCCGCTCCCGGCTGGTCCTTTCGATGCACGGAGAGGCCGCCGGGACACTTGCTAGCTCTGGAGCTGGCCCAGGAGTCGAGGAGTGTTGGCGTACATACGCTGGCGCGTCTTCGGCGCCGTTGTCTTCGGCGGACCCGGCCCTTAGGGTGCAGGAACGATGCTGTGGTCACTCCGCAGGAGGGTGTTGTGCTTCCCGAGTCTGATTTCGCGTACGTCAGTGCTGTCGAGCTCGCCCGGCGTGTCCGCGAGGGCGAGGTTACTTCCGCCGAACTCGTCGAGGCGTGCATCGAACGGATCGAGAGCCGCAATCCCAGTCTCAACGCGTTCGTCTACATGGGTTTCGATGACGCCCGTAACGCAGCCCGCAGGGCCGATGAGGCAGTGCGTGCAGGCGCCGAGCTGGGGGCACTGCACGGGTTGCCGACCGCCATCAAGGACCTGTTCGACTTCAAGCCCGGCTGGCCTGCGACATTCGGGGGCGTGCGGGCGCTGAAGGACTTCACTCTGGACGCGCACTGCGTCTTCGCCGAGCGGGTGGAGAAGGCGGGGGCGGTGATCGTCGGCAAGACGAACTCCCCGGTCATGGGCTTCCGTGGCACCTGCGACAACCCGCTCTTCGGCGCCACCCGCAACCCGTTCGACACTGCCAGGAACCCCGGCGGATCCTCGGGTGGCAGCGCGGCCGCAGTGGCTGACGGACTGGTCCCGTTCGCGGAAGGTACGGACGGAGGAGGGTCCATCCGTATACCTGCTGCCTGGTGCGGCCTGTACGGGTACAAGGCTTCCTTTGGTCGTGTTCCCTCGGTCGTGCGTCCCAACGCCTTCGGCAACACCATGCCGTTCCTGTTCGAGGGTCCGCTCACTCGCACCGTCGAGGACGCGGCGTTAGTGCTCAACGCGATCTCTGGCCACGATCCCCGTGACGTCTTCAGCCTCGATGACGCCGCTCACGACTTCACCACCGACGTGGCGCGGGACATCTCGGGCATGCGGATCGCCTACAGCGCGGACTTCGGGGTCTTCCCGGTCGACCGTCGGATCCGCGAGGTCGTCGGCCAGGCGGTGAACGTGTTCCGCGATGCCGGCGCGACCGTGGAGGAGGTCGACGTCCGCATCCCGTTCGACCAGCACGAGCTGAGCGACCTGTGGTGCCGCCAGATCATGCTGGTCAATGTCGCCGCGTTCGAGAACTTCAAGCGCAATGGCCTGGATCTGCTGGCCGACCACCGTGAGGACTTCCCGGAGGGGTACCTGCGCTGGGCCGACCACGTCTACGGCATGTCGACGGCCGAGGTTAATGAGGATTACGTGATGCGCACGGTCGTCTACGACGCTGTACAGGCTATTCACGCCAACTTCGACCTGCTGGTGACCCCGACGCTGAGTGCCATGCCGGTGCTCAATGCCGACGAGCCGGGAGCCACCGTCGGCCCCTCGGAGGTGGAGGGCGTGGAAGTCGATCCGTTCATCGGGTGGTGCCCGACCTACTTCACCAACTTCACCGGCCATCCCGCGGCATCCATCCCCGCCGGGCTGGTGGACGGCCTGCCGGTCGGGATGCAGATCCAGGGCCGCCGCTACGCCGACAGTGACGTCCTGGCGGCCAGCGGAGCCTTCGAGCGATTGCGCCCGTGGACAGAGATGTACGAGGTCTGCCGATCACGCAACGTCTAGCCTGGCTCGTTCGCCTACCGACGTGTCTAGAGGCGCCGAGCCGAGCGAAGGCCCTTCGCTGACCTGACGAAGCCCGACAAGGGATCCTCTTACGGCGACGGAGCGATCACGGGACGCGTTGTCCGACTCGCCGACGAGCGACGGCAGCCCATTCGATCGGCGGATCGGTCTGCCCGGTACTGTCGGAGCGGTCTCGGGGTCGCTGTCATTGGTCACTGGTGTAGAGGGCGGCGAGTTGGATCGCTGCGGCGGTCATGCGGTCGCGGAGTTCGGGTGGGTCGAGGACCTCGATGTCGGCACCGAGGCGTAGCAGGTGCCGGGCGGTGCCGTCCGGGCTGCGTTCGAAACGCAGCCGGAGGCGAGCCCAACCGTGCTCGTCGCGCTGGACGTCGGCCGGCAGGGGAAGTTCGGGTGCCCCTTCGTCCAGGATCGCGAGAAGCGGCTCGGCTGACGGAGCGATGCGCACAGTCACGGCGTACTGCGGGAGCGACGCGAGGAAGGCCCGGCGGTGCTCGGCCCACGCTGCGCCGAGGTCGAAACCGGGTGGCCGCTCAAAGCGGATCTCGCGCAACTCGACGGCCTCGACGCGTGAGAGCCGGAACAGCCGGTACGAGCCGCTGGCAGTGCCTCGTGCCTGCCCGAGGAGGTACCAGGTGGAGCCTTTCAGGATCAGGCCGAGCGGCTGGACGGCGGCCTCGGTGCCCCGGTACGTCAGCCTGACCTCGCGGGACTCCCACACCGCCTGCGCTATCTCGGTGAGTGCCGATGTGTCGTCCGGCGGCACGAACCAGTGGGTCGGCTCCACGATCAGGCGGTCGCGCACGACCCGGGCGGCCGTCTCCGTGGACCGCTCCATCGCCGGCAGGAGCGTGCGGTCGGCGGCGGCAGCGTCGAACCCGAGCTGGTCGGCGATCGCCGGAACGATCGCGAACAGCACGCCACGGGCCTCGGCGGTCGCGAGCCGCGGCAGCCCGGCGATGCGGTAGTCGGGATCGATGCGGATTCCGCCGTTTCGCCCGACCTCGGTGTAGATCGGGACGCCGGCGGCGCTCAAGGCCTCGACGTCGCGGTACACGGTGCGCACCGATACCTCGAGTGCGGCCGCCAGCTCGGTCGCGGACGCGCCGCCCCGCACCTGCAGCCTCACCAGCAACTCGACCAGGCGGCTCGCACGCACGGGCAGAACTCTACGCGGAAACAGTGACACTCGTTGTCAGGGTTACGTGCCCATGATGGAGGCGCGCACCGAGCGCACGACCATCACCAGCGAGAGGCGTCTGTATGTCCTACACCATCGTCAACCCGGCCGGCCTGCACGACCCGGTCCCGTTCGGCTACAGCCACACCGCCGCCATCTCAGCCGGCACGGGGTTGGTGCTCGTCTCGGGTCAGTACGGATCGGGCCCAGACGGGACGGTGGTCTCGCCCGACTTCGCAGGGCAGGTGGAGCAGGCGTTCGAGAACCTGGGGGTCGCCCTGGCCGCGCATGAGCTGGACTTCAGCCACGTCGTCCAGCTCCGGACCTACGTGGTCGACCCTGACTTCGAGAAGCTCGGGGTCATCGGCCAGGCCGTGCAGCGCCGGTGCGGCGACACTCCTCCGACGCAGACCGTGCTCGGGGTGGCCAGTTTGGCGATGCCGGACATCGGCTTCGAGGTCGAAGCCGTAGCTGCCCGTCCCTGAGGCGACGTCGCGGGCTGAGGGACGGGTGGGGATTCGGGTGCCCAAGATCGTGACGGTTGGCGTGTACGGTTTCGACGCCGACTCCTTCCTGCACCGACTGCGGGAGGCGGAGGTCGGGCTGTTGCTCGACGTTCGGCAGCGCCGCGGCGTGCGTGGACCCGAGTACGCGTGGGCGAACTCGCTGCGGCTCCAGCGCGCGCTCGCCGCGGCGGACGTCGGCTACCGGCACGTGAGGGAGCTGGCGCCCACGACCGAGCTGCGCCAGCTCCAGTATCGCGAAGACGACCGGCAGGGGGTGGGCAAACGCAACCGCGTCGCGCTTGCGGCGGCGTACGCCGAGCGCTACACCCGGGAGATTCTCGATCCGGTCAACCTCCACACGCTGGTGGCCGACCACGCGGGCGAATCGGCGATCGCGCTCTTCTGCGTCGAGCGCGATCCGGAGGCGTGCCACCGCTCGATCATCGCGGCGCGCCTGCGCGCCGAGCACGGCGTGCCAGTCACGGACCTCCGCCCGAGCCAACCATGACGTCGCCACGCTGTGAACGATCGGTGAGACCGTGCAACGCGGCTCAGATACCCGAGCACCACCCTGCGACCGGCGGCATCGGATGAGGGACGAGTCAGACGAGTTGAACGCCAGGCTGCACCGGATCGGGAAGCACCCCTTCCGGGCGAAGTTCCGGCTACGCGACCGCGACCGCGCCATCGTCGACCTACGCGGCATCACGACCATCCGCACACACGCCGAGCAACTGGTCGAGCAGCGGCTGGCCCCCGCCGCACCAGACAAGGACGGTCGCCAAACGCCCTACCGCGGACATCCCGTGTTCGTCGCGCAGCACGCCACCGCGACGTGTTGTCGCACCTGCCTGGCGCGCTGGCACGACATCCCCGCCGGACACGCGCTCGACGACGCCGAGCGCGGCTACGTCGTGGAGGCGATCTGCCGGTGGATCGCGGACCAGTACACCCCGCACCGCCCGCCACCGTGACCAGATCAAGGCAGCCGACACGATTGCCGACATGATAGAGGCGCCGACATGATAGGGGCATCGTGACGCGGGAGAGCGGGAAGTCTGAGGCAGAGTTGCCGAAATCGGCGATGGGGTGGGTAGCCCCCGCGATGCCATGTGGCAACTTGGACGGGAGTACGGCATGACAGGCCACGTGCAGGCGATCAGTGGCGATGGCAGGGCGGACGTGTGACCGCCGAGACGGAGGGGCTGTTCACGATACCGACGGCCGAGACTCCGCGACCGGAGCCGGTGCGAGCCACTGCGCCGTTGGCGGTGCGGATGCGGCCACGCACGCTCGACGAGGTCGTCGGCCAAACACCCCTGCTGCGACCCGGTGCCCCGCTGAGGCGGCTGCTGGAGGGCGGCTCGGCGGCGTCGGTGGTGCTCTACGGCCCACCCGGCACCGGAAAGACCACGATCGCGCGCCTGCTCGGCACCGCCGGATCTCGGCACTTCGTCGCGCTCTCCGCGCTGTCCAGCGGCGTCAAGGAGCTACGTGAGGTCATCAGCGACGCCCGCCGTCGCCGCGATCAGCATGACCAGCAGACCGTGCTGTTCATCGATGAGGTGCACCGCTTCTCCAAGACCCAGCAGGACGCGTTGCTCGGCGCCGTCGAGGACCGGCTGGTGCTGCTCGTCGCCGCCACCACCGAAAACCCGTCGTTCTCGGTCGTTTCGCCGCTGCTGTCGCGGTCGCTGGTGTTGCAGCTTCAGCCCCTGACCGAGGATGAGGTCCGCGAGTTGCTGCGCCGGGCGGTGACAGATCACCGCGGCCTCGACGGCTCGTTCTCGCTGACCACCGAGGCGCAGGACGCACTGACGCGATTTGCCGCCGGGGATGCCCGCCGCGCACTAACCGCGCTGGAGGCGAGCGCTGACGGGGTGGCGGACACAGGCGGCACCGTGATCGATGTGACGGCCGTCGAGCGGGCCGTCAACGAGGCCACCGTCCGATACGACCGGCAGGGTGACCAGCACCACGACGTGATCAGCGCGTTCATCAAGTCGATCCGCGGCTCAGACCCCGACGCCGCGCTGCACTACCTGGCCCGCATGCTCGTGGCCGGAGAGGACCCGCGGTTCATCGCGCGGCGGCTGCTGGTGCACGCCAGTGAGGACATCGGACTGGCCGACCCGACCGCGCTGCAGGCCGCCGCCGCCGCGGCCCAGACCGTCCAGATGATCGGGATGCCCGAAGCCCGCCTCGCGCTGGCACAGGCCACCGTGCATCTGGCCACGGCGCCCAAGTCGAACAGGATCATTGTCGGGATCGATGAGGCCATGTCCGACGTTCGCGCGGGCGCCGTCGGTGCCGTGCCCGCCCACCTACGATTCAGCCGATACGCAGGCGCCAAAGAGTTGGGCAACGGGATCGGTTACCGCTACCCGCACGCCACCGCCGACGGAGTTCTGGAGCAGCAGTACCCGCCCGACACCCTGGTGGGGAAGGACTACTACCGCCCCACGGAGCACGGCGGAGAACGCACGCTGCGCGAGCGACTCGCGAAGCTCCGCCGCGCCGTCCGTGGAAGCAAGGATGAGAGTGCCTGATTCACGTGCCGAAAGCAGTGCGGCGACCAACGGGGCCTCGGACGGGTACGACTGATCACCGGTAGCGGATCCGCCTACGGTGATCGCGTCACCGGGGGCTGCACGTCTCCGACCTCGCCGTTGCGGGTTCGTCTTGCGGGACGGAACGAGCGCTTGGCCGGTCGCACGGACATGCCGATAGCCGGGTCAGGACAGGAGCGCGGCCACCCGGCTCGCGTCCAGGCCAGCGACACTCACTTCGTGCCGCAACAGCAGCGGCAGTTCGAGCGGCGCCGGTATGTCGTCTTCTTCCCTGGCGTGGCCAACCGGTCTAGCGGCGGGCCGACCCGTGACGAGGTTGTGGCAGCGCGCGGCTCGGATCTGAGACAGCTGGCCTGTCGGGCCGGACGGTCTCGATGATGTCCGCGGATGGAGCCGCGGCATAGACGCGCTCGTCGAGACGACCGGCCTCGTCGGCCTCGTGCGTCACCGTCAAATAGGCATCGTGCTCTTGCGTCTCGTCGAGCTCGACGTCGAAGCCGTGCAACCGGAGGTCAGCTGCCAGGTTCTGGTGTGAGTGCGCGTCTCCGAGGTTGTACGTCGTGATCACAAATCCAGTAATCACGACGCGGACGTCGCTGCGCAAGGTGTGGACAGCGACCGTGACAACACCGTGACGACCGTGCTCGCCTAGATGTACTTCCCCGTGACGTTGTGAACGCGGTCGGCGGGGACAAGGCCTTCGATGCCGGTGTGGGGTCGGTGGTGATTGTAGAAGTGGAGCCACTCGGCGTAGGTCGCGGCGCGGTCGGCGTCTGAGAGGTAGATTTGGGCGTAGGCCCATTCAGCGGCGAGGGTGCGGTTGAACCGTTCGATGCTCCTATGTTCGTCAAGCGGCGTCGGCGAGGTCAGGTCGGGCTGCAGAGGGCTTGGGCAGGTTTGAGTAGATCTCGCGGGCTATGTAGCGCTTGAGGCAGCGGATGATCTCGCGTTTGCTGAGCCCCTCGGCTGTGCGTCTCGCGACGTAGTCGCGGGTTGGCTGGTGATGGCGCATCCGAACGATCGTGACGATGTAGAGGGCGCTGTTCGCGGCTCGGTCGCCCCCGCGGCTCAGGCGGTGCCTGCCGCTGGTCCGTCCGCTGCTGGCTGGTTGCGGAGCGACTCCGCAGAGCTTGGCGAAGGCGGCCTCGCTGCGGATCCGGTCGGTGTTGTCGCCGACAGTGACGAGGAACTGGCCAGCGATCTCGATGCCCACGCCGTGAAGCTCGACAAGCTCGGGGGCGGCGGATCGAACCAGCTTCTCGATTTGCTGATTCAAGGTCTTGACCTCGTCGTCCAACGCCTTCCAGCGGCGAGCCAGGTCTCGCAGTGAGACCTTCACCCCGGCCATGAGCAGTCGGTCTGGATCCTCGGCGAGGGTGATGAGGTCACCGGTCTCGGGCCGCAGCCCGAGGCAGCGGTTGACCAGGGTCTTCTTGGTCAGCACGACCAGTTCGTCGCGCAGCGGTGATGGCGCACCGATCATCACTCCCCAGAGGGTGTTGAACGCCTGCGTGCGAGCCTTGACCGCACTGGTCCGGGTGACGCGCAGGGTTCGAATGACCTCCACGATGCCGGACTTGGCCTTCGGGGTGGCGGTGGCGGTGTGTCCGAGGACTGCTCGCGCGATCTGCTCGGCATCGAGCCGGTCGGACTTGCCATCCATCCGCCTGGCGACCCGATTAGGTCGATTCACTTCCACGACTCGCTCGCCGGTCGCGGTCAGAGCTCGCGTGAGGGTTGCTCCAAAGGAGCCGGTGCTTTCGACGCCGATGGCTTCGATCTCGCCATGGCTGCGCAGCCAGGCCAGCAGCGAGTGGTAGCCGGCATCGTTTGCAGGGAATTCCTGGTGGCCTAGTAGTCGGCCCTGAACGTCGATCGCTGCTGCGTAGTGGGTGTGCTTGTGGGTGTCGACGCCGCCGACGACGGTGGCAGTCGCAGAGGTGGTTGTCATGCTTGGACTCGCTTCTCCGTTAGGTCTGTTCTGACGGTTGAGGCGAACCGGCCGGACGGGCGACAAGTCTGTGACGGGGCTTCTAGTCCAAGCTCCTATCAGGTCAGATCCGTCTGGCCGGTGCGCTTCGTGGTGCTGCACCGACACCGGCCGACAAATCGAACGCAGGACACCGTGGTCATACCTTGGCCGGGGTCAGACCGGGCCGGTGCAGCACCAGGGGTAAGTCTCCACAGACCTTGCCGTTGGTCTGTGGCCGGTAGGGGCGGGTTCGGCGGTGCTTCACGTCCTGGCCGAGGGCTGCAGCGAAGACGTGGGATCGGTAGCAGGCACCGTTGTCGGTCATCACCGCTTGCACGCTGATCCCGGCCTCGGCGAAGAACGCACGTGCGCGGGCCCAGAACGCGGCGGCGGTCTCCTTGCGCTCATCGGGCAGCTGTTCGGAGTAGGCCAGCCTGGAGTGGTCGTCCACGGCGTGGTGCAGGTACACGTAGCCACGTGACGGTGACGCCCCGGCGCGGGCAGCTCGGTCACTGGCCACCTGGGCGCGTCGGTGCTGGGCCGAGGTGCGGCCGAACGCACGCCAGCCGCCGCCGTCGGGGATCTTGCCGAGCTTCTTGATGTCGACGTGGACCAGGTCGCCGGGCGCGTCTGCTTCGTAGCGCACCGCCTTCGGCCGGCGGACCGGCAGACCGGTGGCCTGGTCGAGGTGGGCCAGCAGTGGCATCCGATAGCGCGCCAGCACTCGCCCGACCGTCGAACGGGGAACGCCGAGGTGGAAGGCGATGCGGTGTGGCCCCCAACGACGGCTGTGACGCAGCTTCACGATCCGGTGCTCGAGCCGGCGATGGCATCGACGAGGTGAGGTGTGTGGGCGTGAGGGTCGGTCGGTCATCGGCTCGCCACGGCGGTAGCGGCGTGCCCATTTCGAGGCCGTGGCCGAGGAGACCTGGAACCGTTCAGCGGCGCGTTGCACCGTCCACTTCTTCTCGACAATCGCGACCGCGAGGCGGCGACGTCCTTCAGGAGTCAGCGGAGCATTAGCGTGGGTCATGAGGACCTCCGGTCGAGGGTTGGCTTGGTAACCCCCTCCGTACCGGAGGTCCTCGCTACCCGTCTACGCCTCGCCGTTCACAACCTCTGTAGGAACTACACCTAGAGCCCGACATCGCCTCGCCTAGCGCGGCAAGAACGGCTTTGGAGCGTGATCTTGCGAACGCCCATCGGCCTGTCCGTGTGTTTCGGCCAAGCGAGCGTTTCCGCCGATCCGCGCGGCGATCGTCACGCGCAGAGCGAGCGATCCATCACCGGGTCACAGCCGTTATACGCCTGCATCCGGTCATCGCCTTGCAGGGCGACGCGTGCGGGGCGACGAGTTGCCGCATGAGCACGCCGACCCGATGCCGAGGTTGGAGACGCAGGTCACCACTCATGCCTTATGGTCGCTATTGCAAACGACATGCAACAAGGTGAGGCGGTACGGAGATGCGGTTGACGAGTGGTGTGGTTGGGCTTGTTGCAGCGTTGGTGGCGAGCGCGACGTTCGCCGCCTGTGGAGGCGAGACGGCCGAGAGTGGCCAGAAGACTGGGGAGCAACCGACAGAGCTGCGCCTGGCGATCGGTGGGGAGTCTGAGGAGGGCTACGACCCGACGCTGGGGTGGGGCCGCTACGGGTCGCCCTTGTTTCAGTCGACCCTGCTGCGGCGCGACGCCAACCTGGAGGTCGTCGGGGACCTTGCGACCGACTGGTCGGTGAGTGAGGACGGATTGACGTGGACGGTCGAGCTTCGCGACGACGCGTACTTCTCCGACGGTGAGCAGCTGACCGCCGAGGACGTCGCCTACACCTTCACCACCGCAGCCGAACAGGGCGGGCTGACCGACGTCACCGCCCTGGGGAAGGCTGTCGCGGTCGACGAAGACACCGTCGAGATGACGTTGACGGAGCCGCGCAGCACGTTCGTCAACAGGCTGGTGAGCCTGGGGATCGTGCCGAAGCACGCTCACGGCGAGGACTACGCCGGCCAGCCCGTGGGCTCCGGTCCGTTCATCTTCGTGGACTGGCAGCGCGGTCAGCAGCTCATCGTCGAACGCAACGACGACTACTACGGTGACCTGCCGGCGTTCGAGCGGGTCGTCTTCTCCTTCGCCGACGAGGACGGCGCCCTCGCCGCGGCCCGCGCCGGCGACGTCGCCATGGCGGGACTGCCGTCGACGCTCGCGACGACCGACGTCGAGGGCATGGACTGGACGGTCGTGGAGTCGGTCGACAACCGCGGCATCATGTTCCCGACCGTCCCGGACACCGGTGAGCTCACCGAGGACGGTCTCCCGATCGGCAACGACGTCACTGCGGACGTCGATCTGCGGCGCGCGGTCAACGTCGCGATCGACCGCGAGGCGCTGGTCGAGGCGATTCTTGAGGGTTACGGGTCGCCGGCCGTCGGTCCGGCCGACGCCACTCCGTGGGCCAACACCGAGGCGGGGGTTACCGATGCCGACCCACAGGGTGCCGGGGAGATGCTGGAGGAGGCCGGCTGGGTCGATGAGGATCGCGATGGCGTGCGAGAGAGGGACGGGGTGCGCGCGTCGTTCCCGCTGCTGTACCCGGCCGACGACTCGCTGCGCCAGGGCCTCGCGCTCGCGGTCGCCGACATGGTCGAGCTGGCGGGCATCGAGATCCAGCCAGAGGGTGTCTCCTGGGAGGAGATCGACCGACGGATGCACACCGACGCCGTGCTCTTCGGGTGGGGCAGCCACGACCCGACCGAGATGTACAACCTGTACCACTCGTCGCTGGCCGGGACGGAGTACTTCAACGCCGGCTACTACGCCAACGGCGTCGTCGACGGGCATCTCGACGCGGCGATGGCGGCCACCGACGAGGCGACCGCCAACGAGGAGTGGCGCGCAGCCCAGCTCGACGCCGCGGGTGAGGGCTTCACCGCCGGCGCGGACGCCTCGTGGGCGTGGTTGGTGAACCTCGAGCACACCTACCTGACCGACGAGTGCCTCGATGTAGGTACGCCGCAGGTCGAGCCGCACGGGCACGGGTGGCCGATCACCGCCAACATCACCGAGTGGGAATGGGCCTGTTGACGTGCTGGGTCGAGTCCTGCTGCGGGCGCTGCGCGTGGTCTCGCTCGTCGTTGCGGTGGTCGTCGGTTCGTTCTGGTTGATGTCGGCTTCCCCGGTGGACCCCGTGCAGGCCTACGTCGGCGCCGATGCCGCGTCGATCGGATCGGAGCAGCGCGAGCAGATCGCCGAGCGGTGGGGGTTGAACGACCCGCCGTTGGAGCGGTTCGCCGCGTGGGCCGGCAACGTGTTCACCGGTGACCTCGGACAGTCGCAGATCTACGGCGAGCCGGTCGTGGTCGTCCTGGCCGACCGGGCGGCCGCGAGCCTGGCGCTGATGACGACCGCCTGGGTGCTCTCGGGCGTGTTCGGGTTCGCGATGGGTCTGCTCGCCGGGATGCGGGCCGGGACCTGGGTCGACCGCGCGCTGAGCTGGTGGGCCTACCTGCTCGCGTCAGCTCCGACGTTCTGGGTCGGGCTGCTCCTGCTCTACGTGTTCTCGGTCGCCCTCGGCTGGACACCCGTCGGCGGCGCCGTACCCACAGGGACGCTGCCCGGCGAGGCCTCGTTGCTCGAGCGCGTGCACCACCTCCTCCTGCCGGCCGCGACGCTGAGCCTGATCGGGGTCGCTCCGGTGCTGCTGCACACCCGACAGGCCGTGGTGGAGGTGATGGCGAGCGACTACGTCGCCTTCGCCCGGTCGCAGGGGGAGCAGCCCTTCGGGCTGGTGCTGCATCGGGTGCTGCGCAACGCGGCCGCGCCCGCGGTGGTGTTGCAGTTCGCCTCGATCGGGGAGCTGTTCGGCGGGTCGCTGCTGGCCGAGCAGGTCTTCACCTACCCCGGCCTGGGCGAGGCGACGACGCAGGCGGCGCTGCGCCAGGACGTGCCGCTGCTCCTCGGGATCGCGATGGTCACCGCACTGATCGTCCTGACCGGCAACGCCTTCGGCCGGGTGGTCCACCATGCGGTGGACCCACGTGCGTCAGTGCTGGCATGAGGAGGACGGCATGAGTCTCCTGGTCCGCAATCTCGACGACCTCGCCCTCGACGCGGGCGTCACGTCGGGCGCCCCCCTGCCCGGGCGGGGGCGTCGTGCCCGCACCCTGATGTGGCTCGGTGTGGCAGTGCTGGTGGTGCTGGGGGTCGTGGTCGCCGCGACGTTGGTGTCTGGCTCGGCCGGTGACACCGACCTACCCGGCCGCAACGCGAGCCCGTCGCCCGACGCGCTGTTCGGGACCGACAGGCTCGGTCGCGACGTGCTGGAGCGGACCTTGGTCGGGCTGCGGCTCAGCCTGGTGGTCGGCACGTCGGCCGCGCTGGGCTCGGGTGCGATCGCGCTCCTGCTCGCGCTGGCCGCGGTCGCAGGAGGCCGCGTGGGTGCCGCGGTGGTGACCTGGCTGGTCGACCTGTTCCTCGCGCTGCCTCACCTGGTGCTGCTGATCCTAATCACCTTCGCGCTCGGGGGCGGCACCTCGGCGGTCGTGATCGCGATCGCGGTCACCCACTGGCCGCGACTGACCCTGGTGCTCACCGCAGTGGGCCGCGAGGTCGCCGCCTCCGACCACGTCGCCATCTCGCTCGCGCTCGGCCACGGCCGCGTCCACGTCGCCCGCCGACACCTGGTGCCGCACCTGCTACCGCAGCTCTCGGTCGGCACCGTCTTGATGTTCCCCCACGCAATCCTGCACGAGGCCGCGTTGTCGTTCCTCGGCCTGGGCATCGACCCCGGGTTGCCGGCGATCGGCGTGATGCTGGCGGAGTCGATGCGCTCGCTGTCGGCGGGACACTGGTGGCTCGCGGTGCTGCCCGGTCTCGCACTGCTGGTGGTCGTCAAGCTCGTCGACACCATCGGCACCTCCATCCGCGCCCTGGCCGATCCGAGGAGCCACCACCTGTGAGCACCGCCGCCGTCCCTGTCCTGGAGGTCGCCGACCTCCGTGTCTCTTTCGTTCAATACGAACGTGGCCTGCGCCGCCGCGTCATCGACGCTGTCCTGGGGATGGACCTCACCGTGCACCCCGGGGAGGTCGTCGCGCTCGTGGGCGCCAGCGGCGCCGGCAAGAGCCTCCTCGGACACGCCGTGCTCAGCCTGCTCCCACCGAACGCCAGGTGCTCGGGTGTGGTCCGCCACCTCGGCCGCGAGCTCGACGTGTCCGCGCGCCGCGAGCTCGCCGGCCACGAGGTGGTCCTACTGCCACAGGGCGTCTCGGCGCTGGACCCCACGACGTCGGTGGGCGGTCAGGTACGACGCGCCGCACGCCTCGCGGACGCGCCCAACGCTCGTGCTGCCGCCCGCGGGGCGCTCGTCCGACGGGGACTGGACGAGACCGTCGATCGGCGCTACCCGCACCAGCTCTCCGGAGGGATGGCGCGCAGAGTGATCGGCGCCATCGCGGGCATGGGCCACCCGTCCCTGGTGATCGCCGACGAGCCGACGCCCGGCCTCCACCCGACTGCCGTCACCGAAGCCCTCGCGGGTCTGCGACGGCTCGCCGACGACGGCGCCGGCGTAGTGCTCATCACCCACGAGCTGCGTGGTGCGATCGCTGTCGCGGACCGCGTAGTGGTGGCCCATCGGGGTCGCACGGTCGACGAGGCCCCGGTGGCCGACTTCGCCGGAACCGGCGGACGGTTGACTCATCCCTACACGCGCGCGCTGTGGCAGGCGCTGCCCGGCCACGGCTTCACGGTGCCGAGTGTCCCTGTTCCCGACCTCGAGGTGAGCTGATGTTGGAGCTGATCGACGTTCGGTTCGCCTACCCACACACCGAAGAGCTGCTGCACGGAGCCTCGCTCTCGGTGGAGCGGGGCGAGGTCGTGGGTCTGTCCGGTCCCAGCGGATGCGGCAAGAGCACCCTGGCGCGGATCGCCTGCGGAATGCGGCGGCCCTCCGCCGGACGAGTCCTCGTCGACGGCACGGACCTGCGGGCCCACCGCCGGGGACCGCGGCCGGTGCAGCTCGTCGCCCAGGACCCGTACGCCGCGATGAACCCCCGGTGGAAGATCTCAGCTGTGCTGGCCGAGGCCGGCGCAACCCTCAGCGACCCGCACCTGGTGGACTCGTCCTGGCTCGACCGGTTCCCCCACGAGATCAGTGGTGGCGAGCTCCAGCGCGTGAGCCTCGCCCGGGCGCTGCTCACCCAACCGCGCTACCTCGTCGCCGACGAAATCAGCGCCAGCCTCGACCCGATCACCCAGGCCGATCTCTGGCACGACCTGATCGACGTCGTCGCTCAGCGCGGCCTCGGCCTCTTGGTGATCTCCCATGACATTCACCTGCTCAACGAGGTCTGCACCCGAGTCCTCGACGCGGAGGCCGTCGCGTCAGGCCAGGTGCTTCACGACTCTTGAGCCCAAGCTGCTTCGCGCTCAACCGGCAACCCCATGCTCAGTCGTGGCTGTGCGAATGCTCCTCTTCATCCCCCGCTTCATGCACGTGCGGGTGGCCGTGGACCTCGTCGCCGTGATCGTGCTCGTGCTCGTGTTCGACGTGGTCGTGCTCGTGGGTCGTGTGCGGGTGCTCGTGAACCGCATCCCCGTGCTGGTGCTCGTGCTCGTGGGGCGTTTCATGCGTGTGCTCAGTCATGACGTTCCTCATCTCCAGTCGGACTAGTTGTGGACGAAGTACCCGGACCCGGGCGCGACACAACGATCGCACAAGATGCAGAGACCAGCCCGGCGCAAACGGATGGCCGACCGCATCACTGACCCCGACTGGACCGGACACCCGCGGGATCCAGTTTCCTCGGCATGCTCACATCCTCCTGGACTCAAAACAGGAGCGGCATCAAACCCATGACGGTCAGGACGTCCCGGAACGGATCCGTCACCGGACCGGGATCGGTCACTGGCACGCTCCGCGAGCCCATACTTGACCGAAACCACTGTGGCCGTGACCGACCGGCGGCAGATCAGTTGGCTTCTCGGCGGACGTCCGTCCCCTGTTCGGCGAACGCCTTGAAGTCCTGCATGTGTCGCCTCGATTCCTTCCGGAAGACGCCGGGCACCAGACGCCCCATTAACCGCAGCAGGAACCCGTCGAACCGGAACTCGCTCTCGCTCTCCCACAGTGTCGTGTTCGGACCGGCGTCGATGATCCTGTCGCGCTGGGCCTGCCACATGCCCTCGCCGACGATCTCGCGGTCGTAGTGAACGACGACCGAGCCGGGGATGGCGTGCAGGCCTGCGGGTTCCAGGCGCGTGATGGTCTCGGTGGCCTCCATCCTCTGCTTCCCTGATTGGAACACGACTCGCGAAGTGGTCCCGACATGCCCGTGGGCCCCGTTCACTGGCTCGTGCAGTACGAGGCCGCGCAGCCACTTCGGCAGGTGCGCCGGGTCGGAGATCAGCTGAACCACCTTCTGGCGGGGCAGGTCTATCTCAATCGAGGTGGTGTACCTCATCGCTCGCTGCCTCCGGGGACGTAGAACGCGGTGGTGGCCTCGACCGCGGACGCCACCTGATCCGGGTCGCCACCGGCGGCGAGGTGGGCCTCACCCCATGCCGCAGCGCTGCGCCGAGCGAACTCACGCCCCTCGGGCAGGTTCCGGAACCCCTCGTGGTCGAGGGTCTCGCCGTCGGCCAGGAAGGCGGCCAGGGTGAGAAGGTGCAGGTCCCAGCCCACGCCGCCGGCTCCGGGGCCGTAGGTCGGGAACATGGGCTCCCCAACGGCCGCTGCATGGACCAGTTCGAACTCGGTTCCGCCGGCCGGGGTCGAAGACAGGCGCACCTCGACCTCGCTCGTCCCCGGCCACTCGTCAGCGCCGGGTCCGAAGAGCCAGGACACCCGCAGCCGCCGCGGCGGGTCGCACACGAGGATCTCGCCGTGCTCACCGCTGTCCAGGTCGAACGACCCGCCGAGCTGCAGGTCGCCGGTGATCGGACGCAACCAGCGGCCCAGTCGCTCGGGATCGGTGATGGCATGCCACACGTCGTCGACAGGCGCGTCGTAGTGACGCCGCAGCTCCATCGTGTACGCGTCGCCGGCAGGCAGGGTCGCTGTGCCCATCGTTCGGCGCGCAGCGGCCAGCTCGTCCAGTACGTCCTTCACGTCATACTCCCTTCGTCGATGGATCAGCCTCGTCCGCAAAGGTGCCGGAGTCGGCCGGTCGGCTGGGTGGCCCGCCAGCGGGGATACGAGCTGCACGCCTGCCCCGGGCCAGCTCGGTCTCCAGGGCGTCGAGGCGCTGTCCCCAGAGCCGGCGGAACCGGTCCAGCCATGCGTCGACCTCGCTCAGGGGCGCTGGCTCCACGGCATACAGCCGACGAGCCCCCTCAGCCCGCACTGACGCGAACCCGCTGTCACGCAGCACGCGCAGATGCTGTGAGACAGCCGGCTGTGAGATCGCGAACTCCGCCCGAATCACGTCCGTGATCGAGCCGGAGGTCTGCTCGCCGTCGGCGAGAAGCTCAAGGATCCGCCGGCGTCGTGGGTCGCCGAGGACATCAAAGGCGTGCACACGCAAAGCGTACCGTCCTAGAGTTATATAAGTCCATACGGGCACTCGAAGAGCACGGCGCTCAGGCGAGCCCGACGCCTGGGCGTGGCCGGCGCAGGCCACGCTGCGAGGTTGCGAGTGGTGCCGGACCTGCAACGCCGACGGCGTCCCGCCCGGCTACCGGCTACCGGCTACCGGCTACCGGCTACCGGCTACCGGCGACCGGCGACCGAACCGGGTACCGGGACGGCCAGGGGCGGAGCTGGCCTCCCCGTCTCACAAAGGATCGGCTCGCGGAGCGTCTTTGCGACAGGTGCTTGGCTCGCCGGAGTTGTTGTGTTCATACGACTTCGAAGTTGGCCATCATCATCATGTCCTCGTGTTCGAGGTTGTGGCAGTGGAAGACGTAGACGCCGCGGAACCCTTCGAATCGGACGAGGATGTCGACGTAGGCGCCGTTGTCGAGGTTGACGGTGTCCTTCCAGCCGGAGTCGAAGTCTCCGGGGTTGTTGCCGTCGCGCCCGAGTACTTGGAAGGGGGCGAGGTGGACGTGGAAGGGGTGCTCCACGTTCTGTGCGCGGATGCGCCACTTCTCGACGGCGCCGTGGACGGGTCGTGCGGCGATGGAGTCGGGCGTCCATGGTTCGCCGTTGACGGTCCACATCATGGTGCCGTCCTCTGAGGTGCGCTCGAAGACGAACTCGCGTTCGACGACGGCGTCATCCTCGGAGAGCTGTTCGAGGTCGGCGAGCCGGTCAGGGACGCTGCTGTCGTCGTTCTCGGTGCGGGTCACGACGAAACGCATCACGAGGTCGGTGCCATCGTCGCCGTGGTCGTTGACGAGGGTGATCTCGTCGCCGACGGAGTGCTCGGAGAGGTCGACGACGACGTCGAACCGTTCGGCTTGGGAGATGTCGAGCTCTTTGTGCGTGAGGGGAGCGTTCAGAAGTCCGCCGTCGCTGCCGACTTGGATGAAGTCGGGTCCATCCTCGAGTCTCAGCCGGTAGCGCCGTGCGTTGGAGGCGTTGAGGATCCGGAATCGGTAGCGGACGGCGGCCACCTCCATGAGGGGCCAGGGCACACCGTTGACGAGGATGCAGTCGCCCAGCACGCCGCTGTGGAAGTCGTCGGTGACGCCGTGCTGTTCACGCAGGGTCGGGTCCAGCGAGGGGTAGGGCATCGATCCGTCCTTGGCGAAGGTGCGGTCGGTGATCATGAGCGGCACGTCTCGCTCGCCGGTGGGCAGGCCGAGTGCCTGTTCCTCGTCGTCGTGGTGGAGGTGGAACCCGGCAAGACCGCGCCAGACTTGCGGTCCGGTGAAGTCCATGCGGTGGTCGTGGTACCACAGTGTGGCGGCGGGCTGGTCGAGTTCGTAGACGTAGTCGCGCTGGACCTGCGCGACGCCGCCGACGCCGGCGTAGCCACTCGTGTCGTGGTCGTCGTCGTGGTTGTTGTGGCCGGAGTCGCTGTTGTGCTCCTCGGGGGAGTCCCATCCTTCGGGGAGGAGGAGGTCTGCGGGGAAGCCGTCGTGCTCGGGTGCGGTGACGCCTCCGTGGAGGTGAACGACGGTGGGCACCGGCAACTCGTTGCGGTGCCGCACGATCACGCGGCGCCCGCGCCGGGAGACGATGGTCGGCCCGGGGAAGGTTCCTTCGTAGCCCCACACTTGGGTCGTGGTGTCCGGGAGGATGGTGACGTCGGCGGCCCGCTGGGTGATCTCGTAGTAGTCGGTGGTGGCGTCTTGGCGCACGGGAGCCAGGACATCGGGGACCCGGAACGGCAGGGTGAAGGGCTGAGGAAGGGTGGCGGTGCTGTTCTGGATCCGTCCGGCGCTCGACTCGGTGCTGTTGACGGGCCCGCCACCATCGAGGCCGCACCCGCTCAGTGTCGAGGACGCCCCGGCGACGGCGCTGGCAGCGAGTCCGGCCTTGAGGACGGTTCGGCGTGTGATCATCGTGGGCTCCGGTTGTCGCCGTCGTTGTCCTCGTGGCGCTCTGCGTGGTCAGGGCGGTTGCGAGTTCGGCGTCTGAGATGGGTGTCGATGGCGAGGGCGAGTCCCGTGCACGTGATGATGCTGATCGGCCAGATCAGCGCGAGCAGCACGGCTGTCCCGGTCGCGATGCCCCCTTGTTCGGCGATCGGGCGGGCGATGGCTTCCTCGACTACCAGCCCGATGACGGCTCCGAGGATGAGGCCGGTGATGAGTACGACGAGGGTGCGCATGTGAGGACTCCTGAGGTGGCTCGAGGTGGGGGCCGGGGCCTGGGCTAGCTAGCTGGTTGGCGCGGCGGCGGCGGTGGTTGGTGGGGTGTCGTCGAGCGTGGGCTCGAGGGTCGGGTCTTCGAGGCGCACGTGTGGGAGGCGGTTCTCGAGCCATGGCGGTAGCCACCAGGCTCTTTCTCCCAGCAGGTGCATGACAGCGGGGACGACGAGGCATCGCACGACGAGAGCGTCGAGGAATACCGCGGTGGCCAGGCCGAGGCCCATCTGACCGAGCATGCGGTCTGGGCTGAGCATGAAGGAGCCGAAGACGACGACCATGATGGCGGCGGCTGCGGTGATGACGGCCCCGGTGGTGGCGAGTCCTTCGCGGATCGCGCGGGCGGCGTTGCCGTGGTGTCGCCACTCCTCGTGCATCCGGGAGACGAGGAAGACCTCGTAGTCCATGGAGAGACCGAAGACGACGGCGAAGACGATCACCGGCAAGAACGCTTCGATCGGGCCGGCTGCTTGGCCGAGGGTGCCTTCGCCGTAGACGAGCTGCATGACGCCCAGGGCAGCGCCGATCGACAACAGGTTCAGTACGGCTGCCTTCAGGGGTATCAGCAGGGATCGGAAGACCACCATCAGCAGCAGGGTGGAGATCCCGACCACCACGAGGACGAACCACGGCATCCGGTCTGCGACCGCGGTGGCGAAGTCGATGGCCGCGGCTGTGGATCCACCCACTGCGAAGTTGCCGCCGCCGACATCGGGAAGCACCTGGGTGCGTAGGGTCTCGACGAGGTCGATCGTGTCCTGTGCTGCCGGCCCTGACTCGGGGAAGACCAGGAGCGTGCTGGAGCCGGGATCGCCCGAGGGCAGGGGGCCGACGACCTCCGCGACCCCGTTCGTCCCCGCGATCGCCTCCCGTGCCGCTGTCGCGGCCGACTCCGGTCCGTCCGCGAGCACCACCAGTGGGCCGTTGGATCCGGCGCCGAAACCCTCGGCGAGCAGGTCGTAACCCTGCCGGGTGGTGCTGTCGGCGGGATCGGTGCCCGCATCGGCGAAGCCCAAACGGATCGAGAGAGCCGGCACGCACAGCAGCACGAGGAGGAGCAGACCGCCCGTGAGGGACAGCCAGCGGCGTCGGGCGACCGCGTCGGAGAGCCGGCGCCACCTATCGCCGTGGACACCAGACGTCTTGGCCTCGCGTCGTTTCACCGAAGCTTCGAGGCGTCGTCCGAACAGCGTCAGCAGGGCCGGCAGCAGGGTGGCCGAGGCGAGCAGGGTGGCGAGCACCGTGACGGCGACGGCGATGGCAAGGCCACGCAACGACCCGAGACCGAGCACGATCAGACCGAGCAGCGCGATGATGACGGTCGCGCCGGCGAAGGCGACCGAGCGTCCGGCGGTGCGTTGGGCGATGACGGCGGCCTCGTCGCGCGACCGGCCCGCGAGCAGCTCCGCGCGATAACGGCTGAAGATCAGCAGGGCGTAGTCGATCCCCACCCCCAGACCGACCAGCGCCATCATCGGCGCCGCATACGAAGGAATCGAGGTGACGTGCGAGACCAGGACCGCCAAAGCGATGCTCGAGCCCACCGCGAACACCGCGCTCAGCACCGGCAGCGACGCAGCCAAGAAGCTCCCGAACAAGAACACCAGAATGACCAGCGCGGCCAGGATGCCGACGCCCTCGGCCGCGCCCCCGCCGCTCTCGATAGCGCCCCGGGCTGCGTCCCCGGTGACCTCGACACGCAGGGTGTCGGAGTCGAACTCGCGGACCGTGTCGATCACCGCGCGCACCTGGTCGGCGTCGGTCTCGAGCGGCACCGTCTCCAACGTCACCGTGGCGTAGCCGATGGTCGCGTCCTCAGAGACCGAGAACGCAGCGGCCGACGGTGGGGTCACCGCCCGGACACCCGCCAGCGGCCGCACCGCCTCGAGGGCCTCGACAACCTCCGGCGACTCATCGACCCCGCCCGCCGACGTCTCCTCGACCCGGAACACGACCGTCACCGTGTCGAGTGCCCGGTCACCAGCGCCCTCCAGCCGGTCGGCGACCTCCTGCGACTCCGTGCCCGGCAGAGCGTGATCGTCGTAGAACGCCGAGCCGGCAATCGTCGCGCACGTCAGGGTCGCCACCAGAACCACCAACCAGGCGGTCAACGCCGTCCACGGCCGGCGCATCGCCCACGTGGCTTGTCCTTCAGCTTGTCCCGCAGCTTGCATGACCACACCTCTCGACCTCGCGGCAATACAAAGTCACACTACCTATCGACTGTCTACAGCATTGCTCACGCATAGATCGGTTGTCTACTTATCGAGTCCGGCGATACTCTTCGTGCGAGTGAGGGGAGGGCCCGTGAAGTCCGACGCGTTGCGTGGTCATCTGGACGCGATGGTGCTCGCGAGCCTGGAGGCCGGGCCGCGACACGGCTACGCGATCTCGGAGTACCTCTCGCGCCGCAGCGACGGCGCCTTGACGGTCGCGACCGGCACGCTGTACCCCGCCCTGCACCGACTCGAGAAGGCAGGGTGGGTCACCAGTGAATGGTCAACCGTCACGGGCCGTCGGCGCCGCACCTATGAGCTCACCGCCTCGGGGCAACGGGCACTGGGCGATCGACGCGCAGAGTGGGCGCAGACCTCGAGCGTCGTCACGGCCGTCCTCGGCGGGACCTGATAACCCAAGGCTCGGGGATGACCCCGAGATCAACCCCTGACTCGCTTTGAGGCGATGGACCGACCGGCGGGCACATGTCAGTCTGGGAGCGTGAGCAGCACCATCGACGCCTACGTCACTTCGCTGGCCAGCGCCACGACCGGTCGCCCTACCCGGAGGACCCCGCGTCTGCTGCAGGAGGCACGTGACCACCTCGAGGACGCCGCCCTTGCGGGGCAGGCCCGGGGGCTCTCACGCCACCAAGCCGAGATCGAGGCAGTGTCCGCGTTTGGCGCCGTCGAGCAGGTCGCTCCTGCCTACCGCGCAGCGCTCGGGCTGACCCGCGTCAGGACCGCCGCGATCTCGCTGCTCTTCATTGTCATCCTGCAACCCCTCGTTTGGGCGGGGTGGGGATATGCGGAAGGGGAGCCCACCGCGACCGGTCCAGGGCTGGTCCTCAACGACCTCATCGAGTTCATCGGCATCGCCTACCTCGTGGCCTGCCCGATCACCCTCGCGGCATGCAGTGCTGCGCTACGAGGGCCCGAACGCACCATCATGGTCATCCGGATATTCGGCGGGCTGGCCCTGCTGACCGGCGCGTCAGTGATGGTCCTCGCATTGGGACTCAACGCGCTCGCACCCCAGCCCGTTGACCTGCTGTTCACCACCGTCGTCACCATCCTGCCCATGAGTGCGACACTCACCATGAGCACACGCGGCCTTCGGCTCATCTCTCCCTGACGTCACATCCCCTGTCGCGTACGCCGCGCTGCGACGGCCTCCGCTGCGAGCGCGTGTCGCCGATTGTCGATCGTCACGCGGAGCGTGCCCACATGCCGACCCTCGTTCGGTTCGTTGCCTGGCTGCGGGGTTGGCCGGTGAGATGAAAGTTCAGAGGGGGTCGGCCGCGAGGAAGGTGCGCACTGCCCATCGGGCGCGGTCGGTGATTTCACGTGAGCTGGGGGCGGGCTCGCCCAGGAGCGTCCTGATCTGGGTGTCCTGCACGACCAGCCCGTAGAGGAAGGAGAAGGCCGCCGGGGCGTCGGCGTGTGGGCTCAGGCCGGCGTCGTACAGCCTGGCGAGATAGGCCACGGCGATCGGACCGACTCGGTGTCGACCTGAGTGCAGCAGCTCGGCCGCGAGCACGGGCGCGGTCATCGCCGCCCGATTGAGCGCGATCGAGACTTCCCCCGTCAGCAGCGTCAGCAACGCGTGGGCGTAGCCCTCGAGCGTGGTGCGCGCGGTCGCAGGATCGGTCACCGGCTGGTCGAGGGAACGGGTGAGGTCGATGGCGGAGGCGTCAGCGTTTGCCCGGATCAGCGCCGCGATCAGGGCGTCGCGGTCGCCGAACCATGAGTACAACGTCTCCTTCGAGGCGTGCGCCTCTTCCGCGACGGCCTGCATGGTGGCGGCCGCGGGGCCTTGGTTGACGATGACCCGCATCGCCGCGTCGAGCACCTCGTGTTCGCGTCGGGCACGCTCATGGACCGGCAGGCGCCCGCGCCTGGTGGGTGCGTTCGACGACTCCTTGGGCGGCATGGTTGACAACCGTACCCCATCGTTCGGATACTTGCTACATGGAACCGAACGCACAAGTACGCTTCTCTCCGCCTCGAGCCACCGATGGCGGGCTGACCCCCGCGTTAATCACTGCGTGGGTCGGCGTGCTCTTCGCGGGCGCGATCTTCGGGTTCTTCTATGCCTGGGTGTGCTCGACGATGTGGGGCCTGGACGAGGCCGACCCGCGCGTGGCCATCGCCGCGATGCAGGCGATGAACGCCTCGGTGCGCAACGCGGTCTTCTTCCCGGCCTTCTTCCTCACTCCTGTGGTGCTGGGTCTGGCAGCGGCGCTGGCGTGGAGGGAGCGACGACGTGTATCAAGCCGACTGCTGCTTGCCGCCGCCGCGGTGTACCTGCTCGGCGGACTGATCCTGACCATGACGGTGAACGTGCCGATGAACGAGGCCCTCGGCGACGTGGCCGTTCCGTCCGACCTCGACGAGGCCCGCATGGTCTGGCGTGATTACTCCGGCCGCTGGCAACTGTTCAACCAGCTTCGGACCGTGGCCAGCGGAGTCTCCCTCGCTCTCGCCAGCGCGGCACTGGTTCTGCTGCATCGCAGGTCGGGCCACGAGGCGGACCGATGACCGCGGAGTTCCTGATTGTGACGGTGTTGGTCGCGGCAACCCCAGGCACCGGGGTCATCTACACGCTGACCCACGCTCTCGCCCACGGCGTCGGCGAGGGGATCCGGGCCGCGGCTGGTTGCGCGGTGAGCGCCGTACCCCACCTCGTCGCGGCCGCCACCGGGCTCGTCGCACTGCTCCAGGCCAGCTCTGCTGCCTTCCGGGGAGTCACGCTCGCAGGGTCGGCGTACCTCCTGCTGCTTGCCTGGCGCCTGTTCCACGATCGCAGTGCCCTCCTCGAGTCGGACCGGCCCACTCGCCCATCACCCGGCAACGTCATCCGAACGGCCGTGGCCATCAACCTGCTCAACCCCAAGGTGTCGCTGTTCTTCGTCGCATTCCTGCCACTGTTCGTGGACCCTGGAACCGACGGTGCGGCCCTGCGCGTGGTGCTGCTGGGTGGCGCCTTCATCCTCGTCACCTTCGTCGTCTTCGCGGGGTACGCCGTCGCCGCCGCCGCGCTGCGGCACCACCTCACCCAAGCCCGCTGGGATCGACTGCGGTGGGGTTTCGCCGGGTCCTACGTGCTGCTAGCCGGCCGAGCCGCAGCCGAAGCCGCGCGATGAGTAGACCTCCCGAGCCGCACGGACGACAACCTCCTCAACCGCCCCGAGGCCGGATGCGAGGCCGACGACTGTGTAGGCCAGCGCAGCGCCCCGCGGTGAGACGCATGGCAGGTTGCAGCCCGCCCGTCCCTTTGATCGATCCCGCACTGGTCACGGTCCGCGTGACGATCGGCTTTCAGTCACCCGACCTCATCGATCAAGGACAAGCAGAAGGGGTGGCCGTCAGGGTCCGCGAATACCAGGCAGTGCGCAGCGTTCGGCTGGTGTTCGAAGCGGCGCGCTCCGGCGCGCTCCACGAGCTCTGCGCCTTGTTCGAGGTCCTCGACGTGGAAGTCGAGGTGCACCAGAGAGGAGTCTTCGGGCCAGCGCGGCGGTCGGTAGTCGTCGACGCCATGCGCGTTCTCCCGACCTACCGCGCCGGCGAACCGACGGCCGGAGACGCCTGGCGAGGCACCTGGGCGCGGCCCTGCTCGGCCATCCGTCGACGTGCGTTGTCGGTGATCTCGGTGGCGATGCCGGCCGACTGCCGGGCGTTGGCCGCGGCGTGGTCGACGACGTTCTCCAGCAGGCGTACGTCCTCGTCGGCGCGGCCGAGTTCCTTGCCGGCGGTTGCGATGCTCCGCTCGAGGGTGACCGGCTCCAGTAGCGCCGGCGGAGTCACCTGCTGGGCCGCGAGCTGCGCGTTGTCGACGTGCTGCGCGGTCAGGCGGGCCATTGGCTTGGCCAGGTCGATCATCTCGCCCACGACGGCGAGGCG
>JAUYLL010000135.1 GCA_030698375.1 Nocardioides sp. | reverse complement strand
CGCCTCGCGGAGGTGGTCCCGCGCAGCGACCCAGTGGTCGGCCATCGCCGTCCATCCCGGGGTGCGGGCGTCGTTCTGCACGAACGGGGCCAGGAGCGCCAGGGGCAGGAGGGCAGGCAGTACCAGCGCGGCCGACCGGAGAGGCGCCGCTCGGCCGGGGCGCCGGACGACCATGGCCGCTCCGAGCACGCACGCGTGGGCGAAACCGATCGCCAGGGGCAGTCGGATGACGGGGTCGATCTTGTGGACGTTGCGGAAGATCTGGAGCGGCCCGTCGAGCAGGGCAAGCATCGGCTCGGCCACGAGGCTGCCGGTCGCGCCGCCGCGCCCGATCGTCAGAGCCACGAGACCGAGGACGACGCTCGCGACCAGCGGCGCCCGGAGTGCGCTGCGCAACCGGACGAGGCCCACCAGCCCGATACCGGTGATAGCGGCTGCGGCGAGCATCAGCACCGGCGTCGTGGACAGCGAGTAGGCCGCGGGCCACCAGGGCTGTCCCCCGACCACCACGTAGGAGATCCACTGGGTGGCGCCACGAAGCGCCTCGGACCAGCCGACCAGCGCTGTCGTGTCGCGGGCGCTCTCGACGTACTCGTAGAACGAGGGTGCGTAGCGGGCCAGCACCAGCAGCGGGAGCACCCACCACAGCGTCGCGAGCGCGACGGCGCCTGCCCACCAGAGCGCGAACAGTCGGGGGACCAGCCCCCGGTAGACCCCCCAGCCCACGAGCAGGATCGCCAGAGGCAGCGATCCGGCGACCTCCACGGCGTTCACCCCGCCCATGCAGACCACGGCCGCTCCGCTGAGCACCGCTGCCCGCCGCGGTGCCATCCGGCCCCCGAGCGCCAGCAGCACCGGGAGCACCACCCACGGCATCACGGCCCCCGGCACCGTCTCCCCGGTCAGCACCCCGACGGTCCCGAGGACGCGGGGGGCGAGGGCGAAGACCAGGCCGGTGAGCACGCGGCCGGCGGTGCCGAGACCCACCGCCCCGCCCACCCGGCGTGCACCCTCGTAGGCAACCACCAGCACCAGCGCCGTCCAGAGCCGCTGCACGACCCAGTCGGGCACCGACAGCAGGTCGCCGAGCAGGAACCACGGTCCGTGCGGGAAAAGGTAGCCGTAGGCCTGGTTCTGGAACTCGCCGAGGTTGCTGTCCGGGTGCCAGAGATGGAACGCCCCGGCCAGGAACTCACCCGGTCGCTCGGTGAGCTCCGCCCGGGTGTCGTAGGTGGTCCGGCCCGGCTGCTGGACCAACGAGAGCCAGGTGACGAGCACCGCGAACCCGACGGAGAACCACCGTTCAGCGACAGGCTGCACGGGGTCGACGGACGCCGATGCCTGGTCCTCCTCGTGGCGCGCCACGGCACCCTGCACCGGCCCCTCCCTCCACCACTGGCGACGACGCGGGCCAGGGTACGCCGGGTGCTCGACCGCCGAGCGCTGTGCCAGACTCCGCGACGTGACGCGCGCGGGCACCCCACGCACCGGACGCACGTCCGGTGGCCTCGCGATCACCGGCGCCGTCGCGACGATGAACCTCGCGACGTACGCCTTCACCGTCGTCGCTGCTCGCCTGATGGGCCCTGGCGAGTACGGCGCCCTGGCCGGCCTGATGGCCACCCTGCTGATGGTCGGCGTGCTCCAGCTCGGCCTGCAGACCACGGCCGCCCGCCGGATCGCGGCGGCACCGCACAACTCGTCCGCGGTCGCTGCGGAGGTGCTCCGGCTGACCACCCGTGCCGCTCTGGTCCTCGGCCTGGTGATGCTCGCCGCCGCCCCGCTGGTCACCCTGCTGCTGCGGCTGGACAGCATCGTCCCTGCCCTCGTGCTGGCGGCCAGCGCCGTGCCGCTCACGATGATGGGCGGGCAGGCCGGGATCCTCCAGGGCGAGCGCCGCTGGGTGCCCCTGGCCCTGGTGTACGTCGCGGCGGGTGTTCCCCGGCTGCTGCTGGGAACCGCGGCGATCCTGCTCCGCCCCGAGGCCACGACCGCGGTCCTCGCGGTCTTCCTCGGCGCCCTCGCCCCCGTCGTCGTCGGCCACCTGGCGCTTCGGGGCCGCCACGCCGCGGCCCGCCGCACCACGCACGAGGTCCGCGGCCTCTGGCGGGAGGTCCGCCGGGGCGTGCAGGTGCTCAGCGCCTTCCTCGTGCTCTCCTCGATCGACGTCATCGTCGCCCGCAGCGTGCTCGACGGTCGCGAGGCCGGTCTCTACGCGGGCGGGCTGATCCTGACCAAGGCGGTGCTGTTCCTCCCGCAGTTCGTGGTGGTGGTCGCCTACCCCTCCCTCGCCTCCCCCGCCGAGCGGAGCCGCGCCCTGCGGCAGGGGTCGGCCCTGGTCCTGGGCCTCGGGGCCGCCGCGACGCTCGGCGCGGCGATCCTCCCCGGCCTGGCCCTGGTCTTCGTCGGCGGCGGCGACTACGCCGACATCCAGCCGGACCTGTGGCTGTTCGCCCTGCTCGGGACGGTCCTCTCCCTGCTGCAGCTAGTGGTGTACGCCGGGATCGCCCGGCAAGCGGCCGGGTCGGCGTACGTGCTCGTGGCCGGGGTCGTCGGTGTCGTGGTGGCCGGGATCCTCGCCTCGAGCGTGCTCGATCTGCTCCTCGGCGTGCTCCTCGTCGACGTGCTCGTGCTGGCGGTGCTGGCGACACGCGCGGTCCGCGCGCTCAGTCGCGACCAGGCCTGACTCCGGTCCGACGGGCCGGCCGAGCAAGCCTCAGTGCGCGGCCGCGTGCCAGCTCGTGCCGGTGCCGACCGAGACGTCCAGCGGCACCGTGAGGTCCGCTGCCGAGGCCATCTCCGCCCGCACGAGAGCCTCGAGGGTCTCCTGCTCGCCCTCGGCGACCTCGAGCACGAGCTCGTCGTGCACCTGGAGAAGCATCCGGGAGGCCAGCCCCTGCTCGGCGATCGCGCGGTCGACGCGCAGCATCGCGACCTTGATGATGTCGGCCGCCGAGCCCTGGATTGGTGCGTTCAGGGCCATCCGCTCGGCCATCTCACGACGCTGGCGGTTGTCGCTGGTGAGGTCCGGCAGGTAGCGGCGCCGTCCCATGATCGTCTCGGTGAAGCCCGTGCGCCGCGCCTCGTCGACGATGCCGGTCAGGTAGTCGCGCACGCCACCGAAGGTCTCGAAGTACTCGTCCATCAGCCCCCGTGCCTCACCGGTGTCGATGCGCAGCTGCTGCGACAGGCCGTACGCCGAGAGCCCGTAGGCGAGCCCGTAGTTCATCGCCTTGATCTTCGCTCGCATCTCGCTGCCCACCGCACCGGGCTCGACGTCGAAGACGCGTGCGGCCGTGACCGAGTGGAAGTCGCGACCGCTGCGGAAGGCGTCGATCAGGCCGACGTCCTCGGAGAGGTGCGCCATGATCCGCATCTCGATCTGGCTGTAGTCGGCCGTCATGAGGCACGCGGCCCCCGGCCCCACGACGAACGCCTCACGGATCCGTCGGCCCTCCTCGGTGCGGACCGGGATGTTCTGGAGGTTCGGGTCAGTGCTCGAGAGCCGGCCCGTGGCCGCGATGAGCTGGTTGAAGGTGGTGTGGATCCGCCCGTCGGGCTGCACGGTCTTGAGCAGGCCCTCGACGGTCTGGCGCAGCCGGCTGACGTCGCGGTGGCGCAGCAGGTGCTGGAGGAACGGGTGCTCGGTCTTCTCGAAGAGCGTCGCCAGCGCGTCGGCGTCGGTCGTGTAGCCGGTCTTGGTCTTCTTGGTCTTGGGCATGCCGAGCTCGTCGAAGAGCACGACCTGCAGTTGCTTGGGCGACCCGAGGTTGATCTCCTTGCCGATGACGGCGAACGCCTCGTCGGCGGCCGCCTTCACCGCGGCCGCGAAGGTCGCCTCGAGGGACTCGAGGTGATCGACGTCGACGGCGATGCCGCGCCGCTCGAGGTCGGCGAGCACGTCGACCAGCGGCAGCTCGACCTCGGTGAGCAGACGCGTGCCACCACGACCGTCCAGCTCGTCGTCGAGCGCGCCGGCCAGGTCAAGCACCGCGCTGGCCTGCACCATCGCGGACTCCCCCGCCTGCGCGTCGGCGTCGACGTCGAGCGAGAGCTGACCGGGGTCGGCGTCCGCGTCGGCGCGCAGCTCCCGCTTGAGGTAGCGGACCGTCAGGTCCGCCAGGTCGTAGGACCGCTGGTCGGGGCGAGCGAGGTACGCCGACAGGGCGGTGTCGCGCTCGAGGCCACGCACCTCCCACCCGCGGGCAGCAAGGGCCAGGAGCGGCCCCTTGGCGTCGTGGAGCACCTTGGGCACCGCGGCGTCGGCGAGCCAGTCGGCCAGCGCCGCGTCGTCCTCCGGGGTCAGCGTCTCGGCGTCGACCCAGCAGGCGTGGCCGTCGCTGGACGCCACCGCGAGGGAGTGCACGTCCCCGGTGCCCGCCCGCCAGGTGCCCTGCACCTGCACGCCGACCCGGTCGCCGGTGCGCGCGTGCGCGGCCAACCAGGGGGCCACCTCGCCGGGACCGGGCCGCGCAGCCTCGAGGACGAAGCCGCTGTCGTCGACGTCCTCCTCCGACTCCAGGGTGCTGAAAAGGCGGTCCCGCAGGACCCGGAACTCGAGACCGTCGAAGAGCTGGTGGACCTCCTGGCGGTCCCACGGCTGCTTGACCAGGTCGGTGGGGGTGACCACGAGCTCGAGGTCGGTGACCAGCGCGTTGAGCCGCCGGTTGCGGAGCACGTCGTCGAGGTGGGTCCGCAGGCTCTCCCCGGCCTTGCCCTTGATCTCCTCGGCCCGGGTCACGACGTTGTCGAGGCCGTCGTACGTCGTGATCCACTTCGCAGCGGTCTTCGGCCCGACCCCGGGCACCCCGGGGAGGTTGTCGGAGTCCTCGCCCACCAGCGCGGCCAGCTCGGGGTAGCGGTGCGGCGGCACGCCGTACTTCTCCTCGACGGCGGCCGGCGTCATCCGGGCCAGCTCGGAGACACCACGCATGGGGTAGAGCACCGTGGAGCTCTCGGAGACCAGCTGCAGGGAGTCGCGGTCACCGGTGAGGATCAGCACCTCGAAACCCTGGTCGACCGCCTGGGTCGTCAGGCTGGCGATGATGTCGTCGGCCTCGTAGCCGGCCAGCTCGAGGTGGCGCACACGCAGTGCGTCGAGCACCTCCTGGATGAGCGAGACCTGCCCCTGGAACTCGTCGGGGGTCTTGGCCCGCTTGGCCTTGTACTCGGCGTACTCCTCGAGCCGGAACGTCTGCCGGGACTTGTCGAACGCGACGCCGACGTGGGTCGGCTCCTCGTCGCGGAGGACGTTGATGAGCATCGAGGTGAAGCCGTAGACCGCGTTCGTCGACTGCCCGGTCGTGGTGGAGAAGTTCTCCACCGGCAACGCGAAGAAGGCGCGGTAGGCCAGCGAATGCCCATCGAGCAACAGCAGGCGCGGGCGGGTGGCACTCTCGGTCGTCGCGGGCACGACGCGACTCTAGGACACGACAGGGACGACGCGGCGGCCCGTGCGTCCGCGCCACCACGCGGCCCGGGAGCCAGGCCCCCGTGCCACGATGACGCCATGACCGCCGAGACCCCTTCGCCCGCCGACCTTGCGCAGATGCCCCAGGGCAACCTGAACGAGAAGCTCGGGGTGCGCATCACCGAGGCCAGTGCCGACCGGGTCGTCGGCACGATGCCGGTCGAGGGCAACGAGCAGCCCTACGGCCTCCTGCACGGCGGAGCCTCGATCGCGCTGGCCGAGAGCCTCGGGTCCGTCGGGGCAGCCATCCACGGCGCCGACCTCGAGCGGCTCGCCGTGGGCGTCGACATCAACGCCACCCACCACCGCTCGGCGCGCAGCGGCACCGTCACCGGGGTCGCGACCGCGGTGCACCGCGGTCGCACCAGCGCCTGCTACGAGGTGGTGGTGACGGGCGAGGACGGCAAGCGTCTGTGCACCGCGCGGATCACCTGCGCGCTCGTGCCGGCCGTCCGCACCTGAGGGCCGCGCGCGGCCCGCTCTCGTCAGTCCTCGACGACGACGTCGGTCACGCCGTGGCGGCGCCGCAGCGTGCGCCGCGTCGCGAGCACCTGCCCCGCCCTGCGTCCGGCGCCCGACCGGCCTCGGGCGGCCGCCGCCACCGAGAGGCGGGTGCGCAGGGTGGTCGTGGCCGCACCGCGGAAGACCGCGACCTGCCCGAGCCCGAGTCGAGCGAGGAACCGGTTGGCGTCGCGTGCGCCGACGGCCGAGACACCGACCACGTAGGAGATGCCCTTCTCCTCCGCCCAGGTCACGGCGGCGTCAGCGAGCAGGTGTCCCAGCCCGTGCTTGCGGTGCCCGGTCAGGACCTGCAGGTGCGAGGCGTTCACGACCTTCTCGTCGGTGAGCGGCGAGAACGAGGTGCGCCTCAGGTGGACCGCGCCGACGAGCTCGTGGTCGCGGTCGAGCACCACGATCCGCTGGTCGGGATCCGCGGCCGCCCGGGCGATGGCCGCCCGGGCCTCCCCGACCGGGTCCTCGAGGTGCGAGCGCCGGGAGAGGTCGTGCCAGAACACGAGCAGGGCCGGCGCGTCGTCGGGGACGGCGTCGCGGACGGTGACGAGCTGACGAACCATGGCGCTGGGACCCTCGCGTCGGGCGGACTAGAGGCCTGAGAGAGTACGCCGTGGTTGCTACTGGGTGGTAGTCCGGACGGTGACCCGGGCGGCGAGAGGGTGGAGCAGATGGTCCCTGGTACCGGCACGGCGGTCAACGTCGTCACCGTCCTGGTCGGCGCCGTCCTCGGCGTCCTCGTGGGCCACCGGCTGCGCCAGGAGACCCGGGACGTCGTGACCGACGCACTCGGCCTGGTGACCCTCCTCATCGCCGCGACCTCGGCGGTGAGCATCTCCGACGAGTCGCTGCGCGCCGCGGTGGGTGACAGCGCCCCCCTGCTGCTCGTGCTCGGCGCGATGCTCCTCGGCGGGATCGGCGGGTCGGTCCTCGGCATCGAGCGCCGGCTCGAGGGGCTCGGCGCGGTCCTGCAGCGCCGGTTCGCCGGGGCGGGTGCCACCGAGGACCGGAACCGGTTCATCGAGGGTTTCGTGAGCAGCTCCCTGGTGTTCTGCGTCGGTCCCCTCACCATCCTCGGGTCGCTGAACGACGGCCTCGGCAACGGCGCGGACCAGCTCTACCTCAAGTCCGCACTCGACGGCTTCGCCGCCATCGCGTTCGCGGCCTCCTTCGGCTGGGGCGTGGCTGCCGCGGCCCTGGCGGTGCTGGTCGTCCAGGGGTCGCTGACCATCGTCGGCGCCGTGCTCGGGTCCGTGCTGCCCGGCGCGCACCTCGCCGCCCTCACCGCGACCGGTGGTCTCCTCCTCGTGGGGGTCGCGCTCCGTCTGCTCCGCATCCGCCAGGTCCCGGTGGGCGACCTGCTTCCCGCGCTGCTCGTGGCCCCCCTGCTCGTCCAGCTGCTCATCTGGCTCCGCTGACTCGTCCGCGCGCCACCCGGCCGGCCCTCGAGACCTTGTTGGGAGGCTGTAACAGTTCGCTAACGACCTCGTACAGCGACCCGCCCACCCCCAGGGGCCGGTCCTACGGTGAGGGAACTGGCGACGGTCCGTGCGCGGACCGGCCCAGGGGCCACCCACCCGTCCAGCAAGCCCGAGAAAGAGGTTCACCCCGTGAATCGATCCCGACCCGCATCCTGGGTCAAGGTGATGGCCGGCTCCGCCGCCCTCGCCCTGGCCCTGACTGCCTGTGGTACCGACTCCGAGAGCGACCCGGAGGGCGGCGACGAGAACAACGCCACCGACGAGCCGACCTCCGAGACCGAGTCGTACACCAACGACGAGTGCGCCGGTGGCACCGGCAGCGCCGACACCTTCAAGGTCGCCGGCATCCTGCCGCTGACCGGCAACCTGGCCTTCCTCGGCCCGCCGGAGGTCGCAGGCGTGGGCCTGGCCGTCTCCGACATCAACGCCGCCGGCGGCGTGGGTGACGCGGACGCCTGCCACGACATCCTCGACTCCGGTGACGCGACCGACGCCTCGGTGGCCAACAGCTCGGCCCAGGGCGCCATCTCCGGCAACGCCTCCGTGGTGGTCGGTGCCGCTTCGTCGTCAGTCACGCTCAACATCGTCGACGCCATCACCGACGCTCCGATCGTCCAGATCTCCCCGGCCAACACCGCGGTAGCGCTGAGCGGTTACGACGACTTCTACTTCCGCACCGCGCCGCCGGACGGGATCCAGGGCAACGCGCTGGGCAACCTGATCTCGGCGGATGGCAACCAGCGGGTCGGATTCATCGTCTTCAACGACGCCTACGGCACCGGCCTGCGTGACGTCGTCCAAGAGACCGTCGAGGCCAACGGCGGCGAGGTCGTCTACGGCGGCAAGGGTCAGGGCCAGGAGTTCCCGCCGGCCCAGACCAGCTTCTCCGCCGAGGTTCAGGGCGTGACGGCGGCCAACCCCGACGCCATCGTGATCCTGGCCTTCGACGAGACGAAGGCGATCGTGCCTGAGCTCCAGGCCTCTGGCTGGGACATGGCGAAGGTCTACATGACCGACGGCAACACCTCGAACTACTCCGAGGACTTCGAGGAGGGCACGCTCGAGGGCGCCAAGGGCACCATCCCGGGCAACGACCCCGACGACGGGTTCAAGGACCGCCTCAACGGGTGGTTCGAGTCGGCCGAGAACACCGACCTCAACGACACCTACTCCTACGCGGCCGAGTCCTACGACGCCGTCATCCTCGCCGCGCTCGCCGCGGTGAAGGGCGGAGCCACGGACCCGGAGACCATCCAGGCCAACCTGGCCGCGGTCTCCGGTGACACGGACGGCGAGGAGTGCAGCACCTACGCCGACTGCGTCGAGATCCTCGAGGGCGGCGACGAGATCCGGTACACCGGTCCGTCGGGCATCGGTCCCTTCGACGACGAGAACGACCCGTCGAGCGCGTTCGTCGGCATCTACCAGTACGAGGCCGACAACAGCTACACCCTGGTGACCACTGAAGAGGGTTCCAAGTGAGCTGAGCGGGACGCCGTCTGACGGCACCCCGTGCGAAGGCCCCGGACCGAAAGGTCCGGGGCCTTCGTCGTACCTCGACCCGGTCGGTCGTGCTGCCAGACGCAGAGGTGGGGTCAGGCGGGCGCTTCGTCGTCGAGGTCGGTGGCCAGCGTGCCGAGGTAGAGCTCGATGACCTTGGGGTCGTTGGCAAGCTCACGGCCGGAGCCGGTGTAGGCGTCCCTGCCCTGGTCGAGGACGTACCCGCGGTGACAGATCTGCAGGCAGCGCCGGGCGTTCTGCTCGACCATCACCACGCACACCCCGGTCTGGTTGATCCGCCGGGTGCGCAGGAAGGTCTCGTCCTGGCGCACCGGGGACAACCCGGCCGAGGGCTCGTCGAGGAGCAGGACGGAGGGCTCCATCATCAGGGCCCGCGCCATGGCGAGCGACTGCCGCTCCCCGCCGGAGAGACCACCGGCCCGCTGGGTGCGCCGCTCGTGGAGGACGGGGAACAGGTCCCACATCGCAGCGAGGCGGCTGCCGATCTTCTTCGGCCGCAGGAAGAGCCCCATCCGGAGGTTCTCCTCGATGGTGAGGCTGGGGAAGACGTTGTTGTTCTGCGGGACGAACCCCACGCCCATCTCGACCAGGCGGTTGGTCTTGGCGTTGGTGATGTCCTCGCCGTGGAGGAGCACCTCGCCTTCGTGCACCCGGACCAGGCCGAACATCGCCTTGAGCAGCGTGGACTTCCCCGCACCGTTCGGCCCGATGATGCCGATCATCTCGCCGGGGTAGGCCGTCAGGCTGCAGCCGTTGAGGATGTTGATCCCAGGCAGGTAACCGGCCACGATGTTGCGGGCCTCGACCACCGGGGTGCCCTTGGGGGTCTCCTGCGCAGGGGCGCTCGCGGTCTCAGTCACGGTGCTTCTCCTCGGCGGCTGCCTCGTCCTGCAGGTTGGCCATCGTCTCGTCGGTCAACAGGGAGTCGTCACCGAGGTCGGTGTCGTGGTGGGCGCCGAGATAGGCGTCGATGACGGCCTTGTCGGCCATCACCACGTCGGCCTCGCCCTCCGCGACGATCCGCCCTTCGGCCATCACCACCACCCAGTCCGAGATGTGGCGGACCATGTGCATGTCGTGCTCGACGAACAGCACCGTCACGCCCTCGTCGCGCAGGCCCTGGATGTGGCCGAGCAGCGACTGGGTGAGCGCCGGGTTCACGCCCGCCATCGGCTCGTCCAGCATGATCATCTGCGGGTCGGTCATCAGCGCACGCGCCATCTCCAGCAGCTTGCGCTGACCGCCGGAGAGGCTGCCGGCGTAGTCGTGGCGCTTCTCGTAGAGCGTGAACCGCTGCAGCAGCTCGTGCGCCTTGCCCTCGATCTCGCGCTCCTGCGCCCGCCAGGTCGGCTTGAGCCACGACGTGAGGAGGTTCTCCCCCGTCTGCCCACGCGCACCCAGCATCATGTTGTCCATCACCGTCATGCGGTTGAGCGCCTTCGTCAGCTGGAAGGTCCGCACCATGCCCGCTCGCGAGACCGCCGAGGCCGAGGTGTTGTCGAGCGCCTTGCCGTCGAAGGACCAGTGCGCGGGGGCCTCGGGACGGTGCGTGAGTGTCTGCGCCGAGGTCGGCTTGTCGAACCCGGTGATCAGGTTGAAGAAGGTGGTCTTGCCGGCACCGTTCGGCCCGATCAGCGCGGTGATGATGTTGCGCTGGACCTCGAGGTGGTCGACGTCGACGGCCGTGATGCCACCGAAGTTCCGCACGATGTTGTCGACCTCGAGGATCGGGTCGGGCTTGCTGCTGCCGGGCCGCGCCTCGATCCCGCGCACCAGCTCCTTGCGCGCTGCCGGGTCCGCGTACGGGTTCGCCGTGGTGTCCGGCGTGGCGGCCGAAGCGGACGTCTTCTCAGGCATTGAACTGCAGCTCCCTCTTGTTCCCGAGTATCCCTTGTGGTCGGAAGATCACCAACAACATCAGGATCACCCCGACGACCACCCAAGAGAACTGCTCGGTCTGCTGGGTGTTGAGGATGCTGTCGGGCACGTAGGCGTTCGTGACGCCGCGGATCAGGATGCGCACCGAGAAGAAGATGATCGCCCCGAGAACCGGGCCGAAGATCGTGGCCGCGCCCCCGAGCAGCAGAGCGGTCCAGATGAAGAACGTCAGCTGACGCCCCATCTGGTCGGCCTGGACCGAGCTCGGCAGCACGTAGAGCATGCCGCCGAGGGCACCGAGCCCGCCGCCGATGATCAGCGCCTGCATCTTCACGGCGTACACGTTCTTGCCGAGGCTGCGGATCGCGTCCTCGTCCTCGCGGATGCCGCGGAGCAGACGACCCCAGGGACTGCGGACCAGCAGCGCCACGACGATGACGACGAGCAGCACGACGGCCCAGCTGACCGCCCGCGCCCACCAGCCGTCGACGCCGGTGTTCTGGTAGCTCCACGGACCGATGGTCGTGCGGCCGTCGCCGAAGAAGGACAGGTCGGTGAACTCGCCGCGGTAGCGGCTGCCGGGCAGGCCCTGCGAGCCACCGGTGTACTCGGTGAGCTGGGACAACCGCCCGGTGTACCTGACGATCTCCGCGGCGGAGATCGTCACGATCGCGAGGTAGTCGCCGCGCAGCTTCAGGGTCGGGACCCCGAGCAGCAACGCGAAGGCGACAGAGGCTCCGAGCCCCACCAGCACTGCCAGTGGCAGCCCAGCACCCTCGTTGAGGGCGATGGCGAAGCCATAGGCCCCCAGCAGCATGAACCCGGCCTGCCCGATGTTGAGCAGCCCGGTGAAGCCGAAGTGGATGTTCAGCCCGACCACGGCGATCGCGACCGCCGCGGTCTGCGGGGAGATCGCCTCGCGCAGCACGCCGGAGAAGACCCGCGCCATCGGGCCGTCCGTCGAGGTGGCGACGTACCACATGACGGCGACGATCGCGATGCCCAGCACCGTGAGCACCACGGTCTTGCGTCGGTCGATCCGGTTCTCGGGGCGCTCGTCGCCGGGGGCCGGGGTGTCCGGCTCGACGGCGTCAGCGCTGTAGGCGGTGGTGTCCTGGCTCATGTCAGCTCCTACCCGACCCGCTCGGCCTTGCCGAGGATGCCCTGCGGCCGGACCATCAGCAGCAGGATAAGGATGAGCAGCGCCGTCGCGTACTTGAGGTCACCCGGGAGTCCGAAGATCGGGGTGAGCTCCACGACGAGGCCGATGACGATCGCGCCGACGAGGGCGCCGAAGGCCGTGCCGAGGCCGCCGAGGGTCACCGCGGCGAACAGCAGCAGCAGGATCTGCATGCCGGAGTCCCACTTCACGCCGTTGAGGACCAGCGCGAGCATGATGCCCGACAGCCCGGCGAGCCCGGTCGCGATGATCCAGACCAGGCGGATCACCCGGTCGACGTCGATCCCGCTCGCCGCAGCGAGCGCGGGGTTATCCGACACGGCGCGGGTCGCCCGGCCCAGGCGGGTGCGCAGCAGGGCGAACCCGACGACCGAGAGCACCACGACCGAGATGCCCATCGCCCAGAACGACTGGTAGGTCAGGGTGACCGGGCCGAACGAGGCCGTCTGGGGAGAGGCGGAGATGACGCGGACGTTGCCGGCGCCGACGAGCACCTGGAAGGCGTACTGCATCGCGAGCGAGAGGCCGATGGTCACGATCAACATCTGGATCAGGCCCAGACCCCGCCGCCGCAGCGGCTGCCACATGACCCGGTCCTGGAAGTAGCCGGTGAAGGCGCAGAAGGCCACGGTCAACACCGCGGCCAACAGGAAGGGGATCCCCCACCAGTTGACCATCATGAAGGCGACCATGCCACCGAGGGTGACCTGCTCGGCGTGCGAGAAGCTCGAGAGGCCGGTGGTGCCGTAGATCAGGGAGAGCCCGACGGCCGCCAGGGCGAGCAACAGCCCCAGGCGCAGTCCGCTCGCCGCGCTCTGCGCGAGGGAGTCCCACCAGCTGATCGCGCCGGTGTAGTCGTCGGCGCGGACGTTGAAGGTCACGAAGCTCTGGCCACCAGGCGCCAGCGTCGGGGTGATCTCGGTCGCGGCGTCCGGCCGGAGCTCGACGCCCTCGGGGAACGACTCGGTGTCGAGGAGGACGGAGTACTGACCCTCCTCGGTGACCGCGAAGACCGTGATGCCGGCCTCGTCGGTGACCTGGGTGACCTCCTCGCCCGAGGGCGTGGTCACCGTGATCGCGATGCCGGGCACCTCGACACCGGTAGGCAGTCGGGCCTGCAGGCAGGCCGTCGTCTCGGAGCGGGTGCACTCGGTGTCGGCCGGGACCTCACCGGCGCTCGCGGGGGCGGAGCCCAGGAAGAGCAGCAGCGGCGCGAGGAGGCCGAGCAGCAGCACCCACCCCACGCCGTGTCGCGATGTTCGCCAGCGATGGTCCACGTCAGTCCTCCGATCGGCGCGCAGGCAGCGCCCCGCGCACTATAGGCCGGGGGTGCGGCGGCGACAGGTCGATCCGCGCGTCCTTGCGGCAATGATGCAGAACGGTGACCTGAGACACGCCCGGTCCCCTGCTCCGGTGCCGCCCGGCGGGGCGGGCGCGGCCCATCGTCACCGGATCGTCACCGGACCATCAGCGGGTCGCGATGCCGGGTCCGTGCTCGACGACGCCCTCGGCGACCTGCCGCATCGAGAGCCGCAGGTCCATCGCGGTCTTCTGGATCCAGCGGAACGACTCGGGCTCGCTGAGCGAGAGCTGCTGCTGGAGGACGCCCTTGGCGCGGTCCAGCGCCTTGCGGGTCTCGAGGCGGTCGGTGAGGTCGGCCACCTCGGCCTCGAGCTGCTGGAGCTCGGCGAAGCGGCTCACCGCCATCTCAATCGCGGGTGTGAGGTCGGACTCCGAGAACGGCTTCACGAGGTAGGCCATCGCCCCGGCGTCGCGGGCCCGCTCCACGAGCTCGCGCTGGCTGAACGCGGTGAGCATCACCACCGGCGCGACCCGGTCGCGGGCGATCTGCTCGGCGGCGGCGATCCCGTCCAGACGCGGCATCTTCACGTCCATCAGCACGAGGTCGGGCCGCAGCTCCTCGACCAGCGCGAGTGCGTGCTCGCCGTCCGCCGCCTGGCCGACCACGTCGTAGCCCAGGTCCCCCAGCATCTCGGCGAGGTCCAGCCGGATCAGCGCCTCGTCCTCGGCGATCACCACCCGGCGGGGCGGCGCGTCCGGGGCAGGAGTCTCGGTGGTCACGGTGTCAGGGTAGACGGCGGCGGGCACCGAGCACCGGCCGGCCGCGCCCGGGCCGGCCGGCCCGGTAAGGTGCGGCGTTGCCGGCCCCGGTATTCCAATCGGCAGAGAACGCGGTCTCAAACACCGTCCAGTGTGGGTTCGAGTCCCACCCGGGGCACCAGCTCGTCGGCGCGCTCAGCCGCGGCGGTACGCCGGGGTGACGCCGTGGATGGCGTCCCCCATCCGGTGGATCCGCAGCGCGTTGGTCGAGCCCGGGATGCCGGGTGGGCTCCCCGCGATGATCACGACGAGCTCGCCCTCCTTCACCCGACCGATGCGCAGCAGCGACTCGTCGACCTGGCGCACCATCTCGTCGGTGTGCTCGACCGAGGCGGTCTTGAAGGTCTCGACGCCCCAGGACAGCGCCAACTGGGAGCGCACCGCGGCCTCGGGGGTGAAGGCGAGGACCGGGATCGCCGTGCGCAGGCGGGAGAGCCGGCGGGCGGAGTCGCCGCTCTGGGTGAACGCGACGAGATACCGGGCGTCGACGCGCTCGGCGACCTCGGCGGCCGCCTTGGCGATCACTCCTCCGCGGGTCCGCGGGTCCCACTCGATCCCGGCCATCCGGCCCAGCGCGTGGTCCTCGGTCGACTCCACGATGCGGGCCATCGTCTGGACCGTCACGATGGGGTGGGCGCCCACGCTGGTCTCGCCCGACAGCATCACCGCGTCGGCACCGTCCAGGACGGCGTTGGCCACGTCGGCGGCCTCCGCGCGCGTGGGTGCCGGGCTGGAGATCATCGACTCGAGCATCTGGGTAGCGACGATCACCGGCTTGGCGTTGCGGCGGGCCCGCTCGATCACCCGCTTCTGGAGGAAGGGCACGTCCTCGAGGGGGCACTCCACACCGAGGTCGCCGCGCGCGACCATGAAGCCGTCGAACGCCGCGATGATCTCGTCGAGGTTCTCGATGGCCTGGGGCTTTTCGATCTTCGCGATCACGGGGAGGTGCACGCCCTCCTCGTCCATCACGCGCCGGACGTCCTCGACGTCGGAGGCGGTGCGCACGAACGAGAGCGCGATGAAGTCGACCGTCATCCGCAGCGCCCAGCGCAGGTCCTCGATGTCCTTCTCCGAGAGCGCGGGCACCGAGACCGCCACGCCGGGCAAGTTGATGCCCTTGTTGTTGCTCAGCCGGCCACCGATGATCACCTCGGTGTGCACGTCGTCGCCGTCGACCTCCACCACGCGCAGCCGCACGCGGCCGTCGTCGATGAGGACCGGGTCGCCCGTCTCGACGTCGCCGGGGAGCCCGGCGTACGTCGTGGAGCAGAGGTCCTGGCCACCGCGCACGTCGCGGGTGGTGATCGTGAACCGGTCCCCCTTGCTGACGTCGACCGGCCCGTCGGCGAAGCGCCCGAGGCGGATCTTCGGCCCCTGGAGGTCGGCGAAGATGCCGACCCCGCGGCCGCTGGCGTCGGCGGCCGCGCGAACGAGGCCATAGACCTCCTCGTGCTCGGCGTGCGAGCCGTGGCTCATGTTCAGGCGGGCCACGTCCATGCCTGCGTCGACCAGTGCCTGGACACCGGCCGCCGTCGCGGTGGCCGGGCCGAGGGTGCACACGATCTTCGCTCTCCGCACGACTTCACCCTAGCGGAGGTTGGAACGGTCGAAAGGCCCGTCCCGGCTGTCGCGGGCGGGCCTCTCGTGACGATCAGGTGACGCTCAGACCACCAGCGGTCGTTCGGTCGGCGGGATCGGCGCCGGCAGCGTCGTCGACCCCGTGAGGAACGTGTCGACGGCGGCCGCGCAGGCACGACCCTCGGCGATCGCCCAGACGATCAGGGACTGGCCGCGGCCGGCGTCGCCGGCGACGTAGACACCCGACACGCTGGAGGCGTACGACGCGTCCCGGGCGACGTTGCCACGGTCGTCCAGCTCGACGTCGAGCTGCTCGACCAGGCCCTCGCGCTCCGGACCGGTGAAGCCCATCGCCAGCAGGACCAGGTCGGCCGGGATCTGCCGCTCGGTGCCCGCGACCTCCTCGAACCGGCCGTCGCGCATCTCCACGTCCACCAGCTGGAGGGCCGTCACCCGGCCGTTCTCGCCGACGAACTTCTGGGTGGAGACCGAGTAGACGCGCTCGCCACCCTCCTCGTGCGCCGAGGAGACCCGGAAGACCATCGGGTACGTCGGCCAGGGCTGTCCCTCGGGCCGGTCCTCGCCGGGCTGGGGCATGATCTCCAGCTGCGTCACCGACGCGGCACCCTGGCGCAGCGAGGTGCCGAGGCAGTCCGCCCCGGTGTCGCCGCCGCCGATGATCACGACGTGCTTGCCGTCGGCCCGGATCTGGGCCGAGCCGTCAGGCGTCGCCGCGTCGCCGACGGCGACGCGGTTGGCCTGCGGGAGGAACTCCATCGCCTGGTGGATGCCGTCGAGCTCGCGACCGGGGACCGGGAGGTCGCGGGCGACCGTCGAGCCGATGGCCAGCACGACCGCGTCGTACCGGTGGCGCAGCTCGGTGCCGGTGAGGGTGCCTCCGACGTCGACGCCCGGCCGGAACACGGTGCCCTCGCGGCGCATCTGGTCCAGGCGCCGGTCGACGTGCGCCTTCTCCATCTTGAACTCGGGGATGCCGTAGCGGAGCAGCCCGCCGATCTTGTCGGCCCGCTCGTAGACGGCGACGGTGTGGCCCGCGCGGGTGAGCTGCTGGGCCGCGGCCAGGCCGGCGGGACCGGACCCGACGACGGCGACCGTCTTGCCGCTGAGCCACTCCGGCGGCTGGGGGCGGACGTTGCGGTCCTCCCAGGCGCGGTCGATGATCGAGACCTCGACGTTCTTGATCGTGACCGGGTCCTGGTTGATCCCGAGCACGCAGGCCGGCTCGCAGGGTGCGGGGCACAGCCGGCCGGTGAACTCCGGGAAGTTGTTGGTCGCGTGCAGCCGCTCGATCGCGCCGTCCCAGTCGTCGCGGTAGACGAGGTCGTTCCACTCGGGGATGAGGTTCCCGAGCGGGCAGCCCTTGTGGCAAAACGGGATGCCGCAGTCCATGCACCGGCTGGCCTGCTCGGTGATGATCGGCAGCAGCGCCCGGCCCGCTGAGCCGGGGTAGACCTCGTTCCAGTCCTGCAGCCGCTCGTCGACCGGACGGCGCTCAGCGACCTCGCGGCCCTTCTTCAAGAACCCCTTCGGATCAGCCATGGAGGACCTCCATCATCTTGCTCGCGGTCTCGGCCTCGTCGAGGCCGGCGGCCTCGGCCGCGGCCTTCGCCTCGAGGACCTTGCGGTAGTCGGTCGGGATGACCTCGGTGAAGCGCGCACGCGCCGCGGACCAGTCCGCCAGCAGCGCCTCGGCGACGTCCGAGCCGGTCTCCTCCAGGTGGCGGCGGACGATCGCCTCCAGGTCTGCGGACGTCTCGTCGGTGAGCGCGCCCGTCTCGACCAGCTCACCGTTCACGCGGTTCTCGTCGAGGTCGAGGATGAACGCCCGGCCACCGGACATGCCGGCAGCGAAGTTGCGTCCGGTCGGCCCGAGCACCACGACCGTGCCTCCGGTCATGTACTCGCACCCGTGGTCGCCCACGCCCTCGACGACGGCGGTGGCACCGGAGTTGCGGACGCAGAACCGCTCCCCCGCCTGGCCGCGCAGGTAGATCTCGCCCGAGGTGGCGCCGTAGGCGATCGTGTTGCCGGCGATGATCTGCTGCGAGGCGTCGAACGTCGCGGTGCGGTCGGGTCGGACGACCAGTCGCCCACCGGAGAGGCCCTTGCCGACGTAGTCGTTCGCGTCGCCCTCGAGGCGCAGCGTGACGCCGCGGGGCACGAACGCTCCGAACGACTGCCCGGCCGAACCGGTGAGGGTGATGTCGATCGTCCCGTCGGGCAGGCCCTCGGCGCGGTAGCGCTTGGTCACCTCGTGGCCGAGCATCGTGCCGACGGTGCGGTTGACGTTGCGGACCTCGACCTGGGCGCGGACCGGCTCACCCTTCTCCAGGGCGTCCGCAGCGAGCCTGATGAGGTCGTTGTCGAGCGCCTTGTCGAGTCCGTGGTCCTGGCTCGTGGTGTTGTGCAGGGCCGCACCCTCGGGGAGCGAGGGCACGTGCAGGATCGGCGACAGGTCGAGGCCGGCCGCCTTCCAGTGCTCGAGCGCGCTGCGGGTGTCGATCATCTCGGCGTGACCGATGGCCTCGTCGAGCGTGCGGAACCCGAGCTCGGCGAGGTACTCACGGACCTCCTGGGCGACGTACTCGAAGAAGTTCACGACGTACTCGGCCTTGCCGTTGTAGCGGTCGCGCAGCACGGGGTTCTGCGTCGCGATACCCACCGGGCAGGTGTCGAGGTGGCAGACCCGCATCATGATGCAGCCCGACACGACCAGGGGCGCGGTCGCGAAGCCGTACTCCTCCGCACCGAGCAGCGCGGCGATCACCACGTCGCGGCCGGGGTCTCCAAGGCGCATGCCGACGTGGTGCTCATCTCCGGGCATGACGGCGGCACGGGCGCCTCGCCGCTGACGTCGCTCAAGCACGCCGGTGGCCCGTGGGAGCTCGGCCTGGCCGAGACGCAGCAGACGCTGCTGCTCAACGGGCTGCGCGACCGGATCGTGGTGCAGACCGACGGGCAGCTCAAGACCGGCCGCGACGTGGTGATCGCCGCGCTGCTCGGTGCGGAGGAGTACGGCTTCGCCACCGCACCACTGGTCGTGTCGGGCTGCATCAT
>JAUYLL010000128.1 GCA_030698375.1 Nocardioides sp. | reverse complement strand
GGAGGTGGTCGCGACCAAGCTCAGCACGGCCGAGATGAGGAACAGGAGACCGGCCTGGTGCGCGGCGCGTACCGTGTCGCCCTTCCTGCTCGCGGTGGTGACGGGGGAGGCCATGCTTCAGGCTAGATCGTTGGTCGGCTTTCCAGCCGTGGACGCACAGAAAGGGAAAGGCGTTCGCGGGGCCCGCCTGGATCCGTCGCCGCACGCAGCGATGGGCCCGGGTGTTCTCACCCCTCGGCCGTCACGCGGCCGGGCAGCACCAGCGTGAAGCACGCGCCGCCGCCCTCGGCGTCGGAGACCGTGAGCGTCCCGCCGTGGCGCGCCACCACCCGTCGAGCGAAGGCCAGTCCGATGCCGGACCCTGGCGCGAGCGCGCCGGCGGTGCCGCGCGAGAACATGTCGAAGATCGACTCGCGCTCGTCCGGCGTGACCCCGCCGCCGTTGTCGCTGACCTGGACGTGGACCTCTGCGCCGCGCACACCGCCCTCGATCCGCACTCGCGGCGCGACCGGGTCGCCATAGCTGATCGCGTTGACCACCAGGTTCTGCACCACCCTCTCCAGGAGCGGCGCCGAGCCCCGGACAAGGGGGAGGTCGGCAACCTCGACACTGGCGCCGCGTGAGGCGATCAGGTCGGCGAGATCGCACAGGACGCTGTCGGTGACGTCTCGGAGGCTGATCGTTGACACGGAGAGTGGGGCGGTGGCGGCGGTGCTGTAGGACAACACGGCGTCGATGAGACCCGCCATCCTGGCGGCCTGTCGGCGCACCTTGCCGAGGGCGTTCGTGCCCTCGCTACTCATCGAGGCAGCGTCCATGTCGGAGATCAGCTCGGCATAGCCCGAGATCGTCGCCAGCGGTGCCGTCAGATCATGGGCCGCCACGTGCGCGAACGCCGCGAGGTCGTGGTTGCTCGCCTGGAGCGCGTGCGTGCGCTCCGCGACGCGTCGCTCCAGCTCGTCGAGGATCCGGATGCTTTCCATGGCGACTGAGGTGCTGTCAGCGAGAGCCAGCAGGAGCTCGCAATCTGCGGGCGTCGCGACCCGTTCGCCGGCCCAGTAGGTCCCGATGGAGCCCACGGGTTCCGCCGTGCGGATCGGGGTCATCACCAGGCTCTTGACGAAGGTCAAACGGTAGGCGTCGTGCGGGATCCGGTCGTCGAGGTAGATGTCGGGGATGACGACCTGTTCGCTGTGTAGCATCGACCAACCGCTGATGCATGCATCGAGGGGAAAACGTTGTCCGCGCCACAGGGGGTGGATGGCGTCCTCGTCGACGTAGAAGCACTGCCCCTCGTCGCGAAGCACGAAGGTCGCCCCGTCAGCGTCGACGAGCTCCCGGGCGGCGTGTCGGACGATCTCGACCACCCGGTCGAGGTCACGCGCCGCCGCGAGGTCACGGACCGCCTGGACCAGCCGACCCATCGCGTGCGTAGACGGAGCCGTCGTTGCACGGAGGGCGGAATCGTCGCCCGAGGCGAGCACGGGCGGGTTCACGGTGGTTCCCTCCATGGGTGGGGTCTCACCATAAGGGGTGGCCGGTTCCATCCCCGGTGTGTGTCGCCAGCGAGCCGCTTCCCGACGACGCCCGCGCGATGCTGGCGAAGGCCAACCCCGCCACCGTCACCACCCTGCGCCGCGACGGCACGCCCGTCTCGGTGACCCCGTCCGTGATCGCGCCCGGGTCAGCGTGCTCGTCGAGGTAGACCGCTGGCACGGCTGGGGAGCGATGAAGGACTGAGCCCGGGCCGGGGCCCGCGGTCATCGGACATCTCGTCACCGGTGGCGTAGTTTGCAGCCATGCGGAGGTGGTGATGGACGACGACCAGATCGGCTCGGCCCGATCGGTGAGCACGTCGCTCGGTGAGGGTGCTCTCGCCGAGAGCAGCGAGCGCTACGCCTCCCTGTTCACCCACCACCCCCACGCGACGTACTCCGTGGATTGCCGCGGCTACTACACGGACGCGAACCCGCGAGCCCTGGCGATGACCGGGCTGAGCCTCCAGCAGATGAGGCAGACGCACTTCGCCCAGGTGATCCATCCGAGGACGTGCACGTCATCCAGGACTGTTTCGACCGCGCCCTGGCCGGGGATCCCCAGCTGGTCGACGCCCGTGTGCTGGGTCCCGACGACCAGGTGGTCGACATCCGGTGCACCATGATCCCGGTCATCGTCGGCGGTCAGGTCATCGGCGTGCACGGGGTCACCGAGGACGTCACCGACGCCAAGCAGCTCATGCGCCAGCTCGAGGAGGCCAACGCTGCCAAGACCCTGTTTCTGGCCAACGTCAGCCACGAGGTCCGTACGCCGCTGGCCTCGGTGATCGGTGCGACCGAGCTCTTGATGGACGCCGAGCTGGAGCCCGAGCCGCAGCGCTTCGTGGACATCGTGCACCGCTCCAGCCGACGGCTGGTGCGCCTGGTGAACGACATCCTGGACTTCTCCCGGCTCGAGGCGCACCAGGTCGTGCTCCGGCCGAGACCGTTCGGTGTCCGCGACGTGGTCGAGGGCGTCGCCGAGTGGGCGGTGCCTTTCGCCGAGAGCCGGCAGCTGGAGATCTCCTTCGCCGTCGACGAGTCCGTCCCGAGGGCGGTGGTCGGAGACGGTCTGCGGGTCACCCAGGTGGTGACCAACCTGGTGCAGAACGCGATCAAGTTCACCGAGCGTGGCGGTGTCGACGTACGAGTCAGCTCCCGGAGCGCTGCACCGAACCCCCACGACGGCATCCGGGTCCCGGACGTCTGGGTCGAGTTCACGGTCACCGACACCGGCATCGGTATCGCGGGAGACCACCTGCACGCCCTGTTCGAGCCGTTCACCCAGGCTGATCCCTCCGCCACCCGCGGCTACGAAGGTGTCGGACTCGGTCTGGCGATCTGTCGTGACCTGGTCGACCTGATGGGCGGGCAGCTCCAGACCTTCTCCAGGATCGGGGAGGGAAGCACGTTCACGTGCGGCGTCCCGCTGGGGCACTTCGGCGACGGCGACGATGGGGAGCAGGACTCCTGACCGCCGTCACCCCTGCGCCACGATGAAGGACTGAGGTCGGTCAGGACCCCGACCTGGGCTCGGCGTCCGCTGTCCGGTCGGACGCCACTTCGGGCTCGTCGGCGACCGACCCCCAGACCGCGCGGGCGGCCAGGGCCAGGGCCACGATCACCGCGAGGGTGACCACCAGCCCGAGCAGCCCGCTGCCGGAGGCGGCCAGCACCACGTAGCCGACGGTGGAGGCGACGACGACCACCCCGACGTACGGGAGCTGGGTGAGGACGTGGGTGATCACCGCGCACCCGCACCCGGTCGACGACAGGATCGTCGTGTCGGAGATCGGGGAGGCGTGGTCACCGGCGACCGCGCCGGCCAGCACCGCGCCGAGCGCCGGTAGCAGCAGCTCGGGGGCCTCGACGGAGTTCATGATGCCGCCGGCGATGGGCAGCAGCAGTGCGAAGGAGCCCCACGAGGTGCCGGTCGCGAACGCCATACCGGCCGCCATCAGGAACATCACCGGCACCAGCCACGCGGGCTCGAGCGCGGAGTCCTCGACCAGGCCGCCGAGGTACTCGCCGGTGCCGAGCTGGTCGATGAGCGCGCCGAGCATCCACGCCAGCAGCAGGATGCTGACCGCCGGCCACATCGACCGCATCCCCTCGAGCCAGCCGCGGCCGAAGGTGTCGGCACCGAACTTGCGGTTCGAGGACGTGTCGCGCAGGTAGTAGTAGATCGCCGCGACCAGGCCGAGCAGACCGCCCACGAGCAGCGCGACGCCCACGTCGGTCTCCGCGAGGATGTCGATGGCGCTCCAGCTCTCCGCCGCGCGGTAGCCGGTGACCACGATCCCGCCGAGCACCCCGGCGACGAGCAGCAGGAACGGGATGACGAGGGCGCGCTTGGCGCCGGGCCGGTGCACCGGCAGGTCCTCGGAGAGCTGGCCGGGGATGTCGGCCCCACGCTCGTGCACCTCGCCCTCCTCCAGCGCCCGGCGCTCCTCGGCACGCATCGGCCCGAGGTCCAGGCGCAGGAGCACGGTCAGCCACACCAGCAGCAGCGCGCCGATGGCGTAGTAGTTCACTGCCGCTGCGCCGAGGAACGCCAGCACCGCGCTGCGGTCGAGCGTCGAGGCCGCGACGAGCGGGGCGATGATGCCGAGGATGTAGGCGCCCCAGCTGGAGAACGGCGCGAGCACGGCGACGGGCGCCGAGGTGGAGTCCACGACGTAGGTGAGCTTCGCCCGGGAGATCTTGTGCCGGTCGGTGACCGGCTTGCTGACCTGGCCGACCGCCAGGGCGTTGAAGTAGTCGTCGATGAAGATGACGATGCCGAGCAGCGCCGGGAGCACGAGTGCGCGGCGGCGGGTGCGGATCCGCTCCGTCGCCCAGTCGGCGAACGCCTGGGTGCCGCCGGACATCATGATGAACGCCGCGATCACGCCGAGCAGCAGCGTGAAGACGAGGATGAAGACGTAGCCGGTGTTCAGGGCGCCGTCGACCCAGAAGATCTCCGCGAAGGCGACCGCCACCAGACGCGCTGTCTCCAGCGGGTTGAGGTCGGCGACGAAGAAGGCGGCGGCGAGCACGCCGATGCCGAGGCTGAGCAGCACCTTGCGGGTGAGGATCACCAGCGCCAGCGCGAGCAGGGGCGGGACCAGGGTGAGGATGGGCAGCGACTCGATCACGACGGGCTCCCTTCGGGTGCTTCGCCTCTACCCCCATGCGGCGCCGTCCAACCCGCGCGGTGATCTCCGGGCCCATCCACCGTACCCTCGGGCGACGAACCAGCGGCACGACCCCGCGCCGACACCTCAGGAGCACCTCCCGATGACCATCCTCAGCGACTTCTCCGCCACCACCCTCGATGGCACGCCCCAGGACCTCTCGGCGTACGCCGGCCAGGTGGTGCTCGTGGTCAACACCGCGTCGCAGTGCGGCTTCACCCCCCAGCTCTCGGGGCTCGAGGAGCTCTGGCAGCAGTACGGCGACCAGGGGCTGGTCGTGCTCGGGTTCCCGTGCAACCAGTTCGGCGGCCAGGAGCCCGGTGACGCCGACGAGATCGGCGGCTTCTGCCAGAAGAACTACGGCGTCAGCTTCCCAATGTTCGACAAGGTGGACGTCAACGGCGACGCCGCGCACCCGCTCTTCGCCTGGCTGCGCACGGAGAAGTCCGGGCTGATGGGCAGCAAGATCAAGTGGAACTTCACGAAGTTCCTCGTCGGCCGTGACGGCCGGGTCGTCAAGCGCTACGGCTCGACGACGAAGCCGGAGAAGATCGCCGCCGACATCGAGGCCGCGCTGGCCTCCTGATCCGTCGGGGAGGACGGATCACTCCTCCTCTTCCTCCTCTTCCTCCTCGGGGTCCTCGGTCGGGATCTCGGTGGGGATCTCGGTCGGCTCCGGCTCCGGCTCCGGCTCGGGCTCCGGCTCGGGCTCGGGCTCGGGGGTCGGTGTCGGCGTCGGCTCCGGTTCGGGCTCGGGTTCCGGTTCGGGCTCCGGCTCTTCCTCGGGCTCCTCCAGCGCGGCGTACTCCTCGATCGCCCTGGCGAGCGCGCGGGCGGCCTGCCGCAGCTCGCGCAGCTCGGCGGCCGTCAGCGAGCCCTCGTCGCGGCCCTCGACGGCGGCGTTGATCAGGTTGCGCAGCGCCGCCCGGGCTCGCCGGAGCTCACCGTCGACCAGGCTCTCGTCGATGGCGTCGAGCTGGTCGCCGATCTCCGGCACGCGCTCGCGGGGGCTCTCCTCCCCGCCGCAGGCGGCCAGGGGCAGCGAGAGCGCGAGGGCGCCGACGACGGCGACGGCGCGGTGGCGCAGGGCGCGGGTGCGAGGCGTGCTCATCGCGACTCCCCGTTGGCGGCGTCGTGCAGGTCCTGCAGCTCGCTGCGGAGCTCTGCTGGTACGCCGTCCGGTGGTCCGGGTGGGCCACCGAGGAGCAGGATGCCCGCGACGACCAGACCGGCGAGGACGGCGAGCGCCAGCAGGGGGGCCACCCACTTCCGGCTGCGGCCAGAGGAGGCGGGTGCCGGTGCGGGCGCGACGGACCGGACCGGCTCGGAGCGGGTGGGCTCGGGCGCGGGGGCCGTCGCCGGCATCACCCGGGTGCTGGTGGGGTCCTCGTCGGACGCGGCTGCGGCCATGGCGCCCTGGCCGAGGCGGATCGCCTGGGTGGCCTCGGCGGGGTCGAGACCCGCGGCGAGCGCGGTCGCGGTCCGGTGCACCCCCTCGGCATCGGGTCGGTCCTCGGGCCGCTGCTGCACCATCGTGCCCACCAGGTCGGCCCAGGGCTCGGGGACGTCGGCGGGGATCTCGGGCTGGCGGTGCAGGCGGGCCATCGCCGACTCGGTCGCCGACCCGGGGTACGCGCGGGTGCCGGTGAGCGCCTCCAGCAGGAGCAGCCCGAGCGAGTAGATGTCGGTGGCCGGTGTCGTCGTCTCCCCCTTCACCTGCTCGGGGGAGAGGTACGCCGCGGTCCCCACGGTCGTCCCGGCCTGGGTCACCGAGGTGGTGTCGCCGACGAGCCGGGCGATGCCGAAGTCGGTCAGCCGGGCTCGGCCGTCCTTGCCGAGGAGCACGTTGGCCGGCTTCACGTCACGGTGCACCACGCCCGCGGCGTGGGCGTGGGCGAGCGCGGCGGAGAGCTGGGTGGCCAGCGCGGCCACGCGGGTGGGGTGGAGGCGCGACCCGGCGGTCTCCGCGAGCGAGATCCCGTCGACGTACTCCATCACCAGGTAGGGGTGGCCCTCGCCGACGCCGTCGGTGGCGTCGGCGGTGCCGGCGTCCAGCACGGTCACCAGGTGAGGGTGGTTGAGCAGGGCCAGGGTGCGGGCCTCCGAGGTGAACCGGTGCCGCTCGGTCTCGCCGACGCTGACGTCGCGCATGATCTTGACCGCGACCTGGCGCCCCAGGGTGCGGTCGGTGGCGACGTGGACGTCGGCGTGGCCGCCGCGTCCGATGACGGGGCCGAGCTCGTAGCGTCCCGCGATCGTCGGCGCGTTCTCGGGCATGGAGATGGCCTGTGTCGCGTCATCGTCGCGCTGGTCGTGCTCGTGTGGACGGTCGGGCACGGTGCCTCCTCGGGCGGCGGTGGCGTGCTGACTGGCGGTCAGTCTGCCAGGCATGCCGGGGCGCGCGGTGGGGCGCTCGCTCAGCCGACCCCGAGAAGGCGGAGCGCGCCGTCGTCCCACCACTGACCGGCCGGGGGGTCGCCGCGGCCGCAGTCACCGTCGGACTCCCCGGGGTGCTTGACCCAGACGAACCCGTCCCGGCGGCCCTTCGGGGCCATCCCGGGGCGGCGGCCGACCCGGGCGGTGGAAGCGTTGCACCATCCCTCGGCGGACGGGCCGGCGCCGTTGCGCGCGGTCTCGACGAGGAACCGCTTGGCCCCGATCCCCCGGGCAACCAGCGCTCGGTTCACCGCCCGGGCGTAGGCACCCTCCGCGGCCGTGCGCCGGTGATTGGCGACGTTGGTGACGAACCCACGGGCGCGACGGATGCCGGACCGCTCGAGCCGGACGGCCATCTGCGCGGGCGACTGCCAGCTGCTGTGACCGCCGTCGAGGTAGGTCCACACGCCCGCCGCGGTCAGCCGCTCCACCGCGTTCCGGAGCAGGCGGGCGCGAGGCCCCTGGCCGGCGCAGTCGCCGAGCATCGCGACGGCGTCCGGCTCCACCACCGCGATCGCACCGGTGCCGCGCAGGCCCGCGGCGATGCGACGGACCCACGCGCGGTACTGCCGTGGGGTGAGTCCCCCAGCGGAGTACGAGCCGCAGTCGCGGCCCGGGATCGCGTAGAGCGCCACGACCGGCGTACGACCTGACGACCGTGCGGCCCGGGCGTAGGACCCGGCGACCCGGCGCACCTGGGTGACGGGGTGGGACGGCAGCAGCCACTTCGCCCGCGGGGTCCGGGCCAGGGGGTCGAAGCGGGGGTCCCGGGCCGCCGCGAATGCCGCCGAGGTCCCGGGCTCGACGTAGAACGCCCGCCGCCAGCGCGGGTCGCGGCGGCGGGGTGCCGCCGTCCGGGCGTCCGCCGCCGCTGCCGCGGACGTGACCGAGGCGCTCGGCGTCGGCCCCGGTGAGACGCTCGCGGGGCCCACCACGAGCAGGCCGGCGAGCAGCGCGAGCGCGACGAATCGGGGAAGCACGCCGCCATCATCGGCCAGCCGAGCGCGTATCGGAGGGCGTACGACGAAGAACCGGCTGGTCCCGTCGTCGGGGTTTGCTCAGGCGGCCTTGGCGACCTGGCTCTGTCGGCGCGCGAGCTGCTCGAGCCGCGCCTGGGCAGCCCGACGGACCTTCCGGTTGCCGGTGGCCATCGTGGAGAGCAGCTTGAGCTGGCCGGGCAGGTTCTTGGCGTTGGTGGTGGCCAGCCAGCCGTTGGGAAGGGAGAGCCGGACGACCTTGTGCCACGCGCTGCCGACCTGGGCGGGCAGCGACGCCTCGTGGTAGTTCAGGCCGTACTTGTCGAACAGCGCCTTGACCTTCGGCGCGACCTCGGCGTAGCGGTTGCTCGGCAGGTCCGGGAAGAGGTGGTGCTCGATCTGGTGCGAGAGGTTGCCGGTCATCAGGTGCATGGCCTTGGACCCGGAGATGTTGGCCGAGCCGAGCATCTGGCGGACGTACCACTCGCCGCGGGTCTCGTGGTCGGGGATCGACGTCTTCTCGAAGGTCTCGACGCCCTCGGGGAAGTGGCCGCACATGATGACCGAGTGGGTCCACAGGTTGCGGACCACGTTGGCGGTCACGTTCGCGACGAGGGTCGGCACGAACGAACCGGTCGGCAGCGACATCAGCGGGTGCACGACGTAGTCCTTCGTGGCCTGCTTGCGGATCTTGGCCAGGGTGTTGCGGGCGTTGTTCTTGAACGCCTCGCTGCGCTTCTCCTTCGGGACCTTCAGGTTCTTGCCGAGCTCGAGGTCGTAGGCGGCGATGCCGTACTCGAAGAAGCATGCGTTGATGAAGTTCCACAGCGGCTGGCCGAGGTGGAAGGGGTACCAGCGCTGGTCCTCGTCGACGCGCATGATGCCGTAGCCGAGGTCGTTGTCCTTGCCGACGATGTTCGTGTAGGTGTGGTGGATCTCGTTGTGGCTGTGCTTCCAGCCGTCGGCGGTCGAGGCGTTGTCCCACTCCCAGGTGGTCGAGTGGATCTTCGGGTCGCGCATCCAGTCCCACTGGCCGTGCATGACGTTGTGACCGATCTCCATGTTCTCGAGGATCTTGGAGACGGAGAGGCCGACGGTGCCGAGCACGAACGCGGGCGGGAAGGCCGAGACCAGCAGGACCGCGCGGCTGCCCAGCTCGAGCTTGCGCTGCACGTCGACGACCTTGCGGATGTACGCCGCGTCCTGCTCGCCGCGGGAGTCCAGGATGTCCTGGCGGATCGCGTCGAGCTCGACGCCGATCTGCTCGACGTCCTCGGGGGTCAGGTGGGCGGTGGGGTTGATCGGCTTCTTGGTGATGGTCGTCATCGGATCTCCTCAGAGGTCGATCTGGCAGGGGCCGGCCGCAGCCGAGATGCAGGTCTGGATGGGCACGCCCGTGGGCGGGGTCTCGCCGGGCACGGCGGTGGTGAGTTCGCCGTTGCGCAGGTCGCGCACGGCGCCCTCGCGCAGCGGCACGACGCAGCCGAAGCAGACGCCCATCCGGCAGCCGCTGGGCATGAGGACACCGGCGGACTCGCCGGCGTCGAGGATCGAGGTGGACCCGTCGGACTCGACGGTGGTCGTCGAGCGGGTGAAATCGAGGGTGCCGCCCTCGCCGGCCACGACGGGCGCGGCGCGGAACCGCTCGGTCGACAGCGGCAGGCCGGCGGTCTCGTGGTGGGTCTCGAGGGCGTCCAGCAGCCCGGCCGGACCGCAGGCGAGCGTGCTGCGCTCGGCCAGGTCGGGCACGAGCTCGGCGAGGTCGGCGACGTCGAAGAAGCCGTGGGTGTCGTCGTACCGCGAGACGAGGTGGATCGCGCCGGCCTCGTCGAGGGCGGCCAGGTCGGCGGCGAAGATCGACGTCGGCGCGCTCGGGGCGAGGTGGACGACGACGATGTCGCGGTCGGCGCTGCGGGGCAGCCGCACGACGCCGGAGTCGGCGACCGGGAAGAGGTTGCGCAGCATCCCAATGACCGGGGTGATGCCGGAGCCGGCGGTGACGAAGAGGAGCTTGTCGGCCGAGGGGGGCAGCACGAACTCGCCGGTGGCCTGCTCGAGGTGGAGCAGGGTGCCGGGGCGGACCCGGTGGACGAGGTAGGGGCTGACGGCGCCGTCGGGGACGGCCTTGACGGTGACGGAGACGCAGCCGTCGGCGCGCGGGCCGTGGGTCAGCGAGTAGGCGCGCCACTGGCGGACACCGTCGACGTCGACGCCGATGCGCAGGTACTGGCCGGGCACGTGGCCGACCCAGTCGGCGCCGGGGCGGATGACGATGGTGGCGGCGTCCGCGGTCTCGGGCTCGACGGCCACGACGCGCCCGCGCAGCTCGGCGCCGGGGCGCAGCGGAGCGAAGACGTCGAGGTAGTCGGCCGGCACCAGCGGGGTGGCCAGCGCCTCGGCGACCGCAGCGGCGTGGCGGCGGGCCCCGAGGGCGAGCCGGCGCAGGGGGCGCTCCCGGTGGTCGGGGGAGACCAGGCCGGGGAACGGAAGTGTCGTGGTGCGGGGCATATCTCTACTGTGCTCGTTCCGCGGCGCGAGTACCTGACCGCGGGGCGTGAATCTGTGCCCCCTGAATTGTTCTTAGAGAACAAGAATGGGCGTAGGGTTGCATCGTGACCTCCACTCCCCGCTCCCGGACGGCGGCGCTGCGGCTCCCCGACCCGGTGGTGACGGCGATGCGCGACCAGCTGCCCGGCGTCGCGGAGCAGGTGATCGACGCGGTGATGGCCGAGGTGCCGAGCTACTCCGAGCCGTTCCGGGGCCGGATGGGCCGCAACATCGAGTTCGCGGTGACCACCGCGCTCGACGGCTTCCTCGACATGGCGGCGAGTTCCGAGGGCTTCGCGTTCGGCCGCCCGCTCGGTGCGGTCTTCGAGGCGGCCTACGAGCTCGGCCGTGGGGAGGCGCGCAGCGGCCGGAGCATGGACGCGCTCGCCTCGGCCTACCGCGTGGGGGCCCGGACGGCGTGGCGCGACATGAGCGCCCTGGCGGTGGCCGCGGGGCTGCCGGCCGACGACGTGGCGCGGTTCGCCGAGCTGGTCTTCGACTTCATCGACCAGCTCTCCGGCGCCAGCGTCTCCGGCCACACCGACGAGTCCGACAACAGTGGGCGTCGCCAGCAGCGCCGCCTCGAGCAGCTGACGGCGAGCCTGTTGGCCGGGGCGAGCGAGGAGCGGCTGCTCGAGCTGGCCGACCGAGCCGACTGGGTCCCGCCGCTGAGCCTCACCGCCGTCCTGCTGCCCACCTCGGTGGTCGGAGAGGTGCGCTCCCGGCTCGACGGACGCACCCTGCGCACCGGCGAGGTGCCCCCCGGCATGGAGGACCGCCCCGATCTCGAGGACCTCACCGTGCTCCTCGTGCCCGACTCCGGAGGTGGTGCGCGGGCCGGACTGGTGCAGGTCCTGGCCGGTCGGGGGGCCGTCGTGGGGCCGGCGCGTTCCTGGGAGCAGGCGCGGGCGTCGTACCTGAGGGCGCTGCAGGTGTGCGAGCTCGGGGTGATGCGCAACGGCGGCAGCGTCGACGCCGAGGACCACCTCGCCGACGTGGTCGTGCACGCCGACCCGGTCGCGCTGGCGGAGCTGCGGGCGCGGGCGCTCGCGCCGCTGGAGGGGATGCGACCGGCGACCGTCGAGAAGCTGGTCGACACGCTGCGGGCGTGGCTGCTGCACCAGGGGCGGCGCGAGGACGTCGCGGCGGCGCTCTTCGTGCACCCGCAGACCGTCCGCTACCGGATGGGTCAGCTGCGCGAGCGGTACGGCGACCGGTTGGACGATCCGTCCGTGGTGCGGGACCTGGTCGTGGCCCTCGGTCCCGGTGGGCCCGGTCCCGGTCCGGTCAGCGGATCTGCACCTCGATCGGGGTCTCCCGCTCGACCGTCCGGCTGACGGTGCAGAGCCGGTCGTGTGACTTCTGCGCCGCGCGCGGCAGCGCCGTCCGGGCGGCGTCGCCCGCCTCCCCCTTGGGGAAGACGACGTCGAAGGTCATCCGCAGACCGGCCATGTGGTTGCCGTCGTCGTCCTTGGCCTTGTGGCCCTCCATCGACACCGTGAAGGACTCCGGCTCGGCCCGGCGGCTGGTGATCAGGTCGACGTCGACGGCGCTGCACCCGGCGATGGCGACCAGCAGCAGCTCGACGGGCGTGAACCGGTCGGTGTCGCCCGTGCCGATCGGCAGGGGCGCGCCGCGGCCGTTGTCGGCGACGTACTCGCCGCGCGCGGTGCGGGTCAGGGTGATCGAGCGCAGCGACTCGGCGGGCAGGGCGTTCTCCGTCATGGTTCGAGGGTGGCACGGGCACCGGTCCCTTAGGGTGTGACCCACCTCACGCCCGGTCTGGGCGGACCGACCGAAGGTGCCCGATGGACTCCGCGCTCATCTCCGTCCTGCTCCCGCTCGCGCTCGCCGTCGTCATGCTCGGGCTCGGCCTGTCGCTGACCGTCGACGACTTCCGGCGCATCGGCCGACACCCGCGCGCGGTGGTCATCGCGCTCGGCTGCCAGCTCCTGCTGCTGCCGGTGATCTGCTTCGGCCTGGTGCTCGCCTTCGACCTCGACCCGCTGCTGGCGGTCGGGATGATGCTGCTGGCCGCCTCGCCCGGCGGGACGACCGCCAACCTCTTCAGCCACCTCTTCCGGGGCGACGTCGCGCTGAACATCACCCTCACCGCCGTGAACTCGGTGATCGCGGTGGTCACCCTGCCGATTGTGACCAACCTGGCCTTCGCCTACTTCGACCCGCAGGTCGACGGCGAGGTGGGCCTGCAGTTCGGCAAGGTGCTGCAGGTCTTCGCGATCGTGCTCATCCCGGTCGTGCTCGGCATGCTGGTCCGCTCGCGCAAGGCCTTCTTCGCCGACCGGATGGACCGTCCTGTCCGGATCCTCTCGGTGGTGGTCCTCACCGCCGTCATCCTCGGCACGATCCTCGCCGAGCGCGACAACGTCCTGGGTTACCTCGCCGACGTCGGGGTCGTCGCCTTCCTGTTCTGCCTGGCCAGCCTCGGCCTCGGGTACGCCGTCCCCCGCGCGCTGTCGGTCGAGCCGCGCCAGGCGCTCGCCTCGTCGATGGAGATCGGCGTGCACAACGGCACCCTGGCCATCGCCGTCGCCATCAGCGTGCTCGGCTCCGTCACCCTCGCCGTCCCCGCCGCCGTCTACTCGGTGATCATGTTCCCCACCGCCGCCGTCGTGGGCTTCCTGATCAGCCGGGTCGTCCACCGCACTGAGGGGGGTCGAGAGTCACTACACGTGTAGTGACTTCCCAGGTTCGGACACGTTCCACGGCCTCCAAAGCCGAGTTTCCTGTACACGGATGTCGGGGCGAAAGACTGGTGCAGCTGTAAAGGTAAGGCTAGCCTTACTCGCATGGACTTCTGCGTCGCCTCCACCCTCGCTCCCGCCGAGCGCGCCCGGACCGCTGTGGCCGCCGGCACCCAGGTCCAGGTCGTCGTCGACGGCCGTCCCGCGCGGGCGCCGTACGTCGACCTCGACGGCACGCCGGTGCTCGTGGTGCCAGCCGAGCACGCGGACGCACTTCGCGCCTCGAGCCTGCTCTGCCTGCGGATGAGCAGTCCGGGCGGGCTCGGCACGGTCGTGCTGAGCGGGGTGCTCGCACCGTTGTCGGCGGGGTCGGTGCGTCCCGCGGACCGGGAGGTTGTGGACGCCGCGCTGCGGTCCGCCGTGCGCGAGGGTGTGGCCGGGGTGCTGCTCCAGCTGCTCGTGGAGGACGTCGTGCTCACCCACCCGGGTAGCCGGGGCGCGGAGCCGCTGACGCTGGCCGACTACGCCGCCGCCTCCCCGCACGAGGTTCTTGCCCGCGGGTGGGTCCTTGCCCACCACCTCAACGCCCACCACCGCGTCGACGTCGCGACCATCGCCGCCGGGGTGCGCGGCGTACGCCGCCCCGAGCTCGCCGCGGCCGAGGTGATCGGGATCGATCCCGACGGGCTGGACCTCCAGCTGGTCGACCTCGACGGCGGGTGGCAGTACCGCGTGCCGTTTCGGGTGCCCTGCCGGGACCTGGCCGCGGTGGGCGAGGAGTTCGCCAGCCTCGTGGAGCGCTACGCCGTCGACGACGACCTGGTCTGAGGCCTCGCTCAGACCGAGCGCAGGGTCAGCGGGAGCCGGCTGCGACGGCGCCCAGCCCGGCCAGCCGATCGGCGTACTCGCGCTCGTGGTGACCGCAGAAGACGAGGTCCAGGCCGCTGGGGAGCAGGACGCGGTGCTGCGCCGCGGCCCCGCACGGGAGCCGGATCCCGTCGGCGCCCGTGGTGGGCGCGTCGCAGCGGTCGAGGGCGGTGAGCAGCGGGTGCCCCGGGCTGCCCGGGTCGGGTCTGGTGATGACGCTCATGGCGGCACCGCCCTTCGCTGGCGGGTCTCGACCCCGGTCCGTCCGGGGTGCTCTTCTGAGCCGATCGGCAGCGCGTCGCGTCACCTGATGGGATCCGTGGGTCCACCATGAGCCCATGAACACGATCTCCGGGCCGCCTGCGGGCACCTCCACCGATCCGGCGCAGACGCACCGGCGCACCTCCCCGCGGGCGACCGCCGTCGTCGACGCCCTCGTGGGCGCCGGTCTGCTGGACCCGGTGCGGCGCGGCGCGGCCGCCGACGTCGTCTCCGACGTGCTCGACGGCAAGGCCCAGGAGCCGGGCGGACGCCGGTGGTTCGCGGAGGTGGCCGGGTACGTCGGCGGTGCCCTCGTGGTCGCGGCCGTGGTGCTCTTCCTGCTCGAGACCTGGGACTCCTTCGGCACCGCCGCACGCGTGGGGGTGCTCGCCGGCGTCGCCGTCGTGCTGGCCGCGGTGGCGCTGGCGATCCGCCAGCCCCGCGACGACGTACGCCGCCGGCTCGCCGCCACGCTCTTCGTCGGGGCCGCCGTGACCGCCGCGGCCGCCGTCGGGGTCCTGGCCGAGGAGCTCGACGGCGACGAGTACAGCGGGCTCCCCGGTGTCCTCTTCGCCGTGACCCTCGCCCTGGTCGGTCTCGCCGGCTACCGGCTGGCCCCGTCCGTGCTGGGTCAGCTGGCGGTGGTCGTCGGCCTGATCTATGCCCCGGGGATCCTGCTGGAGGACGTCCTCGACCTGGACGGGCCGACCCCGCTGGTCCTGGCCGGCTACCTCGTCCTCCTCGGGGTCGGCTGGCTGGCGCTCGCCGAGCGGCGGATCTGGAACGAGCGGCTCGCGGCACGGATCATCGGGTGCGGTGTCGTCGCGCTGGCCGTGCAGTGGCCGCTCTTCTGGGGCGAGCCGGCGTGGATCGCCTACGTCCTGACGGCCGCCGCGGCCGCGTGCGCCTTCGCCGCCTACGTCCAGCTCCGTGCCTGGCCCTACCTGGTCCTCGGCGTCGCGCTGGTGACGATCGTGGTGCCGGAGGCGCTCATCGACTGGACCGACGGCACGCTCGGCGTGGCCGGCATCCTGCTGGTCAGCGGTCTCGGTCTCCTGGGTGCGAGCCTGTTCGGGCTGCGCCTGCGCCGCGGGGTCCAGGAGGGCTGATCCGGGCCACGATCGCGGTCGTCCCGGCGCACACCGTCGCGCCGAGGATGCTGCCCCACGCGAGATCGATCGGCACGACGGCCAGCGGCCAGTCGGCGAGGACCGCGAGGTTGGTGAGGTCCCAGGTCGCGTAGGTGACCAGCCCGAAGAACGCGCCGGTCAGCGCCGCCCGACGCACGGGACGCTCGTCCTGCTCGGCAGGCTGGATGACGAAGAAGACCAGGCCGGCGACGAAGAGCAGGTAGAACACCACGGCCGCCCACGGTCGGGCGTCCTCGGCGAGCAGGTCGCCGAGAAGCTCGGCGTACAGCGCGTTCGCCACGCCGAGCAGCCAGATCAGGTCGACGACGACGAAGAGGGCGGCGGCCACGGCGTACCGGACGGCGAAGGGCTTCATTCCCCCAACGTAGGCGTCCCTAGGGTGGGGCCATGCAGGTCGAGATCTGGAGCGACGTCGTCTGCCCGTGGTGCTACGTGGGCTCGGCCCGGTTCGCCAAGGCCCTCGCGGCCTTCGAGCACCACGCCGGCGTGCGGGTGGTGCACCGTTCCTACGAGCTTGACCCAGAGGCCTCCGCGGCCGGCGTCGACGTGCTCACCGTGCTCGCGCAGAAGTACGGCGTCTCCCGCGAGGAGGCGGCGCGGAGGGAGGTCGGGGTCGCCGAGGCGGCGCACGGCGAGGGCCTGCCGTACGACGGGGGGTCCGCCGACGCGCCCGGGCGCCGGCACGGCAGCACCCGCGACGTGCACCGTCTGCTGCACCTCGCCGGTGACCTCGGCGTCCGCGAGGACCTGACGGACGGGCTGATGCGGGCGCACTTCGGCGGGGAGGCCGCCACGCTAGGCGAGGGCGGGATCTTCGACCGGGAGGTGCTCCTCGACCTCGTCAGCCGGCACGGCGTGCCGCGGCGCCGGGCCGAGGAGGTGCTGGACTCCGAGGCCTACCTCGTCGATGTCCGGGCCGACCAGCAGCTGGCCCGTGACCTCGGCATCACCGCGGTGCCGACCTTCGTGCTCAACCGACGCTTCGGGGTCTCCGGCGCCCACCCGCCCGAGGCGCTGCTGCAGGCGATGGAGAAGGCCTGGCGGCTGCCGGAGTGCTGAGGGGCGACCACGACCGACCCCGACCTCCCGTCCGGGTGCGGCCGGGGTCAAGACCGGGGCTCTCCCCGATGCCGGGCGGGCCGAACCGTCCCTAGCGTCGCCCCATGGTCCGCAGCCGCACGTCCCCGCCGTCCCCGCTGCGCCGTGCGCTGGGGCGGCTCCTCGCGGTCGGGCTGGTCCTCGCCCTGGGGGTCGGCGGGGGTGTTGCGGCGCTCTTCGTGTGGAGCTTCACCGCGGCCGACCAGGAGGTCCGGTTCACCGCGCGCAACCCGTTGCCGATCCCGCCGCTCGCGGCGTCGCGCGTGGTCGAGGGGCGTCGGGTCTTCGCGCTGGAGATGCGCGAGGGCAGCCACGACTTCGGTCGCGGGGCAGGACCGGTGCCGACGTACGGCGTGAACGGCGACCACCTCGGACCCACGGTGCGGGTGCGCGACGGTGAGGAGATCGGCTTCCAGGTCACCAACCGGCTCCCGGAGACCTCGACGCTGCACTGGCACGGGATGGAGCTGCCGGCGGCGATGGACGGTGGCCCCCACCAGCCGGTGCACCCCGGCGAGACCTGGCGACCGGCGTGGCGGGTGGGCCAACCGGCGGCGACGCTCTGGTACCACCCCCATCTCCACGGCAGCACCGCCGCCCACGTCTACCGCGGCCTCGCCGGAATGCTGCTGGTCGACGACGGGGAGGACGAGCGTCGGGGTCTCCCGCGGGAGTACGGCGTCGACGACGTGCCGGTGGTCGTGCAGGACAAGAGCTTCCGCCCCGGCCGGCTCCACGACAGTCCGGCCTTCTTCTCCTCCGGCGGGTTCCTCGGCGACGAGGTCGTCGTCAACGGGATGGTGGCGCCGTACCTCGAGGCGACGACCGAACGGGTGCGGCTTCGGGTGCTCAACGCCTCGAACGCCCGGGTGTGGAACCTCGGCCTGGCCGACGGCGACCCGGTCACCGTCGTCGGCACCGACGGTGGGCTCCTCGACCGTCCGGTGACCGTGGACCGGGTCCCGCTCTCACCGGGCGAGCGCGTCGAGCTCCTCGTGACCCTGGAGCCGGGGGAGCAGGTGATGGTCGACAGCGCGCCGTACCGGGTCGGCTCGGACGCCCTCCAGCAGCGGTGGGCAGGTGGCGACGACGCCTTCGACGTGCTGGAGCTGCGTGCCGCGGCGCGTCTGGCGCCCGCTCCCGAGGCCGCGGTGGCCCCGCCGCGTGCGACGCCGGTCGAGGAGGCCGGACCGGAGCCGGCGCGGGTACGGCGCTTCGAGCTCACCACCCCGCTCATTAACGGTCGTCGCACGGACATGGGCCGGGTCGACGAGGTCGTGACCGTCGGGGAGGCCGAGGTCTGGGAGGTCGTCAACCGCGACGGCGCGCCCCACAACTTCCACGTGCACGGGGTGCAGTTCCGGGTGACGGACGTCGACGGCGCCTCACCACCGCCGTACCTGCGCGGCCGCAAGGACACCGTGCTGCTGCCGGGCGGGACCACCGTGCGGCTGCTGGTCCGCTTCGAGGAGCACACCGACCCGGAGACCCCCTACATGTTCCACTGCCACCTGCTCCAGCACGAGGACCAGGGGATGATGGGTCAGCTCGTCGTCGTGGCCGAGGGGCAGCAGGCCGCCGAGCGGATCGAGCACCGCGAGCACTGAGCCACGGAGCGTCGGTCGGGCTACGCGAAGGTCCAGACCAGGACCTCGGCGCCGGCCCCGAGCCGCAGGCTCCGGCCGCCCGGACCGCCGGCGTCGGTGAGCCGGACCTCGTCCCCGGTGCCGAGCGCGCCGACGCCCTCGAGGTCGCCCTCGCCGCGGGCGAGGAACACCTGGGTGCGCGGGGCATCGGGCAGGGCGACGGTCCGCGGCCGGTCGGAGCGGGCGACGTGCAGCGTGGCGCCGGTGGTGCCGAGGCCGACGGCCGCGCCGCCGCCGAGGACCGGCACCAGGTCGCCGGCGGCGAGGTCGTCGCCGACCTCGCGGGTGGCGTACGACGGCGGCAGGTCCGGGTCGTCGGGGCGCAACCACATCTGCACGAACCGCACCGACCGGGCGGCGCCGGCGTCGCAGGTCTCGGTGTGCCGGATGCCGGTGCCCGACGAGAGGCGCTGCACCTGGCCGGGGACCACCAGCCCGCCGTGCCCGGTGGTGTCGGCGTGGCGCAGCCCGCCGTCGAGGACCCAGGTGACGATCTCGGTGCCGACGTGCGGATGCTCGGGGTACCCGTGACCTGGGGCCACGGTGTCGTCGTTGAGCACCTGCAACGCTCCGAAGGACACGTTGGCGGGGTCGTAGTGTGACCCGAACGAGAACGCGTGGTGGGTACGCCGGCCCGCGGTCTCGGTGCTGGCGCGGTCCGCCGCGCGACGCACCGTGACGGCGGGCGGGGCAGGTCGGTCCGGGTGGGGTGCCACGTCCCCATGCAATCAGGTCGCAGGGAAGCAGAGCAGGACTACGAGGAGGCAGGGATGCGCGCAGGCCGGGTGACGGCGGTCGCCGGGGTGCTGGCCGTGCTGGCGGCGGGCTGCTCGGGTGACGACGAGCCGGAGGCGGCGCCGAGGGCCGACCCGACCGCGAGCTCGCCGAGCCCGAGCGCGTCCGAGGAGCCGACCGGCTCGCCGACCGAGCCCGGCGAGGGTGGGACGCCGGCCGGGTTCGAGGTCGTCGGCATCGACTGCGGCCTGCTGGACCAGACCGACGCCGAGGCCGAGCCCGGCAGCCAGGACGACACCCTCGCCGCCGGGGAGCTCTGCATCGCCAACGCCCTGCGCACCGGCCAGTCCGCTACCTTCCGGCTGATCACCTCCGGCCTGGAGGTCGACCCGGTCTATGCCACCTACGTCGTCGAGGGTCCCGGGGAGCTGACGATCACCGAGGACCACGGCGCCGTCGTGGTCTCGGGTGTCGACCGGCGGACCAAGCGGTGCACCGAGGCCCGCGGCCTGCAGGAGCAGGGCAACTGCACCACGCAGGAGGACCGGCGCGAGGGGTGAGCCAGGTGGTCCGCGGGTAGTGGAGGGTCATGAGCGATCCATTGCACCGTTACCTTGAGCAGCACTGGATGGGCGCCGGCGGCGGCCTGTCGCTGTTCCGCCGCGTCACCGACACCCACCGGGGCACCGACGTCGGTCGGGAGATGGCCGAGCTGACCGCCCTCGTCGCGGACGCCCGCGAACAGCTGCGCGGCGTGATGGAGCGGCTCGGGGTCGAGCCACCCAAGGTGCTCTCCTTCGTCGCCAGCGTCGGGGAGCGGGTGGCCCGGCTGAAGCCGAACGGCAACCCGTTCCGGCGCGAGTACGACACCGACCTCGTCGAGTTCGACGCGATGCGCACCGGCGTCTCGGGCCAGGTCGCGCTGTGGGAGGTCCTCGAGGAGGTAGCCGTGCATGACGACCGCCTCGACGCCGCGGAGATGGGCGCGATGTGCGCCCGCGCCCGCGACATCCTCGACCGGCTCTCCGTGCTCCAGCGGCGGTTGGTCGCTGCGGGGATCGGCGCGTCCTGACCCGCACTGTCCTGTGCTCCGAGGTCCGCCGGTGGCGGCTCGCGGCGGTCTAGGCTGCGGTCATGACGTCGACCGGGGTGGTGACCGCCGCGGTGGGCGTGCCCGTCGCCGAGCTGTCTTGTGCGCTGCCGGGCGCCACGGTGACCTTCCTGACCTGGCACGGCGTCCCCGACGAGGGGCTGGACCGCGAGCTGGCGGCGTACTTCGGGGCGCAGGTGGGGTTCTCCTACACCCTCTGCGAGGTCAACGAGTTCCCTGACGGGTCGGCGTACGTCGCCCCCGACCCGGCCTCGGACTTCCGGCGGCTTGGCCAGCACCTGCACCAGCGGTTCCGCGAGCACACCCCACTCACCCGCTTCGGCACCGACCTCATCCCGCACCTCGCGCTGCCGGAGGCGCCGACGCTGCGGCAGGCGGTGCTCGACCGGTTGCCGCTGCAGTGCCACGCCCAGGAGGCGGTGCTGCGCGCGCCCGACGGTGTGGTGGTCGGCTGCTACCCGTTCGCGACGTCGGCGGCGTGAGCCGCGGGAGGGGACGCGGCGCGAGCCGCCGGGACGGGAGCAGCCTGGACCGCTGGGCTCGCAAGACCGAGTGGCCGCTGATGGGCGCCGCGGTCCTCTTCCTGGTCGCCTACGCGTGGCCGATCATCGACCCGACCCTGCCGGCCGCGCTGGCGATCGCGTGCAGCGCGGTCGTCTGGGCGGCGTGGGCACTGTTCGCAGGCGACTACCTCGTGCGGCTCGGGCGGGCGCCGGATCGGCGCGACTTCGTCAGGCGGCACCTCCTCGACCTCCTCGTGATCGCGCTGCCCCTCCTGCGGCCGTTGAGGCTGCTGCGGCTGGTCACCCTCCTCTGCGTCGTCAACCGCAGGGCCTCGAGCAGCCTCCGCGGCCAGGTGGTCGCCTACACCGCAGGGGGCGCGGCGCTCCTGTCGTTCGTCGCCGCGCTCGCGGTGCTCGACGCGGAGCGGGAGGTGCCGGAGGCGGGCATCACCACCTTCGGTGAGGCGCTGTGGTGGTCGGTGGTCACGATGACGACGGTCGGGTACGGCGACTACCACCCGGTCACCACGATGGGACGGGTCGTCGCCGCCGGGCTGATGGTGGGCGGCATCGCCCTCCTCGGCGCGGTGACCGCCACGCTGGCCTCCTGGATGCTGGACCGGGTCGCCGAGGTGGCCGAGGACGACAAGGACGAGCGCGCCGACGAGCTCGCGGCGCTCCGCGACCAGGTCGCCCGGCTGGCCGAGGCGCTGGAGGGTCGGCAGCACCCGCCCCCGGGGCCCTCGGCGTGAGACGCTTCTGCGCGTGAGCGCGTCCCCGAAGCCCCGTCGACTGCTGGCCGTCAACGGCCCGAACCTCAACCTGCTCGGCACCCGCGAGCCCGACGTCTACGGCACCACCACGCTGGCCGACGTCGAGGCGTTGGTCGAGGAGCGTGCGGCCACGCTGGGGTGGGAGGTGCGCTGCGTGCAGTCCAACCACGAGGGCGTGCTGGTCGACGCGATCCACGCCGCGCGGGAGGACTGCGCCGGGATCGTGATCAACCCCGGGGCGTTCACCCACACCAGCATCGCGATCCGCGACGCGCTGACCGGGGTCGGCCTGCCGGTGGTGGAGGTGCACCTGTCGAACATCCACGCCCGCGAGGAGTTCCGGCACCACTCCTACGTCTCCGGCATCGCCGTCGCGGTCGTCGCCGGGGCCGGGGTGCACGGTTACGCGTTCGCCGTCGACCACCTCGCCCGGCTGCTCGCCTGACCGAGGGCGGGACACCCTGCCCACCGTGACAGCAGCGGTGTCATGATGCGGGCATGAGTTTCGCACTGGGACAGGGCACCGGACCACTGGCCGGCGTCAAGGTCGTCGAGATCGCCGGGATCGGGCCCGGGCCGCACGCCTGCATGATGCTCGCCGACCTCGGCGCCGACGTGATCCGCGTCGAGCGCCCCGGCGGCCAGCCGCTCGCCGGGGGTGCGCACAACGTCCTCAACCGTGGCCGGCCCAGCGTGGCGCTGGACCTGAAGAAGCCCGAGGCGGTCGAGACCGTGCTGAAGCTCGTCGAGCAGGCCGACGTACTCGTGGAGGGGATGCGGCCGGGTGTCACCGAGCGGCTCGGCATCGGCCCGGAGGACTGCGCCGCGCGCAACCCGCGGCTGGTCTACGGCCGGATGACCGGGTGGGGCCAGGACGGGCCGTTCGCGCAGTCCGCGGGCCACGACATGAACTACATCGCCATCACCGGCGCGCTGTTCGGGCTGGGCCAGGACAAGGCCCGCCCACACTTCCCGGGCAACCTGCTCGGTGACTTCGGTGGCGGGTCGACGTACCTCGTCATCGGCATCCTCGCCGCACTGCTGGAGGCAAAGACCTCCGGCCAGGGGCAGGTCGTCGACGCGGCCATCGTCGACGGCACCTCGCACCTGAACGCGATGACCGCCGGGTTCCTCGCGGGCGGGGAGTTCCGCGAGGAGCGGGCGGTCAACCTGCTCGACGGCGGCGCGCCGTTCTACGACATCTACGAGACCTCCGACGGCAAGCACATGTCGGTCGGCGCCCTCGAGCCGCAGTTCTTCGCCGCCTTCATCGACCTGCTCGGCGTGGCTGAGGAGGTGCCCGGCCAGTTCGAGCTCGACCGGTACGACGAGATGCGGAAGTTGTTCACCGAGCGGTTCGCCTCGCGCACCCAGGCCGAGTGGACCGAGGTCTTCGAGGGCACTGACGCCTGCGTCGCGGCGATCATCCCGATCACCGAGGCCGCCGACCACCCGCACATGAAGGCGCGCGGTGTCTTCGTCGAGCACGAGGGCCTGCTCCAGCCCGTCCCCGCGCCCCGGTTCTCCCGCACTGAGTCGTCCCTCGGTCTCCCGCCCAGCCCCGAGGCCGGCAGCCACACCCGCGAGGCCCTCGAGGCCTGGGGCATCCCCGACGTCGACCAGCTCCTCGCCGACGGGGTCGCCGTCCAGGTCTGAGGGGGTGTTGAGTCCCCGGCCGGCCGGGGACTCAACCAACGCCTATCGCGCGCGCTTGGCGATGGTGCGCCGCTTCTGCTCGTCGACGCCGGCCTCGAAGGCGGCGACGAGCGCCTGCACGGTGACCGGCTTGTAGCGCTCGATGATCTCCTGAAGCTTCTCCGGGGAGGTGTCGCGCTCGTCGTACGCCGCCTTGTAGGCCGGCCAGACCTTGGTACGGAAGACCTCGGTGAGCTCCTCGGCCAGCGCGCGGCCGTGCCGCTGGAAGACGTCGTTGGCGGCCAGCGCAGCCTCGAGCGGCATGCCGAGGTCGAGCATGGAGAAGCCGACGGAGAGGTGACCGGTGGCGACCTGGTACTGCCCGGACTTGGTCGGGAAGACGATGCCGAGAGCGTGGAGGGTGTCGAGTTCGTCGTCGCTGAGCGTCCGGCCGGCGCGCTTGTCGAGCTCGCGTCGGGAGACGGTCTCGGGCAGGTCGGGCATCCAGGGGGCGAGCAGGGTGCGGTGCAGCGCGATGGTCTCGGGGGTGGCGTCCTCGGGCAGCCGGGCGAGGTACTTCTCGATCGCGGCGAGCGTGAACCCGTGCAGCTGCAGCTCGCGAACCATCTCCAGCCGGGCGAGGTGGTCGGCGCTGTAGAAGCCGGATCGGCCGCGGCGGATCGGCGGCGGGAGCAGGCCCTTGGAGGTGTAGAAGCGGACGTTGCGCACGCTCGTCGCGGCGCGGTCGGTCAGCTCCTCGAGGGTCATCAGCCCGTCCATCGCCGTACCCCTTCCTGACCAGTGCTGAGGCCCCGCGCGTGCATCATCGGCTCGAGACGAGCACGATGTGATGTGGACCCCGTTGAGACGTTAACAGTATTGGTGTCACAATCGACTGTCACACCACCCCCCGAACAGTTGGGACGATTCATGGCTGAGGCCCCCGAAGCATTCGTGTACGACGCACTCCGCACCCCCCGCGGCACCGGCAAGGCAAAGGGCTCCCTGCATGAGGTGAAGCCCGTCGACCTCGTCGTCGGCCTGCTCGACGCGGTGAAGGAGCGCAACCCCGGGCTCGACCCCGAGCGCGTCGACGACGTGATCCTCGGCGTGGTCAGCCCCATCGGCGACCAGGGCGGCGACATCGCCAAGACCTCCGCGCTCGCCGCGGGCTACCCCGACACCGTCGCCGGCGTGCAGCTCAACCGCTTCTGTGCCTCCGGCCTCGAGGCCGTCAACCAGGGCGCGCAGCGCGTCCGCTCCGGCTTCGAGGACCTGATCATCGCCGGCGGCGTGGAGTCCATGAGCCGCGTGGCCATGGGCAGCGACGGCGGCGCCTGGGCCTCCGACCCGGCCACCGCGTTCGCCACCGGCTTCGTGCCGCAGGGCATCGGCGCCGACCTGATCGCCACCCTCGAGGGCTGGACCCGCGAGGACGTCGACGCGTACGCCGCCCAGTCCAACGCCCGCGCCGACGCGGCGTGGAACGACGGTCGCTTCGCGAAGTCGATCGTCCCGGTGAAGGACGCCAACGGCCTCACCGTCCTGGAGCGCGATGAGTTCATCAAGCCCGGCACCACCGTGGCCTCGCTGTCCAAGCTCAACCCCTCGTTCGCCGGGATCGGCGACCAGGCGGGCTTCGACAACGTCGCGCTGGAGAAGTACCACTGGGTCGAGAAGATCGACCACGTCCACCACGCCGGCAACTCCTCGGGCATCGTCGACGGGGCCGCGCTGACCCTGATCGGCAACGAGCAGGCCGGCAAGGACCTCGGCCTCACCCCGCGCGCCCGCATCGTGGCCACCGCGGTCTCCGGTGCCGACCCGACGATCATGCTCACCGGCCCCGCCCCGGCGGCCCGCAAGGCGCTGGCCAAGGACGGTCTCGAGGTCGGCGACATCGACCTGTTCGAGATCAACGAGGCGTTCGCCGCCGTCGCGATGCGGTTCATGCGCGACATGGGCATCACCGACGAGATCACCAACGTCAACGGTGGCTCGATCGCCATGGGCCACCCGCTGGGCGCCACCGGCGCGATGATCCTCGGCACCCTCATCGACGAGCTCGAGCGACGCGACCTGCGCCGCGGCCTCGCCACGCTCTGCGTCGGCGGCGGCATGGGCATCGCGACGATCGTCGAGCGGGTCTGACCCCTTAGACGATCGCGGACCGCAAGGTCCCCCCACACTTTCGAGACAGAGAAGAGAGACATGAGCGAGAACACCGAGAGCGCGATCCGCTACGAGCGCGGCGACGACGGCGTCGTCACCCTGGTCCTCGACGACCCGACCGCCAGCGCCAACACCATGAACGACCTGTACCGCACCTCGATGGCCACGGTCCTGGACCGCCTCGAGTCCGAGGACGGCCTCACCGGCGTCGTCATCACCTCCGCGAAGAAGACCTTCTTCGCCGGCGGCAACCTGAACGCGATGAAGGACATCGGCCCCGAGCAGGCCGAGGACGCCTTCGCGATGGTCGAGTCGGTCAAGTCACAGCTGCGTCGCCTGGAGAAGCTGCCCGTCCCGGTCGTCTCCTGCATCAACGGCGCCGCGCTCGGCGGTGGCTTCGAGATCTGCCTCGCCACCAACCGCCGCATCGCCGTCGACGGCCCCGGTGTCGTCGTCGGTTTGCCCGAGGTCTCCCTCGGCCTGCTGCCCGGCGGTGGCGGCGTGACCCGCACCGTGCGCCTGCTCGGCCTGCAGTCGGCCCTGCTCGACGTGCTCCTCGAGGGCAAGCAGTTCAAGGCCGCCCAGGCCAAGGAGAAGGGCCTCGTCGACGAGCTGGTCTCCAGCGCCGACGAGCTCGTGCCCGCCGCGAAGGCGTGGATCCAGAGCGTCGCGGGTGACGAGGACGCGGGCGTCCAGGCCTGGGACCGCAAGGGCTACAAGATGCCCGGCGGTACGCCGAGGTCCCCGGCGCTCGCCGGCTTCCTCCCGGCCTTCCCGGCGATGCTGCGCAAGCAGCTCAAGGGCGCGAACTACCCGGCGCCGAAGGCGATCATGTCCGCCGCGGTCGAGGGTGCGCAGGTCGACTTCGACACCGCCTCGCGCATCGAGTCGCGCTACTTCACCGGTCTGGTCACCGGCCAGAACGCCAAGAACATGATCCAGGCGTTCTTCTTCGACCTGCAGGCGCTCAACGGCACCAAGCTGCGTCCCGAGGGCCACGACAAGTTCAGCGCCACCAAGGTGGGCGTGCTGGGCGCCGGGATGATGGGGGCGGGCATCGCCTACTCCTGTGCCCGCGCCGGCATGCAGGTCGTCCTCAAGGACATCAGCACCGAGAACGCCGAGAAGGGCAAGGCCTACAGCCAGAAGATCCTGGACAAGGCAGTCGACCGCGGGAAGTCGACGCCCGAGAAGCGCGAGGAGCTGCTGGCCCGGATCCACCCGACCGGCGACGCCGCCGACCTTGCCGGCTGTGACCTGGTCATCGAGGCCGTCTTCGAGGACCCCGAGCTCAAGGCGAAGGTGTTCGCCGAGGTGCTCGAGGTCGTCAACGACGACGCCCTGCTGTGCTCCAACACCTCGACCCTGCCGATCACCGAGCTCTCCTCCTCGGTGGACCGGCCGGCCGACTTCGTGGGCCTGCACTTCTTCTCGCCCGTCGACAAGATGCCGCTGGTGGAGATCATCCGCGGTGAGCACACCTCCGAGGCCGCGATCGCCAAGGCCATCGACGTGGTCCAGCAGCTGAAGAAGACCCCGATCGTCGTCAACGACAGCCGTGGCTTCTACACCAGCCGGGTGATCGGGACCTTCGTCAACGAGGGCATCGCGATGCTCGCCGAGGGCGTGAACCCGTACAGCATCGAGCGGGCCGCCACCCAGGCCGGCTACCCGGTCGGCACCCTCCAGCTCAGCGACGAGCTGAACATGGAGCTGATGGCCAAGATCCGCAACGCCACCAAGGCGAGCGTGGAGAAGGCCGGCGGCAGCTACGACCCGCACCCTGCCGAGCAGGTCATCGACGCGATGATCGAGACCGGTCGTCCGGGCCGGCTGCGCGGCGCCGGGTTCTACGACTACGACGAGAGTGGCAAGCGCCTCGGCTTCTGGGACGAGCTCACCGAGCGCTTCCCGACCGCCGAGGAGCAGCCCTCCATCGAGGACCTGCGCGACCGGCTGATGGTCATCGAGGCCCTGGAGACCGCCAAGTGCTTCGAGGAGGGGGTCCTCACCTCCTCCGCCGCGGCCAACATCGGCGCGATCATGGGCATCGGCTACCCGCCGCCCACCGGTGGCACCGCGCAGTACATGGTCGGCTACGAGGACCACAGCGGCCGCCGTGGCCTGAGTGGGTTCGTCGACCGGGCCCGGGAGCTGGCCAAGCACTACGGCGAGCGGTTCGAGCCGACGCCGTACCTCGTGGCGATGGCGGAGAAGGGCGAGACGTTCCCCTCCTGAGCCACCCCGCTCCACCCGCACCGTGACGGTCGGGCCCGTCGAGACCCTGTCTCGACGGGCCCGACCGTCGGTGCGTCCGGGCATGCTCGGCGGTCACGACCCCTCAGGCCTCACCACCGGTGTCCGATACTCAAGGGGTGCCGCGCTCGGACGGCACCCGAGACGAGAGGCCGCAGCACCGTGTACCCGCCCCCCGCGCCACCCCCCGCCGTCGAGGTGCACGACCTGTGGGTGCGCTTCGGTGAGGTCGAGGCGGTCCGCGGCGTCGACCTGAGCGTCCGCGCCGGGGAGTCGGTCGGACTGCTGGGCCGCAACGGGGCCGGCAAGTCCACGACCATGAAGGTGCTGGCCGGGGTCTTCCCCGCGAGTGCCGGGCACGTCCGCATCACCGGCCTGGACCAGCACCGCCACCCGATGGCCACCAAGCGGCTGGTCGGCTACTGCCCCGACGTCGGCGGCCTGGTGCCCCGGGCCACCCCCTGGGAGCACCTCCAGCTGGCCGCCCGGCTGCGCCGCCTGGACGCCAGCTGGGAGGACCGCGCCCGCGACCTGCTCGAGCGCTTCGACCTCGGCGACGTCGCGCACCGGGTCACCGCCGGCTTCAGCCACGGCATGGGGCGGCGGCTCTCCGTCGTCCTCGCCGCCTTCCACGGCCCGGCCGTGCTGCTGCTCGATGAGCCCTTCGACGGCGTCGACCCGCTCGGCGTGGAGGCGACCTTGGAGGTCATCGCCGACGCCCGGGCGACCGGTGCCGCCGTCGTCGTCTCCACCCACCTGCGCGACCTCGCGGTCGACGCCTGCGACCACGCCCACGTCCTGCGTGGCGGCCGCGTCGTCGGCTCCCTGGCCGACCACGAGCTGGAGGGGGAGGCCGGTGCCGGCGTCTACCGCGCGCTCCTCGACTGAGGCTCGTACGGCGGTCGAGCGGGGCCGGGACGTGGTCGCCGAGGCCCGCCGTGCCACCGCTGACGTGGGCCCGCTCCTGCGGCTGCGGATCTCCGGCCTGGCCGGCAGCACCAAGCGTCGCCTCGGTCTGCTCGGTGTGCTGGTCGGGATGCTCACCCTGGTCGCGGCGACGGTCCCCGCGTGGGGGCCCGGCGCCGGCAGCGGCGACCGCGCCCAGAACCTGCTCCTGTTCATGCCGTCGGCCTACCTCGGCGTACTGTTCATCGCCGTCGTCTCCGCCACCGCCTCGGGCGGCGGGCGCGAGCTGCTGGCCCGTGACGAGGCGGTGGCGTTCCCGGTCAGCCCCACCACCGACCACCTCGGCAGCCTGCTGATGGCGCCGCTCAACGTCGCGTGGCTACTGCAGGCCTGGGTCGTCCTGGGGGCCACCGCCTACGTGCTGGGTCCGGAGCGGCTGCTGCTCGTCCAGCTCCCGGTGGTGCTCTGGATCGCCGTGGCCACCGCGGGTGCGCAGGTCGTCGCGTGGTCCTTCGAGTGGCTGCGCCGCACGGCCCACGGCGGGCTCGCCACCGGCATCCTCCTCGGCCTGCTCGCCGCTCTCGCCGTCACCGCCGTGGCGGCCGGCGCGGTCACCGGGTTCCTCGACCGGGCCCCCACCGTGCGGATCGTGCTCCTGTCGCTGGCCGGCCGCAACGGCGACTGGGCGGCGTACGCCGGGGGGCTGGGGGTGCTGGCCGCACTCGCCCTCGTGCTGGTCGTCCTCGGCGCGGTGCCCGCCCACCGTGCGGCGCGCCGGGCGCCGCACGAGGAGACCGCGCTCGAGACCAGCCACCACCCGGCGCGGCCGCTGCCCGGGTCGGACCTGCGGATGGTGCTGCGGATCGACCGCGCCGGGATCTGGCGCTCGGTACCGCTGCGGCGTGGCGTCGCCGTGCTGGCCCTCATCCCCGGTGGCGTCGCGCTGGCCGGCGGCCTGGGCTGGGACATGCTGCTGATCATGCCGGGGCTGGTCGCCTCCGGGGGTGCGCTGCTGTTCGGGGTCAACGCCTGGTGCCTGGACGGCCGGGGCGGGCTGTGGCGCGAGACGCTGCCGCTCTCCCCGCGACTGGGCCTGGTCTCGCGGGCGATCGTGCTGATCGAGCTGCTCGTGGGGGCCACCGTCGGGACGCTCCTGCTCGCCTCGCTGCGCGCCGGCGTACCGAGCCTCGCGGAGCTGGTGGCGCTGGTGTCGGTGACGGCGGTCGTCGCGATGATGGTGACAGCACGAGTCCTGCAGTGGTCGGTCGAGCGGCCCTACGCCACCGACCTGCGCAGCGCCCGCGCCACCCCGGCGCCCCCGACGGCGATGTTCGGCTACTCGATCCGCCTGGCCGCCGCGACCACGATGGTCAGCCTGCTCTTCACCGGCGTCGTGGAGCTCGGGGACTGGCGCCTGCCCCTGCTGGTCGCCGTACCGTTCCTGCTCTTCTCGACGCGCCGCCTGGTCAAGGTCGCCCGCGCCTGGGAGGACCACCCCACCCGCGCCCGCGTCCTGGCCACCGTTGCTGGCTGAACGGTGCTGGTCCGCAACAACGGGGTGATTCGCTGCCACCTGGTGGCACCAGATCACCCCGTTGTCGTGGTCCCGCCGGTGCCCTCGGCTCGCTACCCGCCGGTAGTGTCCGGGCATGGACTTCGCTCCGTCATCACGCGCCGTTGACCTGGCCTCCCGGGTGCAGACCTTCCTCGACGAGGAGATCCGCCCGGTCGAGGCCGACCACCACCAGCGGGTCCGCGAGACCCGCGAGTCCGGGGGCGACGCCTGGCAGCCGCTGCCGGTGATCGCCGAGCTGCAGGCGAAGGCCCGCGAGCAGGGCCTGTGGAACCTCTGGCTGCCGCACAGCAGCCACGTGCCCGAGGCGAAGGAGTACGCCGAGCGCTTCGGCACCGACGGTGGCGACGGCCTGACCAACACCGACTACGCCGGCATCGCCGAGGTCACCGGGCGGTCGTTCCTGGCGCCGCACGTCTTCAACTGCAACGCTCCCGACACCGGCAACATGGAGGTGCTGCTCCGCTACGGCAGCGACGAGCAGAAGAAGACCTGGCTCGAGCCGCTGCTCGACGGTCGTATCCGCAGCGCCTTCGCGATGACCGAGCCCGGCGTCGCCTCCTCCGACGCCACCAACATGGCCGCCACCGCCGTCGTCGACGAGGACACCGTGGTCATCGACGGCCGCAAGTGGTGGTCGACCGGCGTCGGACACCCCGACTGCCAGATCATGGTCTTCATGGGCCACTCCGGTGATCCCGAGGCCGACCGGCACCACCAGCACACGATGGTCCTCGTCCCGCGGGACACACCCGGCGTGAAGGTCGAGCGGATGCTCACCACGATGGGGATGTACGACGAGCCCTACGGCCACGGCGAAGTCTCCTTCACCGACGTGCGGGTCCCCGTCGAGAACGTCCTCGTCGGTCCGGGCGAGGCGTTCGCGATCGCCCAGGGCCGGCTCGGCCCGGGCCGCGTCCACCACTGCATGCGCCTGGTCGGTCTCGCCGAGGAGGCGCTGGACCTCGCCTGCCGCCGCGGCACCGAGCGCAAGGCCTTCGGCAAGCCGCTGGTCAACCTCGGCGGCAACCGCGAGCGGATCGCCGAGGCCCGGATCGCCATCGAGCAGGCCCGCCTCCTCGTGCTCAAGACCGCCTGGTTGCTCGACACCGGCGGCCCGCTCGCCGCGCTCAGCGAGGTCAGCCAGATCAAGGTCGCCGTCCCCGCGATGGCCCAGCAGGTCGTCGACATGGCGATGCAGCTGCACGGCGGCGGCGGGCTGTCCGATGACTTCCCGCTCGCGGCCATGTGGACCACCGCCCGCGCCCTACGGCTGGCCGACGGCCCCGACGAGGTGCACCGCGGCGTCGTCGCGCGCCTGGAGCTCGGCAAGCACGGGATGAGCCGATGAGCGGTCGCCGCGTCCTCGTCACCGGTGCCGCGTCGGGACTCGGGGCCGCACTGGTCGAGGCGTTCGTGGAACGAGGAGACCGGGTGCTGGCGACGGACCTCGAGGCGCCCGCGGCGCCGCCCGGGGGCCACGCGCTGCGGCTCGACGTCACCTCCGCCGACGACTGGGCGGCGGCGCACGCGTGGGTCACCGAGGGGTGGGGCGGGCTCGACGTGCTCATCAACAACGCCGGGGTGCCGGGGGGTGGGCGCATCGACGTCGCCGACCTCGACGAGTGGCAGTGGATCACCGACATCAACCTCTTCGGCGTCGTCCGCGGCTGCCGGATCTTCACCCCGACCTTCAAGGCCCAGCGCTCGGGGCGGATCGTCAACGTCGCCTCGCTCGCCGGCCTGGTCCACCCCGCCGGGATGGCCTCCTACAACGCGGTGAAGGCTGCCGTCGTGGCGCTCTCGGAGACCCTCGGGCACGAGCTGGCGGCGTACGACGTCGGGGTAACGGTGGTGTGCCCGTCGTACTTCCGCACCAACCTGATGGACAACCTCCAGGGTCGCGACACCGCGCTCGGGGCGGTGATGCGCCACCTCGTCGAGGAGTCGCCGACCACGGCCGCCGACATCGCCACCGCGGTGCTTGCCGGCATCGACGCCGGCGACGAGATCGTGCTGCCCGACGAGTCGGCGCGGGCGGCGTACGCCCTGAAGACCCACGACCGAGCCTCGTACGACGCGCTGATGCGCGCGCAGGCCGCCACGCTGGAGGAGCGAGCATGAGCCACGACGAGTCGCGCGAGGTCCGCCCCGAGGACGCCTTCGACGTCCGGGCGGTCGACGCCTGGCTGCGGGCGCACGCCGACGACCACTTCCTGCCGCTGCCCGAGGGCGAGCCGGAGGTACGGCAGTTCCCCGGTGGCGCCTCGAACCTCACCTACCTGCTCACCTTCGGCACCGGCGAGGAGGCGCGCGAGCTCATCCTGCGTCGCCCGCCGAGCGGGGCGAAGGCCAAGAGCGCGCACGACATGGGCCGGGAGTTCCGCATCCAGTCCGCGCTTCGCCCGGTCTTCCCGCTCGTGCCGCGGATGGTCGGGTTCTGCCAGGATGACGAGGTCATCGGCTCGGACTTCTACGTCATGGAGCGCCTCGACGGCGTGATCCTCCGCCAGGACCTCCCCGAGGGCCTGACGCTGAGCGAGGACCAGGCCCGCGACCTGTGCGAGCGGTTCATCGACGTCCTCGTCGCGCTCCACGAGGTCGACGTCGAGGCCGCGGGGCTCACCGACCTCGGCAGGGGCGCGGGGTACGTCGCCCGCCAGGTCAGCGGCTGGACCGACCGGTTCGCCCGCGCCCGCACCCCCGACGTAGGCGACTACGCGACCGTCACCGGCTGGCTCGCCGAGCACCAGCCCGAGGACGTGGCCACCTGCCTGATCCACAACGACTTCCGCTTCGACAACGTCGTCCTCGACGACGACCTGGCGATCATCGGCGTCCTCGACTGGGAGATGGCCACCCTCGGCGACCCGCTGATGGACCTCGGCGCGGTGGTGTCCTACTGGACGCAGGCCGACGACGACGAGATGTTCCAGCTCTTCCGTCGCCAGCCCACCCACGTGCCGGGGATGCTCACCCGCGCCGAGGTCTGGGACCGGTACGCCGAGCGCACCGGCCGCGCGGTGCCCGAGCAGGCCCGTCGCTACTACGAGGTGTTCGGGCTCTTCCGGCTCGGCGTCATCGCCCAGCAGATCTACTACCGCTACTTCCACGGCCAGACCACCAACGAGGCGTACGCCGTCTTCGGCCAGGTCGCCGCCGAGCTCGAGGCCCGCTGCCTGCGGATCATCGAGACCGGCGACGGCAACGCGCGCGCCGACGGTCCGGCCGATACCGCCGGGGCCGACGCCTGATGCCGCAGTTGCTCCTCGTCCGGCACGGCCAGGCCTCCTGGGGTGCGGCCGACTACGACCAGCTCTCCGACCTCGGTGCCGAGCAGTCCCGCGCGGTCGGTGCCGCGCTCGTCCGTCGCGGCGTGGAGCCGGACCTGCTGCTGCGCGGCGGCCTGCGCCGACACCGGCAGACCGCCGAGCACGCCGTCGTCGGCGCCGGATGGGACCAGCAGGTGCACGAGGACCGCGACTGGGACGAATACGGCCACGACGAGGTCTTCGCCCGCCACCCCACCGGCCTGGGAGAGGGGGAGGGGTTCGTTGACGAGGACGCCTTTCGGCTCTGGTTCGACGGCGCCCTGCACCGCTGGACCGGCGGTGAGCACGACCCCGAGTACGACGAGCCGTTCGCCCACTTCACCCGCCGGGTGGAGCAGGGACTCACCCGCACCGTCGAGCGGCTCCACGACGAGGGCCGGCGTACCGCGGTGGTGGTGACGTCCGGCGGCGCGATCGCCTGGGTGGTGACCCACCTGCTCGGCGGCGACCCCGCGATGTGGGTACGCCTCAACCTCGTCACCGCCAACGCCTCGGTGACGAAGGTGGTCGCGGGGCGCCGCGGGACCACCCTGATGACCTACAACGACCACAGCCACTTCGAGGGCGACGCGTCCTCGCTGCTCACCTACCGCTGACCCTTCCAGGGAAGGACCCCCATGACCGTCACGCTCATCACCGGAGCCAGCTCCGGCCTCGGCGCCGAGATGGCCCGCCAGCTCGCCGCCAAGGGCGAGGACCTCGCGCTCTGCGCCCGCCGCACGGAGCGGCTCGAGGAGATCAAGGCCGAGATCGTGGCCGCCCATCCCGAGCGACGGGTGGAGGTGCGCGCGGTCGACGTCAACGACGACGACCAGGTCTTCGAGGGATTCCGCGCCTTCGCCGCCGACTTCGGCCACCTCGACCGGGTGGTCGTCAACGCAGGCATCGGCAAGGGTGCGGCGCTCGGCACCGGCCGCCCGGACGCCAACAAGGAGACCGCGACGACCAACTTCGTCGCGGCCGTCACCCAGACCGAGGCCGCGATGGAGGTGTTCCGCGCCCAGGGCCGCGGCCACCTCGTCATGGTGTCGTCGATGTCGGCGATGCGCGGGATGCCGGAGGCCGCCACCGCGTACGCCGCGACGAAGGCCGGGATCGCCCACCTCGCCGAGGGCCTGCGGATGGAGCTGCACGGCAGCGACATCAAAGTCACCGTGCTCTACCCCGGCTACATCAACTCCGAGATGAACCCCGAGGGCACCAAGGCGCCGTTCATCGTCTCCACCGAGAAGGGCGTGGCGGGGATGGTCGACGCGATCGTCAAGGAGAAGGGTCGGGCGAGCGTCCCGACGTGGCCGTGGGCCCCGCTGGGGGTGGCGATGCGGCACCTCCCGCTGCCGGTGGCCCGGAAGATGTTCGGCTGAGCCCGACCGCGGCCGGCAGTGCGGCGACCGCGAGCAGGCCGCCGGTGGGGGCGATCGCGTTGTTGATGCCGCTGGACACGCCGGCGTGCCGGGTCGGCGCGGCGGCGAGCACGGTCGCGGTCAGCGAGGCGTCCAGGTCCCCGCCGATGACGCGGAGCGCGATGGTGACGACGGTGCCGTCGAGGAACGCCATCGAGGTGCCCGGTGCGGAGCCGGGGACGTCGCCGCGGGGCACCCCCTCATCGTCCCACCGGGCTTGCGGGTACCCCGGTCGCGCAGCGACGCCGGCGACTAGAGTGCGGGGCATGAGCGGACGTGTCGTGCACTTCGAGGTCCCCTTCGACGACCCTGAGCGGGCGCGCACCTTCTACGGCGAGACCTTCGGCTGGTCGTTCGTCGAGGGCCCGAGCAAGCACCACCTCTCCGTGCAGCCCGGCCCCGTCGGCGACGACGGTCGGCCCGAGGAGCGTGGGGCCATCAACGGCGGCCTGCTGCGCCGGGAGTCGCCCTCCGACCGTCCGATGCTGACCATCGAGGTCGACGACCTCGACGCGGCGATGCAGCGGCTGGAGTCCTTCGGCGGCCAGGTCGTCATGCCGCCGCAGCAGGTCGTCGGCTTCGGCCGCACCGCCTACTTCAAGGACACCGAGGGCAACCTGATGGGTCTGTGGGAGCCGCTCGGCTCCGCTGACTGACCGAGTCAGCCGAGGCCGACGCCCACCGCGGCGCCGAGTCCGTACGTCGCCGCGGCGGCCGCGCCGCCGAGGGCGACCTGGCGGAGCCCGGTGTACCACCAGCTGCGGCTGGTCACCCGCGACACCACCGCCCCGCAGACGAACAACGCCGTGAGGGTGAGCAGCACGGTGACGTCGAGGCGCGGCACCCCGATCAGCCAGGGCAGCACCGGGACCAGCGCACCGAGCGAGAACGCCAGGAACGACGAGACCGCCGCGAGCATCGGTGAGGCCAGGGTGTCGGCCTCCACGCCGAGCTCGTGGCGCACGTGGACGGACACGGCGTTGTCGAGGTCGCGGTGCATCTGCGCGGCGACCTCGTCGGCGAGCGCGGGCTCCACGCCCTGCGCGACCAGCCGCTCGGCCTGCTCGGCTATCTCGCCCTCGGGGTTGTCGAGGATCTCCGCGCGCTCACGGGCGATCTCGCGCTCGGCGGCCTCGGACTGGCTGGCGACCGAGGTGTACTCGCCGGCGGCCATCGACAGCGCCCCGGCCGAGAGCCCGGCGAGCCCCGCGAGCAGCACGCTGTCGGCCCGGTCTGCGCCGGCTGCGCTCGCCCCCGCAGCGACCCCCGCGATGAGGGCGACGTTGGAGACCAACCCGTCCATCGCGCCGAAGACCGCCGGCCGCAACCATCCGCCGGTGACGTCCGAGTGCTCGTGAGCGGGGTCGGGGGACAGGACGTCTGAGAGGCCGGTCATGGGCTGCTCCTCCAGTTGGCGGCGCCGACGATGATCATGGTCAGCTGTCGCCGGGCGACGTGCTCCGCCAGCCGCTCGGCCGCGCGGCCGTCAGCGTCGAGCAGGCTCTCGGCGGTGGCCACCATCGCGTTGATGATGAGGTTGGCCAGGATCCGCAGGTCCTCGGCCGACCAGGCCTCCATGCCCGGCAGCCGCGCGACGTCGGCGGCGAGCTCACGCTCGAAGAGGTCGAGCTCGTGGGCGATGGCGATGCGGACCTCCGCCATCCCGCCGAAGCGCTCGCGGGCGATGAAGCGGAAGTGGTCGCGGTGCTGGTGGACGTGCTCGACCAGGATCGAGGCCGAGTCGCGGACGACGTCCTCCAGCGACGGGTTGCCGGCCCGGACCGACCGGATCATGCCGCGCAGTGAGGCGAAGGACTCGTCGACCAGGGCCAGGCCGAGCTCCTCGACGGAGGCGAAGTGCCGGTAAAACGCCGTCGGCACGATGCCGACCTCGCGGGTGACCTGGCGCAGCGAAACCGCCGCGAGGGTCTCCTCGGCTGCGAGGGTGAGGGCCGCGTCGAGGATCGCCTGGCGGGTGCGCTCCTTGCGCTCCTGGCGGGTGCCGGTGTCGACGGGCTGGGTCACGGGGCCATCGTAGGCACCGCCGCGTCTGGGTGGACGCGCGTGCACCTGTGTGCGCACCGTCACCCGGGGTGGGGTTGACCGGGGGGAGCGCAGCCGCGAGGCTTTCAGTGCACGCTCGTACACTGAGCGTGGCGGACGCCACCCGTGGGTCCGACGTACCCCCGACCACCAGGAGCACGGCCATGAGCAGCACCCGCAGCATCGCCCGCAGGGTCCTCCGCTCGTCGACGCTCGCCGCCCTGACCGCGCCCCACGGCGTGGACCGCTACCTCGAGCTGGTGAACCCGATGTGGGCCGCCCGCGAGGTGCGCGCCCGCGTCGTGAGCATCGAGCGCGAGACCGACACCGCGAACCCGGTCGCCACCCTCACCCTCCAGCCGACCAGCACCTGGGAGGGCCACGTCGCCGGCCAGCACGTGCAGGTCGGCCTCGAGCTCCCCGGCGCCCGGCGCCTGACCCGCGTCTTCTCCATCTCCAGCGCGGCCTCCGCGCCCGGTGAGGAGTTCACGCTCACCATCCGCTCCAACGACGGCGGCACCGTGTCGTCGTACCTCGTCGAGCAGGCCCGCCCCGGCCAGGTCCTGCACCTCTCGCAGGCCCTCGGCGAGTTCGTCCTGCCCGACCCGCTCCCCGACCGGCTGGTCTTCCTCTCCGGAGGCTCCGGCATCACCCCGGTGATGGCGATGACCCGCACGCTGCTGCGCGACGGGTACGACGGCCGGATCACCTTCCTGCACTACGCCCAGACCCCGGCCCACCAGATCTACGCCGACGAGCTCGCCGCGCTGGCCGCGGCCGACAACGGCGTCGACGTGCACCTGGTGCACCCCGACGCCGGCGGCGACCTCTTCACCACCGAGGCGCTCGCCACCCTCGCGCCGGACTACCGCGACGTCGACGCCTGGGCCTGCGGCCCCGCCGGCCTCGTCGCACTGGTCGAGGACGCGTACGCCGGCACCGAGCGGCTGCGTGTCGAGTACTTCAAGACGCCCACGGTCGCGACCGGCGACGCCGAGGGCTCGGTGGCCTTCACCCGCTCCGGCGAGCAGGCCGCCAACTCCGGCGCCACGCTGCTCGAGCAGGCCGAGGCCCTCGGGCTGACGCCGGAGTACGGCTGCCGGATGGGCATCTGCTTCTCCTGTACCTCCCGCAAGACCGAGGGCACCGTCCGCAACGTCCTCACCGGCGAGGAGTCCGCCCTCCCCGACGAGGACATCCGCGTCTGCGTCTCCGCCCCCGTCGGCGACTGCTCCGTGGAGTTGTAGCGGGGTCGAAAGTCACTACACGTGTAGTGACTTTCCGACTTCGGACACGTTCCACGGCCCCGAAGCCCCAACTTCCTGTACGCACATCCCGCTCCCGACCGAAGGAGAGCACCATGACTGTCACCCCCGTCACCCAGGCCACCTCGGCCACCGGCCCCAAGGCCCGCAAGGACACGGCGTCGAAGGCTGCCGAGGCCGCCCGCAAGGCGCGCCAGGACCAGCTCGACCCCAGCACCGTCGCCGGCCGCGCGGGGCTCACCCCCGCCGACCTCGACCGCTTCGGCGAGGAGATGGACGTGATCCGCAAGCGCGTGCTCTCCGAGCTCGGCGAGGAGGACGCGACGTACATCCGCAACGTCGTGAAGGCCCAGCGCGCCTTCGAGATCGCCGGCCGCGCGCTCTTCTACCTGCCCCCCGCGTGGCCGCTCGCGGTCGGCGCGCTGTCGATCTCCAAGATCCTCGACAACATGGAGATCGGCCACAACGTCATGCACGGTCAGTACGACTGGATGGGCGACCCGGCGCTGAACTCCCGGATGTACGACTGGGACAACGTCTGCCCCGGTGAGCAGTGGAAGTACTCGCACAACTACATCCACCACACCTTCACCAACATCCTCGGCAAGGACCGCGACATCGGCTACGGGATCCTCCGCATGGACGAGGACCAGAAGTGGAGCCCGTACTACCTGGGCAACCCGGTCTACGCCCTCCTGCTGATGGTCTTCTTCGAGTGGGGCGTGGCCATGCACGACCTCGAGGCCGAGAACATCGTCGCCGGCAAGCGCAGCATCGCCGACAACAAGCCGCTCTACCCCGGCCTGTTGAGGAAAATCCGTCGCCAGGCGGCCAAGGACTACCTGCTCTTCCCGGCGCTTACCGGTCCGCTGTTCCCGCTCACCCTCGCGGGGAACGTGACGGCCAACCTGGTCCGCAACATCTGGGCGTTCAACATCATCTTCTGCGGCCACTTCCCGGCCGGCGTGGAGACGTTCACCGAGGAGGAGACCGCCGACGAGTCGCGCGGCCACTGGTACTTCCGCCAGATCCTGGGCTCGGCCAACATCTCCGGCAGCAAGCTGCTGCACCTGATGAGCGGCAACCTCTCCCACCAGATCGAGCACCACCTCTTCCCCGACCTGCCCGCGCGTCGCTACCCGGAGCTCTCCGAGGAGGTCCGCGAGGCCTGCGAGCGCTACGGCCTGGATTACAACACCGGCCCGCTGCCCAAGCAGCTCTTCAGCGTCGCGAGGAAGATCTTCCGCCTCGCCCTCCCGAACCGTTCGGAGGGCCCGGCCCCGACGCCCGAGGCCGCGAAGGCGGATACTGCTGCCTGAGCCGGTGAGAGGGGAGCCCATGGGCAAGGCAAAGGACCACCTGAGCAAGGCCGAGATCCGCAAGGACGCGCTGCAATCGACGGTCGAGGCGACCGCGAACGCGGTGGGCGGGGTGACCACGATCGTCACCGGCGCGGTGCGCGACATCGCTCGCACCGTCGGCGAGCTCGCCACCGACGTCTTCGAGATCCGCGACGCCGCCCGGCGGGCCGAGGTCGACCAGGTCCCCCCGGCCGAGGAGCGCGGCGAGCTCGAGGATCCGCGCGAGTCCTGACTCACCCGCGCAGCCGGTACTCCATCTCTGTCGGGTACGGCGGCCACGCGGCCTCCTGCGTCGCACCTGTCGGCTCCCAGCCCAGGTGCTCGTAGAGGCCGCGGGCCCGGCTGTTCTCCTCCAGGCACCACAGGGTGGGGTGGTCGGTCCCGGCGACCCGCAGCGCGGCGACGGCCACCTCGACCCCGCGGCGACCCCAGCCCTCGCCCCAGTGGTCGGGGTGCACGGCCAGGTGCCGCAGGGTCGTCAGGTCGTGGGCGACCAGCGCGATGCCGTCGGCCAGCAGGACCCGTGCGCCCGGTTCCTGGAGGACCAGCGCCCACCGGGTGAGTACATCGTCCTCGGGAAACGGGTGCCGGTCGGGGGCGAAGACGTGCCCGAGCGCGGCCTGGCTCGCCGCGCGCTCGAGGTCGCACAGCGCGGCGGCGTCGGCGGTCGTGGCCTCACGGAACATGGGTCGAGTCTGACGCAGACTAAAAGTCAGGCTTGACTGTTTGTTGTCTGGCGGCGACGATGGACCGGTGCCCACCGCCGTCCGTGCCACCCAGGAGGAGCGCAGCCGCGCGATGCGGCTGCGGCTGCTCGAGGCCACGGTCGAGCTCCTCGTCGAGCGCGGGTACGCCGGCACCTCCACCACGCTGGTCAGCCAGCGGGCGGGTGTGAGCCGCGGCGCCCAGCTGCACCACTTCCCGACGAAGAACGACCTCGTGCTCGCCGCGGTCGAGCACCTCTCCGCGGTGCGCGGGACGGAGCTCGCCGCGGGCGCCCACGACCTGCCGCGCGGGCGCCGTCGCACCGCGGCCGTGCTCGACATGCTCGCCGCCCATTTCACCGGCCCGGTCTTCGCCGCGGCCCTGGAGCTGTGGGTCGCCGCGCGCACCGACGAGGGGCTGCGCGCTGCGGTCGCCCCGCTGGAGGCGCGGGTCGGCCGGGAGACCCACCGGCTCACCGTCGACCTGCTCGGCATCGACGAGGCCAGCCCCGGCGCCCGCGAGCTCGTCCAGGCCACCCTCGACCTGGTCCGTGGTCTGGGCCTGGCGGCCACCCTCACCGACGACGCGGCTCGGCGCCGGCGGATCCTCGCTCGCTGGGCGCGGGTGCTCGACGACCACCTCGACCAGACCAGCCCCGAGGAGCCCCGATGACCGACAAGCGCGCCGCCCTGGAGCAGGTGCTCGACGACCTCGCCGCCGAGAGCGAGGCCCTCGACGCGATCGTGAGCGACCTCGACGACGACCAGTGGCACCTCCCCACGCCGGCTGAGGGCTGGACCATCGCCCACCAGGTGGCGCACCTCGCCTGGACCGACCACGTCGCCGCGCTGGCCGCCACCGACAAGGAGGGGTGGGACGCCGCCGTCCTTGAGGCGATGGCCGACCCCACCGGCTTCGTCGACGCCTGCGCCGAGGAGTGGGCCGAGCGTCCGCGCGCGGAGCTCCTCGAGACCTGGCGAACCGGCCGCGCCCGCCTGCGGGAGGTGCTCCTGGCCCACCCCGAGGGCGAGAAGGTGCCGTGGTTCGGCCCCCCGATGAGCCCGACGTCGATGGGCAGCGCGCGCTTCATGGAGACCTGGGCCCACGGCCGCGACGTCGTCGACGCGCTCGGCATCCTCGTCGGACCGACCGACCGGATCCGCCACGTCGTCCACATCGGCACCCGCACTCGCGACTTCGCCTACACCGTGCACGGCCGCACCCCACCCGCCGAGCCGTTCCGTTTCGAGCTGGTGGCACCCAGCGGCGAGGTGTGGACCCATGGACCCGAGGACGCCGCCCAGCGGGTGATCGGGTCGGCGCACGATTTCTGCCTGCTGGTGACCCAGCGCCGCCACCCCGAGATGCTCGACCTGGTCGCGGACGGCGAGGACGCGGCGGAGTGGATGACGATCGCGCAGGCCTTCGCCGGTCCGGCCGGTTCCGGGCGCCCGGGCCCGGGGGCGGACCGATGAGCCCCGCCCCGCTGCGCATCGGCAACTGCTCCGGCTTCTACGGCGACCGGCTCTCGGCGATGCGTGAGCTGCTCGAGGGGGAGCCGGGGGTCGACGTGATCACCGGTGACTACCTCGCCGAGCTGACGATGCTCATCCTCGGCAAGGACCGGATGCGCGACGCGTCGCTGGGCTACGCCCGCACCTTCGTCACCCAGCTCGAGGACTCCCTCGGCCTGGCCCTCGAGCGCGGGGTGCGGATCGTCGCCAACGCTGGCGGCCTGAACCCCGCCGGGCTGGCCGACCGCGTGCGTGAGGTCGCCCGCGGACTCGGCCTCGACCCCGCCGTGGCCCACGTCGAGGGCGACGACCTGCTGCCCCGCGCCGCCGACCTCGGCCTGGAGGGCGCGCTCACGGCGAACGCCTACCTCGGTGCCTTCGGTATCGCCGCCGCGCTCGATGCCGGCGCCGACATCGTCGTCACCGGACGGGTCACCGACGCCTCGGTCGTCGTCGGCCCCGCGATCAGCCACTTCGGCTGGGATGCATCCGCGTACGACGAGCTCGCAGGCGCCGTCGTCGCCGGCCACGTGATCGAGTGCGGCACCCAGGCGACGGGCGGCAACTTCTCCGGCTTCCTCGCGCTGCCGCGCGACACCCGCCCGCTGGGCTTCCCGGTCGCGGAGGTCGCCGCCGACGGCAGCAGCGTCATCACCAAGCAGGACGGCACCGGCGGCGTCGTCACCGTCGACACGGTCACCGCGCAGCTGGTCTACGAGATCCAGACCGGGACCTACCTCAACCCCGACGTGAGCGTCGACCTGACCTCGGTGGAGCTCGCGCAGGACGGCGAGGACCGGGTCGCGGTCACCGGCGTCCGCGGCGGGCCACCGCCCGAGGAGCTGAAGGTCTGCGTCAACGAGCTCGGGGGCTGGCGGAACTCGGCCGAGCTCGTCCTCACCGGTCTCGCCATCGGGGAGAAGGCCGACTGGCTCCAGGAGCAGGTCGAGGCGCGCTGGAGCGCCGGAACCCGCCCCACGACCGTCGACTGGACCCTCGCCCGCACCGACCGCGCGGACGCCGACACCGAGGAGTGCGCCAGCGCCCGGCTGCGCTGCACCGTCCTCGACCCGGAGGCCGACCCCGTCGGGAAGGCGTTCACCAGCACGTTCGTCGAGCTGGCCCTGGCGTCGTACCCCGGCTTCACCCTCACCGCCCCGCCGGCCAAGCCCACGCCGTACGGCGTCTACCGCCCCGCCTACGTCCCCCGCGACACCGTCGAGCACGTCGTCGTGCTGCCGGACGGTGCGCGCCGGGTGGTGGAGGACGGGGGTCGAGTCCCCGGCCGGCCGGGGGCTCTGCGACCGGTCAGGGGAAATGGCAGCCCCGATCCGGCCACATTCCCTGACAGGCACGGCGGGCTCGAGGGCACGGTGACCCGGCGGCTGCCGCTGGGGACCTTCGTCCACGCCCGCTCCGGCGACAAGGGTGGCGACGCGAACGTCGGCCTGTGGGTCTCCCGTCCCGAGGCCGCCGACGCCGAGCAGTACGACGCACGCCTGGCCTGGCTGCTCCACCTCGTCACGCCCGACGAGGTCCGCAGCCTGCTGCCCGAGACGGCCGACCTCGACGTCGAGGTCCACCCGCTGCCGAACCTCGGCGCGGTCAACGTCCTGGTCCGGGGCCTGCTCGGCCAGGGCGTGGCGGCCTCGACCCGGTTCGACCCGCAGGCGAAGGCGGTCGGGGAGTGGCTCCGATCGCGACTGGTGAACATCCCCGAGGAGCTCATGTGACGACCTGGACCGCCGAGCAGCGTGCGCTGCAGGACTCCGCCCGGACCTTCGTGACGCGCGAGGTCATGCCGCACCTCGACGCCTGGGAGGACGCCGGCGAGCTCCCGCGCGAGCTGCACCGCAAGGCCGCGGACCAGGGCTTCCTGGGCATCGGGTTCGCCGAGGAGGTCGGCGGCAGCGGTGGCGACGGCACCGACACCCTCGCGCTGCAGGAGGCCTTCTTCGACGCCGGCGCCAGCAGCGGCCTGATGTCGGCGCTGTTCACCCACGGCATCGCTGTGCCCCACATCGCCGCCTCCGGCAACGCCGACCTCGTCGAGCGGTTCGTCCGCCCGACGCTGGCGGGCGAGAAGATCGGCTCGCTGGCGATCACCGAGCCCGACGGCGGCTCCGACGTCGCCAACATCACCACCCGGGCCGTGCGCGAGGGCGACCACTACGTCGTCAACGGCGCGAAGACGTTCATCACCTCTGCCGTCCGCGCCGACTTCGTCACCACCGCGGTTCGCACCGGCGGTCCCGGCCACGGCGGCATCTCGCTGCTGGTCGTCGAGAAGAGCACGCCCGGGTTCACCGTCACCCGCAGCCTGCGCAAGATGGGCTGGCACTGCTCCGACACCGCCGAGCTCTCGTACGTCGACGCCCGCGTCCCGGTCGAGAACCTCGTCGGCGAGGAGGGCTCGGGCTTCTACCAGATCGCCGAGCAGTTCGTCAGCGAGCGGATCGGCCTCGCCGTGCACGCCTACGGCATCGCCGGCCGCGCGCTCGACCTCACTGCCGCCTACGCCAAGGAGCGGCACACCTTCGGCAAGCCGCTGGCCTCCCGCCAGGTGGTGCGCCACCGCCTGGTCGAGATGCGCCAGCGGGTCGAGGTGGCGCGCACCTACGCCCACGACGTCGTACGCCGGCACGCGGCCGGGGAGCAGGTCATCGCGGAGGCCTGCATGGCCAAGAACGTCGCGGTCGAGGCCAGCGCGTTCGTCGTCGACCAGGCCGTCCAGCTGCACGGCGGCGCCGGCTACATGCACGGCGCCGAGGTCGAGCGGCACTACCGCGACCAGCGGATCCTCGGTATCGGCGGTGGCGCGACCGAAGTGCTGAACGACCTGGCCGCGAAGCTGCTCGGGTACGCGTCATGAGGCTGATCCCGCCGCTGGGCGGCGAGGTGTCGCTGCGCATGGCCGCCGCACCGGAGGTGGTGTGGGACCTGGTCAGCGATGTCACCCGCATCGGTGAGTTCTCACCCGAGACCTTCGGGGCTCGCTGGACCCGGGGCTCGGCCGGCCCGGAGGTCGGCGCGACCTTCGCCGGGCACGTCAAGCGCAACGGCGTGGGCCCGACGTACTGGTCGCCGTGCACCGTGACCGTCTGCGACCCGCCGCGGGTCTTCGAGTTCTCCGTCGGCACCGACTCAGTGTCGGTCAACAACTGGGGCTACCGCCTCGAGCCGGACGGCGACGGCACCGTGGTCACCGAGTACTTCCGGCTCGAGCCGGCCCTGCCGATGCGCCTCTACTGGTTGTTGCTCGGGCGGCTGCGCGGGCGGACCAACGAGCGCGGGATGCGCTCGACCCTTGAGCGGATGAAGCAGGTCGTGGAGGCCCCGTCATGAGCACCAACCGCGAGACGATGCTGGCCAAGCTCGCCGACCTCGAGTCCGAGCACGCCACGGCGGTCGCCGGCGGTGGCGAGCGGTACGTCGCCCGCCACCACGAGCGGGGCAAGCTCACCGCTCGCGAGCGCATCGAGCTGCTCGTCGACGAGGGGTCGGCCTTCCTCGAGCTCTCCCCGCTGGCCGGCTGGGGCTCGGACTTCACGGTCGGCGCCAGCGTCGTCACCGGCATCGGCGTGGTCGAGGGCGTCGCCTGCCTGATCACCGCCAACGACCCCACGGTCAAGGGCGGGGCGAGCAACCCGTGGACGGTGAAGAAGATCTTCCGCGCCTCCCAGGTCGCCGAGGAGAACGACCTCCCGACGATCTCGCTGGTGGAGTCGGGGGGTGCTGACCTCCCGACCCAGAAGGAGATCTTCATCCCGGGAGGCAAGCTCTTCCGCGACCTCACCCGCGCCAGCGCCCGCAAGCAGCCCACCATCGCCCTGGTCTTCGGCAACTCGACAGCCGGGGGTGCCTACGTGCCCGGCATGAGCGACTACACGGTCATGGTCAAGGAGCAGGCGAAGGTCTTCCTCGGCGGCCCGCCGCTGGTGAAGATGGCGACCGGCGAGGAGTCCGACGATGAGTCGCTCGGCGGTGCCGAGATGCACGCCCGCGTCTCTGGCCTGGCTGACTACCTCGCCGTCGACGAGCGCGACGCGATCCGGATCGGGCGGCGGATCGTGGCGCGGCTCAACCGCGAGCGCCCGGCCGTGGAGGCGCCGTACGCCGAGCCGGACGCCGAGCCCGACGGCCTGCTCGACCTCATCCCCGGCGACCTCAAGGAGCCGTTCGACCCGCGCGAGGTCATCGCCCGCATGTGCGACGGCGTGAGCGCGACGAACAAGGTCGCCTTCGACGAGTTCAAGCCGCTCTACGGCCCGAGCCTCGTCACCGGCTGGGCCCGGCTGCACGGCCACCCGATCGGCATCCTCGCCAACGCCCAGGGGGTGCTTTTCAGCGAGGAGGCGCAGAAGGCCACGCAGTTCATCCAGCTGGCCAACCAGTCCGACACCCCGTTGCTGTTCCTGCACAACACCACCGGCTACATGGTCGGCAAGGAGTACGAGCAGGGCGGGATCATCAAGCACGGCGCCCAGATGATCAACGCCGTCTCCAACTCGACCGTGCCGCACCTCAGCGTGATTATGGGTGCGTCCTACGGCGCCGGAAACTACGGCATGAACGGCCGTGCCTACGACCCGCGCTTCCTCTTCACCTGGCCCAGCGCCAAGTCCGCCGTGATGGGCCCGGCCCAGCTCGCCGGCGTCCTCTCGCTGGTCGCGCGTGCCGCGGCCGAGGCCAAGGGCAAGGAGTACGACGAGGAGGCCGACGCCGGGATGCGGTCGTTCATCGAGGCCAGCGTCGAGGAGCAGTCCCTGCCGTTCTTCCTCTCCGGGATGCTTTACGACGACGGCGTCATCGACCCGCGCGACACCCGCACCGTCCTCGGCTTCTGCCTTTCGGTGATCGCCCAGACCCCCATCGTCGGCGCCGAGCGCTTCGGCGTCTTCAGGATGTGAGCTCAGTGATCGAGAAGCTGCTCGTCGCCAACCGCGCCGAGATCGCCAGCCGGGTCTTCGCGACCTGCCGCCGGCTCGGGATCGAGACCGTCGCGGTGCACTCGGAGGCCGACGCCGACCTGCCGTTCGTCGCCGACGCCGACGCCGCCGTACCCCTGCCCGGGAATACTCCCGCCGAGACCTACCTGCGCGCCGACCTGATCCTCGAGGCAGCCCGCCGGACGGGCGCCGACGCGATCCACCCCGGCTACGGCTTCCTCTCCGAGAACGCCGCGTTCGCGCGCGCTGTTCTCGACGCGGGCCTGACCTGGGTCGGTCCGGCGCCGGAGTCCATCGAGCAGATGGGCTCGAAGATCGCCGCCAAGAAGCTGATGGTCGACGCGGACGTGCCCTGTCTGACCGACCTCGACCCGGCCGCGATCACCGCCGCCGACCTCCCGGTCCTGGTGAAGGCCAGCGCCGGCGGAGGCGGCCGAGGGATGCGCGTCGTGCGGGCCCTCGACGCGGTCGCTGCCGCCGTCGAGAGCGCCACCGCCGAGGCGGCCTCCGCCTTCGGCGACGGCGCGGTCTTCGTCGAGCCGTACGTCGAGCGCGGCCGCCACGTCGAGGTGCAGGTCGTCGGTGCGGCCGACGGCGTGCTCGTGCTCGGCGACCGCGACTGCTCGCTGCAGCGCCGCCACCAGAAGGTGGTCGAGGAGGCCCCCGCCCCGGGTCTGCGCGACGAGGTGCGCACCGCACTCCACGACGCCGCGCGGGCCGCGGCCGCCGCCATCGACTACCGGGGCGCCGGCACCGTCGAGTTCCTCTACGACGCCATCACCGAGCGCTTCTACTTCCTGGAGATGAACACCCGCCTCCAGGTCGAGCACCCGGTCACCGAGTGCGTGCACGGCGTCGACCTGGTCGCCCTGCAGATCGCGGTGGCCGAGGGGCGCCCGCTGCCTGCGGCCCGCCCGGCGAAGGGGCACGCGGTCGAGGTGCGCCTGTACGCCGAGGACCCGTCGTCGGACTACCAGCCGCAGAGCGGCACCCTGGACCTCCTCGAGGTCCCCGACGTCGACGCCCGCTTCGCCGCCCTCGAGGCGCCCGGCCTCCGGCTGGACGCCGGGTTCGGCAGCGGTGACGAGGTTGGCACCCACTACGACGCGATGCTCGCCAAGCTCATCGCCTGGGCGCCGACCCGCGACGAGGCCGTGCGTCTGCTGCGCGGCGCGCTGCGCCGGACGAGGCTCCACGGGGTCGTCACCAACCGCGACCTGCTCGTCGAGGTGCTCGGCCACCCGCGGTTCGTCGCGGCCGACCTCGACACCGCGCTGCTCGCCGAGGCCGACCTCGCCGCCGTCACCAGCACCGGCCCGACCGGGACCGACCGCGACCAGGCGCTCGCGGCCTTCGCCGCCGCCGTGGGCCGGGCCGAGCTCACGGCGCGCCGGCGTACGACGCAGCGAGGGGTGCCCGTCGGCTGGCGGAACGTGGTCTCGACCCCGAGCGCCACGACGTTCGCCTGGCGCGGCACCGAGCTGCTGGTCGGCTGGTACGGCCCCACCACCGCCGGGCGCGACGACCCGTACCGCGCGCACTACCGCCTCGTCCACGACGAGGTCGAGGGTGCCCACGCCGTCTCGGTCACCACCTGCGGCCGTGAGGCCCGGGTCGTGGTCGAGCACGACGGCGTACGAGTCCCGCACACCGTGCACGAGACCCTCGGCGCCGACCCCGACACCGGGCGCTACGACGTGCAGGCGTCGTGGGGCCACCTGGCCCTCGACGTCGTCCCCCGTTTCGTCGACCCCGCCGACCAGGTCGCCGCCGGGTCGCTGCTGGCACCCATGCCGGGCAGCGTCATCCGGGTCGCCGCCCAGGTCGGGGACGAGGTCGTCGCGGGCCAGCCCGTGCTGGTGCTCGAGGCGATGAAGATGCAGCACACCGTGAGCGCGCCGACCGACGGCGTGGTCACCGAGCTCCCGGTCACCACCGGGCAGCAGGTCTCCGCGGGCGACGTGCTCGCGGTGGTCGACGCAGGCACGCAGGCGGTCGACACCAACCAGGAGGAGCAGGGATGAGCACGTTCATCGAGTCCGAGGAGCGCCAGGAGCTGCGCAAGGCGGTCGCCGCCCTCGCGAAGAGCTACGGCCAGGACTACTTCGTCGGCAAGGCCCGCTCCGGCGAGAAGACCTCCGACATGTGGCTGGCGCTGGGCAAGAACGGCTACCTCGGCGTCAACCTCCCCGAGCAGTACGGCGGCGGGGGCGGCGGGATCGGTGACGTCGCCGCGGTCTGCGAGGAGCTCGCCGCGCAGGGCTGCCCGATGCTGATGATGGTGGTCTCGCCGGCGATCTGCGGCCAGGTCATCGCCAAGTACGGCACCGAGGAGCAGAAGCAGCGCTGGGTCCCCGGCATCGCCGACGGCACCGAGACGATGGCCTTCGCCATCACCGAGCCCGACGCGGGCTCGAACTCCCACAAGATCACCACGACGGCCCGTCGCGATGGCTCCGACTGGATCCTCAAGGGTCGCAAGATCTACATCTCCGGGGTCGACGAGGCCAAGAACGTGCTCGTCGTGGCGCGGACCGAGGACCAGAAGTCCGGCACCCTCAAGCCCTGCCTGTTCGTCGTCCCCACCGACGCGGCGGGCTTCGAGTACCAGCCGATCGCGATGGAGATGGTCAGCCCGGAGAAGCAGTTCACCGTCTTCATCGACGACGTCCGGGTCCCCGGGGACGCGCTCGTCGGCGACGAGGACGCCGGGATCGTCCAGCTCTTCGCGGGCCTCAACCCCGAGCGGATCATGGCGGCGTCGTTCGCCACCGGCATCGCACGGTTCGCGCTGGAGAAGGCGTCGGCGTACGCCAAGGAGCGCAGCGTCTTCCGCGACACCCCCATTGGCGCCCACCAGGCGATCGCGCACCCGCTTGCCGAGGCCCACATCGAGACCGAGCTCGCGCGGTTGATGACCCAGAAGGCCGCGGCCCTGGTCGACGCCGGTGACGACGGCGCGGCCGGCGAGGCGGCGAACATTGCGAAGTACGCGGCGGCCGAGGCGGCCTGCAACGCGGTCGACCGGGCGATCCAGACCCACGGCGGCAACGGAGCGACGCAGGAGTACGGCATGGCCGCGCTGCTCGTGGCCACCCGCGTCATGCGGATCGCGCCGGTGAGCAAGGAGATGATCCTCAACTTCGTCGCGATGCACTCGCTGGGGCTGCCCAAGTCCTACTGACGAGGACCACACCAACCGGCAAACGCACGCCGAACCCGCTGAAAAGGCCGATTCGGCGCGCGTTTGCCGGTTCCAGTGGCCCCTGTGGAAAGAAATCGCCGGGGGTACGGAACGCGGCAGGCTGTCCGGATGGACCCCCGGGACGCGCTGGCGCAGCTCGGCGGAGTCGCGCAGAGCGCTGACCTCCTCCGCCTGACGAGCCGCAAACGCCTGCGCACTGCGCTCGAGCGCGGTGACGTCGAGCGCCTCGCCCGCGGCCGGTACCGCCTGCCCGACGCGGACCGCGCGCTGGCCCGCGCTGCCCGGGCCGGGGGCGTGGTCTCCCACCTGAGCGCCGCGGTCGTGCACGGGTGGGAGGTGGCCCACCCGCCGCCCCTGCCGTGGGTGACGGTCCCGCGGAAGGCGAAGGTGACCGACCGGCGTGCGGTCAACCTCGTCTACGGTGACCTGACCGAGGAGCGGGTCGTCACCGGCTGCACACGCACCGTCGTCGACTGTGCGCGTCGGCTGCCGTTCCCGGAGGCGCTGGCAGTTGCGGACTCGGCGCTGCGCCGCGGTGACGTCGACGGGGTGCGGCTGGTCCGGGCCGCGGACGAGGTGCGGGGCAAGGGGGCCGCCTCCGCGCGTCGGGTCGCCCGGTACGCCGACGCCCGCGCGGCCAACCCGTTCGAGTCCGTCCTCCGCGCGCTCGCACTCGAGGCCGGGCTCGACGTGGAGCCGCAGGGTGCGGTCACCGCGGGCGGCCGGACGCTCCACCCCGACGTCCTCGACCGCGACCACCGCCTGGCACTGGAAGCCGACTCCTGGGCCTGGCACGGTGCGCGCGACGCCTTCGCCCGCGACTGCTGGCGCTACACCGTGCTCACCCTGGCCGGGTGGCGGGTGCTGCGGTTCACCCACCACCAGGTGATGCGGCAGCCCGACTGGGTGGTCGCGTGCCTTCGCACGGCCGCCGCGGGCGTGCCCGTCATCGGTTCGCTCGACGGGGAGGAGAAGATGAGCGCATGAGCGAGCTGGTGCACTACGAGACCGGCGGGCCCGAGGGCGCCGTCGCCACCATCACCCTGGACTCCCCGGACAACCGCAACGCGCTCTCGCGCCAGCTGGTGACCGAGCTGCTCGGGCACCTCGAGCGCGCTGGGGAGGACGACGCCGTACGGGCGGTCCTGCTGCAGGCGACGGGGTCGGTGTTCTGCTCCGGGGCGGACCTCTCGGAGGCCTCGACGGTGCCGATGGAGGAGGGTGCGCGGGGGATCGTGGAGGTCCAGCGCCGGATCCTCGCGCTGCCCAAGCCGGTCGTCACCCGCCTCCAGGGCGCGGTCCGCGCGGGCGGTACGGGCATCGTCGCGGCGAGCGACCTCGTGGTCGCCGCGGACCGCGCGACCTTCGCGCTGACCGAGGTCAAGCTCGGGCTCGCGCCGGCGGTGATCTCCCTGACCGTGCTGCCGCGGATGACGTCGCGGGCCGCGGCCCTGACCTGCCTCGGCGGTGAGGTGTTCGGTGCCGAGGAGGCTCAGGCCTACGGGCTGGTGACCCGCGTGGTGCCCGCCGACGACCTGGATACGGCGGTCGACGAGCAGCTCGCCAGCCTGGTCACCGGCGCCCCCCAGGGGCTGCGGGAGACGAAGGCGCTGCTCACTCGCGACCTGCTCGCCGGGATCGAGGAGCACGCCGACTCCGTGGTGGCGCAGTCCGCGCGGCTCTTCGGCTCCGACGAGGCCCGCGAGGCGATGACGACGTTCCTCTCCCGCAAACGGTAGGGGTCAGCCGACCCGCACGCGACGCGTGAGGCGGTCACTGCTCCTCATCCCGCCGCCCATGCCGAAATCCACGCGGTAGTCGTTCTTGCGCACCGTGAGTGACATCGGGTTGACGCGGACCCAGGTGGGCTCACCGAGGCAGGTCCGCGGGACGCGCAGGGTGCGCAGCGCCTTCTTCGGGCGGTTGGTCGCCGTGACCTTGCACTCCACGGTCTCGCCGTTCTGGTCCGTGAGCTCCACGAAGGTCCCCATGCCCTTGATCCGGAACCAGTCCGCCGAGAACTCCTCATCCCGGGTCACGATCCGCACGCTCGTTCCCTGCATGGCCTTCGGGCCGGTGAGCGAGCGGTGCTTGACCCGGACCACGAGTGCGTGGCGCCGGTGGGCCACGCGAGTACGCACGATGTCGTGGTCGCGGACGGCCGGATCCTTCGTGACCGAGCCCGTCTCCATGTCCATGACCCGCACGTCCTTCTTCGCGTCCTGGACCACGAGGGTCTCGGCGGTGGCAGGGGCGGCGAGGACGACGGGGCCGGCGACCAACGCGAGACCGGTGAACAGGGGGAGGAGAAGACGACGCACGAGGGCTCCGAGATGACGGGAAGGAATGCCCGGACACCCCGGGTGAGCAGGAGCCTAGAGCGCCGCCGTACGCCCCACGTCGCTATTGCTCGGATCTGCGCGGACTTGCGGGGATCTTGCACGAGCCGCGTGCCCGAGGCCTGACCACCTCGTACGTCGGCGCACCCGCCTCGCTAGAGTTGTCCGCCCTCCCGTTGCGGGACGGGCGTCAGCAGCGAGTGGAGTTCGAGGGACACGTGACCGAGGAAAGCCCGGGCGGCGGCGAGGAGCTTCGCGCCCGCGAGATCGCTACGGAGCAGCGCTTCGTCGACCGGGTCTACACCCAGATGGAGGTCTCCGCCCGGAGCGCCAAGGAGCTGGCCCGCGAGGGGCACGCGCGCGGGAAGCTGGGCCACGAGGGCGGGCTCGTCGAGCGCGACGCCATGGTCTTCCAGGCGGCCCGCCGCCTGGCGGTCCTGGACGCCGCCCACGAGGGCCTGGTCTTCGGCCGTCTCGACCTGCGCGAGGAGCTCGACCGCGAGCCCCGCTACATCGGCCGGATCGGTCTGCGGGATGAGCACCGCGACACCCTGCTCATCGACTGGCGCGCTCCTGCGGCAGCCGTGTTCTACCAGGCCACGGCCGCCACGCCGGAGGGCGTCGTACGGCGCCGGGTGCTGCGCAGCAGCGGCAAGAAGGTCAGCGGCGTCGAGGACGAGCTGCTCGACGACACCGTCGAGACCGACCTCCCGATCATCGGCGAGGGCGCGCTGATGGCCCAGCTCACCCGGGCGCGCGACCGGTCGATGCACTCGATCGTCGCGACCATCCAGGCCGAGCAGGACAAGGCGATCCGCGCGCCCTCGCGCGGGGTCGTGACCATCTCGGGCGGCCCGGGGACCGGGAAGACGGTCGTGGCGCTGCACCGCGCGGCGTACCTGCTCTACTCCGACCGGCGCCGCTACGAGACCGGCGGGGTGCTCGTGGTCGGGCCGTCCGGGGTCTTCATGCGCTACATCGAGCGGGTGCTGCCGTCGCTGGGCGAGACCGCGGTCGCGCTGCGCTCGCTCGGCGAGGTCGTCGACGGGCTGCGGGCGCAGCGGCGCGACGACCCGGCCGCCGCGGACGTGAAGGGCTCGGCGCGGATGGCCGAGCTGATGCGCCGGCTGGCGCGACAGGGGGTGCCCGGCGCGCCGACCAGCTTCCGGTTGTTCTACCGCGACGACGTGCTGCTGCTGGGGCACAAGGAGCTGGCCGCCGTACGCCGGTCCCTGCTCAACCACGGCAAGCGCAACCGACAGCTCAACCGGGTGCCGCGGGCGCTGGCCGACGCGCTGTGGCGTCAGGTGCGTAGCGAGCGGGGTCGTGAGCGCGGGTACGAGGAGTTCCTCGACGAGCTGCTCAGCCACGACCCGTTCGTCGACTTCGCCCTGGCCTGGTGGCCGGCGCTGGACGGGCCGGCGGTGCTGGCCTGGCTGCGCGACGCCGAGGTGCTGGCCCGGGTCGGGGAGGGCGTGGTCAGCCATGCCGACCAGGCCCAGCTCGCCAAGTCGTGGGCGGGCGTCGAGCCGGGGGACTGGTCGGTCGAGGACATCGCGCTGATCGACGAGCTGCGCTATGCGCTGGGCGACCTGCCGACCGAGGTCGAGCACGGCGAGCGGCCGATCGTGGCCCCGCCCGAAGACGGCAGCGGCGAGCGCGTCGAGGTCACGACGGTCTCCGACCGCGAGCTCGCGGGGAGGCCGAGCTGGCGCCCGCCGGAGCACCGGATCGAGGACGACGGCTACGCCCACGTGCTCATCGACGAGGCCCAGGACCTCACGCCGATGCAGTGGCGGATGGTCGGGCGGCGCGGGCGGACCGCGAGCTGGACGATCGTCGGCGACCCGGCGCAGT